>CAIRMO010000109.1 GCA_903879705.1 uncultured Candidatus Competibacteraceae bacterium | reverse complement strand
TCGAACACCTACACCCTCACGGTCAATAAGACCGGTACTGGATCGGGAGCCGTGGGCGGCGGCGGTATCTATGCCTATAACAGTGTGGTCACCCCAACCGCTACCGCGGCAGCGGGATCAACCTTTGCTGGCTGGAGTCCCGTCAGTTGCGCCAGTCCGTTTAACTTGACCACTGACACGACCTGCACCGCGACTTTCACCCTCAACAACTACACCCTGACCGTCGCCCAGACCGGCACTGGCTCAGGCACCGTCGGTGGCGGCGGATCCTTCGCCTACAACACCTCCGTCACGCCGACGGCCATCGCAGCGGCGGGTTCAACCTTCAGCGGCTGGAATCCAACGAGTTGCGCCAATCCATTCAACCTGACTGCCAACACCACTTGTACAGCCAGCTTCGCCCTCAGGACCTATCCGGTAACCGCCGTAGCGACCCCAATTTTCGGCGGCAGCATCAAACCGGCCTCTCAGACGGTGAACCACAACGCCAAAACCACCTTCACCATTATCCCCGCGACCGGTTATCAGGCCACCGTCAGCGGCTGTGGCGGGACGCTGAACAGCGTAACTCGGGTCTACACCACCGGCCCGATCACCGCCGCTTGCCGGGTGGTTGCTGCCTTCAAGCCGAGCCTAACGGTCGTTAAAACCGGTAGCGGCGCAGGTCTGATCACCGCCCCCGGTATCAATTGCGGCACGGTCTGCACCACGGCCTACCCGTTGAACACCGCCGTTCTCCTTACCGCTAGGGAAGCCGCCGGTTCCAAGTTTGCCGGCTGGATCGGTTGTACCGTCAATCCGGCCAATCTCCGGCAATGCACCACAACCATGAATGTGGCCAAAACCGTGCAGGCCCGCTTCACGGCTACCGCCGCGGGCAAGACCGCCCTGACCGTTTACAAAGCAGGCCCTGGCTTCGGCACGGTCGTTAGCGCCCCAGCGGGCATCAGTTGCGCGCCCACCTGTGGCACCGGCGTCGCCTACTTCGCGAATAGCGCGACCGTGACTCTTACCGCCACTCCCGCTACCGGATCGACCTTCGCCGGCTGGACCGGATGCGCGGTCAACCCGACCAAACCCCGGCAATGCACGGTAAGCCTGAACACCGGCAAGGTGGTCATCACCCGCTTCAGCCGTCCGGGGCTGACCGAGGGCGAGGTTGACAGTGGCGGGGTAAACAGCGTCCCCGACCTATCCGTTGATCCATAGCCCAGTGTTCTGTCAACAGGACTTTCGCTCACCTGCCTTTCCGTTAGCGGCCCGCTGAACCCGTTGGATTCCCGGCGAAAGTTCTGTGATGATTAGATCATGGGATGATCGTCGGATGATCCCCGGCCCGATTCAGGGTTAAAATTTCGCCCCTCTCACGGAGCGTTGTCCATGACCCCGGATCGGCTTCACCACGGGCATCGGCTGTTTGGCATCACCTTGACCGACCTGTTCAGTGGCACCCCTTGGCGGGTGGAACTGGAAAAAGACCTGGCCTTACAGCGGCAATTGCTGGATGTGGTGATCATCGAACAGGCCGTGCCGGACGCCAGACTCGCACGGGATCTGCCTGATGGGCTGGATCAGCTCCGCGCCCACAACCTGCTCACCTACAAGTCCAAACAGGAAGCGCTGGATGGCTGGGCGCTTGACGAGCTGATCGGGCACTACGTCAACTACCGTAAGCCGCATGGCCCGGACCAGCGCTTGCTCCCGGAAACCGCCTTTCAACTCTACGCCGTCGCCACGCGCCATCCCCAGGGCCTGGCCACTCGCCACCCGCTGCAATCGACCGCCTGGAAAGCGCCCTGAAGGGCAAAAGAATTTAACATTATAAATTTACGGTTAAAAAATTCTTTAATTTGCCTATACGCGCAATGCTAAGATCTTGGCATTGGCCGTCAAGGTGACCAGACTTTCAGGCGAGAACCCACCATGTACCAGTATGACCAGTATGATCAGACGCTCGTCAATGAGCGGGTAGCCCAATTCCGGGATCAAGTGCAACGCTATCTGGCGGGCGAGTTGACTGACGACGAATTCCGGCCCTTGCGCCTGATGAACGGTCTCTATCTCCAGCGCCATGCGCCAATGCTGCGCATCGCCATTCCCTATGGTCTCCTGTCCACGCGGCAATTGCGGACACTGGCTTATATCGCCCGCCGTTACGATCGGGGTTACGGCCATTTCACGACCCGCCAGAACATTCAATACAACTGGCCGAAGCTGGAAGAGACGCCGGACATTCTGGCCGAATTGGCGCAGGTCGAGATGCACGCCATTCAGACCAGCGGCAACTGCATTCGCAATGTCACCGCCGATCATCTGTCGGGAGTCGCTCCGGACGAAAGAGAAGACCCGCGGATTTATTGCGAAATCATCCGCCAATGGTCCACGTTTCACCCGGAATTCTCCTATTTGCCGCGCAAGTTCAAAATTGCCGTGACCGGGGCCGCCCACGACCGTGCTGCCGCTCAGGTCCATGACATCGGCCTGAATCTGCTCCACAACGCCGAGGGCGAGATCGGTTTCCGGGTGCTGGTCGGCGGCGGGCTGGGGCGGACGCCGATCATTGGCCAGGTCATCCGCGAGTTTCTGCCGCAGCGCGATCTGTTGAGTTATCTGGAAGCGATTCTGCGGGTCTACAACCAGTACGGGCGGCGCGACAATATCTACAAAGCCCGAATCAAGATTCTGGTCAAGGCGCTGGGCACGGCGCATTTCCGCGAGCAGGTGGAGACGGAATGGGGGTACATCAAGGATTCCGGGTTGACGCTGGACACCGCTGAAGTCGAACGGGTGCGCCGCTATTTCACCCCGCCGCCTTATGAACCGGACGCCGCTGGCGATCCCGGTTTCGAGCCGTGGCAACAGGACGATCCGGCCTTTGCGGCCTGGGTGCGGCATAACGTCGCCGATCACAAGGTAGCCGGCTATCGCAACGTCTTTGTGGCGCTAAAGACGCCGGGCGTTGCACCGGGCGACCTCACCGCCGACCAAATGGACGCGGTGGCTGATCTGGCCGACCGTTACAGCTTTGGCCAGATTCGTGTCACCCACCACCAGAACCTGTTGTTGCCCGACGTGCGCCAAGCCGATCTTTATCCGCTGTGGAACGCGCTGGCGGCACAAAAGCTGGCTACGCCGGTGATCGGCACTTTGGCGGATATGATCTGCTGCCCCGGCCTGGATTTTTGCAGCCTGGCCAGCGCCAGTTCCCTCGCGATTGCCCACCAGATCAACGAGAAATTCGACCGTCTGGACGATCTCTACGATCTCGGCGAATTGCGGCTGAACCTGTCCGGCTGCATGAATGCCTGCGGCCATCATCACGTTGGCCACATTGGCATCCTCGGCGTCGATAAAAAGGGCGAAGAGTGGTACCAGATTTCGTTGGGCGGATCGTCGGAAAATGATGTGACGCTGGGCGATATTCTCGGTCCCTCAGTACCGAAAGCCGAAGTCGCCAATACCCTTGAGCGGGTGCTGCACGTCTATGTTGAACAGCGCCAGGACGGTGAACGATTCCTGGATACCTTCCGGCGCATCGGTCTGGATCCCTTCCGGGCTAGAGCCTATATCGCCAAACCCGAGGCCATCGTCCCGAGAAAGCCACGAGCCACGCAACAGCCCGCAGTTGAAGCCGCATGAGGCAAACGATCATGGCGCGCATTATCAAAAACCGGCAGATTATTGAAGATCACTGGCAAACCACCGCCGATGATGTGGAACTGCCCACCGGGTCGGTGCTGATCTCATGGGCTCGCTGGAACCGGGAGCGAGCGGCGCTGCTGGCGCGGGACGAGCCGCTGGGCGTGCAGTTGCCGAATACCACCAACATCGCCGATCTGACCGCTGATCTGCCGCACTGGCAGGTGGTGGCGCTGGAATTTCCCAAATTTGCCGATGGCCGCGCCTATTCCCAAGCCCGGCTATTGAGGGAACGCTACGGTTATCAAGGTGAAATCCGGGCGGTCGGCGATGTACTGCGCGATCAATTAGCGTTCATGGCCCGCAGCGGCTTTGATGCTTTTGCCGTGCGGGCGGATCGCAGTCTGGAAGATGCCTTGGCGGCGTTTAGCGAGTTCAGCGAGAGCTATCAGCCGGCGGCCGATCAGCCCTTGCCGCTGTATCGGCGGGGACGATGAATTTTCCTCCTCTCAATCACGGGAAAATTTAGAGGAGGCGTTTTAGTCAGGCCAACCCGTTCCTGGGGGTGCAAAAACGGATGACGTGGCGCATCGGCGCGGTTCTCACGCCCCGCCGTGAGCGCCAATCGCCCGCTTCAACGGCCTGAGCAGCAACAGAATGATGACGCCAGCCAATCCGGAGATTCCCGCCACCAGCAGGAAAAAGCCTTCCTTGGGCATCTGCTCCCAAAACTGGCCGACATAGCCGGCGGCGTAGTTGCCGATGGCCGAGGTCATAAACCAGACCCCCATCATCATCGACACCATCCGCATCGGCGCCAATTTGCTGACCAGTGACAACCCCACCGGCGACAGGTACAGCTCGCCCATCGTCAACACCCAGTTGAAACCAATCAGCCAGAACATACTGACCGGGACGCCATCGGCGGCGTATGTACCCGCCGGTGGAATCAGCACCAGATAGGCCGCACCCAACAGAAAGCAGCCCATCGCCATTTTGGTCGCTGATGATGGCTCCCAGCCGCGCCGCGCCTGCCAGGCCCACAGGGCGGTAATCACCGGGGTAAACAGGAAGATGAACGCCGGATTGAGCGCCTGGAACCAGGTCGCCGGCATTTCCCAACCGAAAATATGCCGGTCAGTGTCATTGTCTGCCCACAGCGCAATGGTGTTGCCCTGCTGTTCATAAGCGATCCAGAACAGCGAGGTCACCAGGCAGATCGCTAATAATCCCCAAATCCGCTCCTTTTCGTGACTGGCCAGCGCCTGAGCCTGAGCGGGTTCGGACGACTCGGCTTTTCGCATCAGCAGGTCGGGAGCCAGAAACCGCTGTCCCCACAGGTAAATGCCCAGTCCTAGCACCATGCCGACGCCCGCCGCGCCGAAGCCATAATGCCAGCCGTAGACTTCGCCCAAGGTGCCGCAGATCAGCGGCGACAGAAATGAACCGATATTGATCCCGACGTAGAAGATGCTGAAGGCGCGGTCGCGGCGCGGATCGTCCGGGGGATAGAGCGCCCCAACCTGGGTCGAGATGTTCGGCTTGAATGCGCCATTGCCGAGAATCAGCAGCGCCAAGGCCGGAAAAAACAACGACTCGACCGCCATTACGAAGTGGCCGACCGCCATTAGCACCCCGCCGATGATCACGGTCTTGCGCTGACCCAGCACCCGGTCAGCCAGTAGCCCGCCGAAAAACGGGGTCAAGTACACCAGCCCGGTGTACATCCCGTAAATTTGCGAAGCATCGGCCTGGGAATAGAGCAGATGCTTGATCATGTAGTAGATCAACAGCGTCCGCATTCCGTAGTAGGAAAACCGCTCCCACATTTCGGTAAAAAACAGCACATACAAGCCCTTGGGGTGGCCCCATAAGGTATCATCTGGCGAACTATTCATGGCGGTTTCGAGGGTGCGGTCGTGAGAAGGGAGAGAAGGAATGCGATTTACGCCAATTATTCTAGCGTCAGACCGATGGGCTGTCCCCGTTCCCTTGAATTCCCCCGAATTGCCGCCAGATAGGAAGGAAATCGCACTTCATTAGGGGAACGCACCGATGCGTATGGACAAACTGACCAACAAGTTGCAACTGGCCCTGAGCGACGCCCAAAGTCTGGCGGTGGGCCGCGATCATCAATTCATCGAACCGGCGCATCTGCTGGCAGCGCTGCTCGATCAGGAGGGCGGAACCGTGCGGCCCCTGCTCGCCCAGGCTGGCGTCAACGTCAAGCTGCTGCGTTCGCAACTGAATCAGGCGCTGGATCGCCTGCCGCAGGTGGAAGGCGCGGGCGGCGATGTGCAGATTTCCAATGCCCTGTCGCGCCTACTGAACCTGACCGATAAACTGGCCCAGCAACGCAAGGACGCCTACATTTCCTCCGAGCTGTTCGTGCTGGCGGCGCTGGAAGACAAAAGTGAACTGGGCAATGTGCTGCGGCAGGCCGGTGCCAGCAAGGCAGCGCTTGAACATGGCATCGACGCGCTGCGCGGCGGTCAGAAGGTCGAGGATCAGAACGCAGAGGATCAGCGTAAAGCGCTGGATAAATACACTATTGACCTGACCGAACGGGCCGAGCAGGGCAAGCTCGATCCGGTGATTGGCCGTGATGATGAAATCCGTCGCACCATTCAGGTTCTCGCCCGCCGTACCAAGAATAATCCGGTGCTGATTGGCGATCCGGGCGTCGGTAAAACCGCCATTGTCGAGGGTCTGGCGCAACGGATTATCAATGGTGAAGTCCCGGAAGGCTTGAAAAATAAACGGGTACTGGCGCTGGATATGGGTTCGCTGATTGCCGGAGCTAAGTTTCGCGGTGAATTTGAAGAACGCTTGAAAGCAGTGCTGAAAGACCTGAGCAAACAGGAAGGGCAAATCATTCTGTTCATTGACGAATTGCACACGATGGTCGGCGCGGGTAAAGCCGAAGGCGCAATGGACGCCGGTAATATGCTGAAACCGGCGCTGGCGCGAGGCGAACTGCATTGCATTGGCGCAACAACCCTCGATGAATACCGCAAATATGTCGAGAAAGATGCAGCCTTGGAGCGGCGGTTTCAAAAAGTGCTGGTTAAGGAACCGACCGTTGAAGATACCATCGCCATTCTGCGCGGTTTGAAAGAACGCTATGAGATTCATCATGCGGTCGAGATTACCGATCCAGCGATTGTTGCCGCTGCCGTACTCTCGCACCGTTATATTACCGATCGCAATCTGCCGGACAAGGCGATTGACTTGATTGACGAGGCCGGCAGCAAAATCCGCATGGAAATTGACTCCAAGCCGGAAGCCATGGATCGACTGGATCGGCGGTTGATTCAATTGAAAATCGAACGCGAAGCCTTGAAAAAGGAAAGCGACGAAGCCTCGAAGAAGCGTCTCGACTTGCTGGAACAGGACATCAGCCGGCTGGAGCGTGAGTATCTTGATTTGGATGAAATCTGGAAAGCGGAAAAGCTGGCATTGCAAGGCTCGGCGCACGTCAAGGAGGAATTGGAGCGGGCGCGGCTGGAGTTGGATACCGCTCGCCGGGCTGGTGATTTAGGGCGAATGTCGGAATTGACCTATGGCCGGATTCCCGATCTGGAACGGCGGCTGAATCAGGCGACGGCTGTGGAACAGGATGATTTCAAGTTGCTGCGGAATAAAGTCACCGATGAAGAAATTGCTGAAGTCGTTTCCAAATGGACCGGCATTCCGGTTGCCAAGATGCTGGAAGGCGAACGCGAAAAACTGTTGCGGATGGAAGAAGCGATTGCCCAGAGGATTGTCGGTCAGAGTGAAGCGGTTAAATCGGTCTGTGATGCCATTCGCCGGTCCCGCGCCGGTTTGTCCGATCCCCGGCGGCCCAATGGTTCCTTCCTGTTTCTCGGCCCGACCGGCGTGGGCAAGACCGAATTATGCAAGGCGCTGGCAGCATTCCTGTTCGACACCGAAGAAGCACTGGTGCGGATTGATATGTCGGAGTTCATGGAGAAACATTCGGTAGCGCGAATGATTGGGGCACCCCCCGGCTATATCGGCTATGAAGAAGGCGGTCATTTGACAGAGACCATTCGGCGGCGGCCCTACAGTGTGATTCTTCTGGATGAAATTGAAAAAGCTCACCCGGATGTTTTTAATGTCCTGCTACAAGTGCTGGATGATGGGCGCTTGACTGACGGTCAGGGCCGGACGGTGGATTTTCGCAATACCGTCGTGGTGATGACCTCTAATCTCGGTTCGCAGATGATTCAGGAAATGGCCGCGCAGGATAATTACCCGTTGATGAAAAGCATGGTGATGACGCAAGTGGTCGATCACTTCAGGCCGGAGTTTATTAACCGGATTGATGAAGTGGTCGTGTTTCACCCCTTGGGCCGGGAACAAATCCGGGCGATTGCCGATATTCAGATTGGCTTTTTGCGGCAACGGCTCGCGGATCGGCAAATGGGCCTGGAATTGACGCCAGCAGCGCTGGATCAATTAGGTGAAGCCGGTTTTGATCCAGTATACGGGGCGCGACCCTTAAAGCGGGCGATTCAGCAAACGCTGGAAAATCCACTGGCTCGGAGAATTTTGGCCAGCGAATTTAGTCCCGGCGATACGATAGCGGTCGATGCCGGACGAGAGGGTTTAACATTCCGCAAGACAGGCGGAGTGCGGCTGGATAAACCCGCGTGATTTCAGTGGCAATGAAAATTTGGATTGATGCGGATGCCGGTCTTTTCAGTCGTGAGCCTTTAAACTTTAACCTTCCATGCCTCATCACCTCCTCATCGTCTATCACAGTCAGACCGGACATACCCGCACTATGGCGCAGGCAGTGCGGCGCGGGGCGCGGCGGGTGGTTCAGGTTGAAACCCGGCTGAAAATGGCCTTGCGTACTGGACTGGACGATCTGCGGTGGGCGCATGGCCTGTTGCTTGGCACCCCGGAAAATTTCGGCTACATGTCCGGGGCGCTGAAGAACTTTCTGGATCGCACCTACTATCCCGCCCAAGGCCAAATCAGCGGCCTGCCTTATGCGGTGTTCGTCAGCGCCGGCAACGATGGAACCGGCGCGTTGACCAGCATCGAACGCATTGCCCGTGGCTATCCACTGAAACCGGTTTGCGACCCCATCATTGCCCGGGGCGAACTCACCGCTGAAGTGCTACAACGCTGCGAGGAACTGGGCGAAACGATGGCGTCGGGAATGGCATGGGGCATTTTCTAATGCCGCTGGCAAAAGCGCTTCAACTCGCACCTCAACGCTCATTTCAACGCTGTTGACTGGAAAACACATCATGTCGGATTCTCAAATTATGTGGGCATGGCTCTCGCGCCGACGGCTGAATACGATCGGGTTTCTGATTTGCGCCGCTGGACTCGGTTATGCCGTTTATGCCCAGCAGTATCTGAATCTTGAACCGTGTCCGCTTTGTATTTTTCAACGACTGGCAATACTGGTGGTCGGGCTGGTGTTTCTGGCGGCGCTGATTCACAACCCGGCTGGCTGGGGCGCGAAGGTTTATAGCGCACTGACCGCGATAGTCGCCGGCATTGGCATGGGCATCGCTGCCCGGCACGTCTGGTTGCAACATCTGCCGCCGGAAGAAACGCCGCGTTGCGGGCCGGGACTGGACTATATGCTGAAAACTTTTCCGTTGGGCGAGACCTTGCGCGAAGTCCTGACCGGGGCTGGCGAGTGCGCTAAAGTGGACTGGACCCTGCTGAGTTTCAGTATGCCGGAATGGAATCTGTTGCTGTTTTTTAGTCTGGGTGTAGCGGGGTTGATGGGCAACCGGTGGTTGCGGCGCTGAATAAACCATTCAAAGAGAAAAGGTGAACTTCGTTCGCCGCGTTATCCATCCCCGCTCTGAAAGGTGAGGCTTTTCGCGCAATTCGGTAAAACAGGGGTTGCTGTTTACCGCGTCAGCCTGCCATCATCGGTCATCGAAAACAAACATCGCATTTAATGAAAGAACGAGATTGACATGAAATTTCAGACGTTTGAACTCACCCAAAATCAATTGCTGATGCTGGAAACGACCGAATACGGCGGCAACCGCTGCGCCGTATTTCGGCTGGAAGGCCCGCTGGACGAGGCGCGGTTAAGCCGGGCGGTGCAACAGGTGATTCGGTGCTGTCTCCCGTTCGCTTATAAATTTCTGAAGGTAGACGATGCCTGGCAAATCTTCCTGAGTCCTGATCATCAGGGTGAATTGAGGGTGATCGACGCCAGTACCGGCGGACAGGAAACCGTTTACGCACTGATCGAAAATTACCGTAACCGCCGCTTTCGGCTGGACGGCGGCGCACCGTATCTGTTTTGCCTGCTGCGGGGCCAGCCTTTCAATCATCTGGTCTTTGTCTGTCACCCGGCGCTGATCGACCGCTTCTCCCTCAAACCCTTGTTTGCCGCGCTGTCCACGGCTTATCAGGACGGGGAATTGCCAGAGACGCTGGGTCTGCCCCAGGACATTCTGATTGAGACCGAAAAGCACCATCTGGCCGGGACGCAGTACGCGGAGAGCCTGCGCTTCTGGTTGCAACTGGCGCGGGACGCCGCCTTTGAGTGGCGCCCAGCCCGGCTGGAAAGCGATCTGGCCGACACTTATTTTAGTTTTACCCTGTCCGAAGCCCGCACCGCTACACTGGCTCAGTTGGCCCAAAAACTGGACATCGGTCTCGACCATTTGCTGCTGTTTGCCTTTCACCTGTTCCTGTTCCGGGTGACCCGCAACGAGACCGTGCTGACCGCTTATTGCCACCGGATCCGCACCGGTTCGCCCGATCAGATCGGATTCAACGAAAACAAGCCGATATTCAAAAGTCTGCTGGTGCCCGAACAGTCGGTTGCCGGGTTCCTTCGTCGGGCGGCGTGGCTGTTCACCCAGGCTCGGTTTCATTCTGACATTCCGTCGCGGGAAGTGATCCGGGAACTGCTGCGGCTCAACCCGGGTTATCGCTGGCCGACCAACGTCCTGTTCGACGAGGACACCTTGCCTTATCGGGAACTGGCGCTGGATGGGATTACCACCACCCTGTTGCCGTTTTTCTCTCACCGGCTGGAAAGCGAAGATATTGCGATCCACTTCGACCTTCGTGACTGCATCGCTTTCCATGTACTGGCCCGCTCCCCGCAGGACATCTCCGGCCTGAACATGGCCTTTGCCCATTACCTGGCGCTGCTCGATCACCTGCCCGAAGACCTGGATCGGCCGGTTGCCGCGCTCCGGCTGTTTACCGAACCCTTGCAGCATCAAGCGCTGACGTTGGCCGACGGCGGCGCGCTGGTTACGCCTGCCGTCGATGTGCTGGTGCAATTCGCCGCCGCCTGCGCCCGGCATCCAGACGCTCCTGCGCTGAGTTTCGGCGATGTCCACCTGAGCTACGCCCAGCTTTCCCAGTCGGCTGGATCGGTCGCTGCTCATCTGCAAACCCATTGCGCCAGTCATGCCGAGCCGCTAATCGGGATTTGCCTGTCGCGCAGTGAACGGATGATTCAGGCTATTTTCGGGGTGCTGGCGACGGGTGCCGGTTATCTGCCGCTGGACCCGCAAATGCCCGCCGAGCGCCTTGGCTTCATCGCCAGTGATGCCCAACTGGCGGTGGTGATCGCCGATGCGGCCACCCGTGACACCATCGCCGCGATGGTCGATTGCCCGGTGTGCGCGATTGAGGATTTGCTGGATGTGCCAGTTCCCTTGCCGATCCCGGTCGATTCGGCAGAGACCGCCCGCCGGATCGCCTATGTGATTTACACCTCCGGCACCACCGGTAAACCCAAGGGCGTCGTGATTGAACGGGGGATGTTGGCCCATTTCGTCGCCTCGCTGGAAGGCGTGTGGGAACGCGGGCCGGGCAGTCGCTGGCTGCAATTCGCCTCGGTCAATTTTGACGCCAGCGTGCTGGAAATCTTCAACCCGCTGACCCACGGCGGTGAACTGATCGTGGCCCCCAGCGAGGCGCGGGCCGATCCGGAAGCGGTGTTCCGCCTGCTCCGGGAGGGCCGCATTACCCACGCCTTCGTCCCGCCGGCCCTGCTGCGGCTGTTGCCGCGCCACCCCTTGCCGGACTTGACCACCATCTTTTGTGGTGGGGAAGCCAGCGATGAGGAGACGGTCCGGTTCTGGTCGAAAGCGGTCGAACTGGCCAATATCTACGGCCCCACTGAGACCACCGTGCTGGCCACGGTCAACCGGATGGGTGGCTACAAGGCGGCCAATCAACTGGGTCGCCCGCTGCCGGGTTACCAGACCTACTTGCTGGATAGCGACGAACAGTTGACGCCGCTGGGCGGCATCGGCGAAATCGGCATCGGCGGTCCAGCGGTTGCGCGTGAATACCTGGGGCGACCCGAACTGACCGCGCAGAAATTCCGGCCTAATCCCTATGGGCCGGGACGCATCTATCGAACCGGCGATCTGGGCCGGTTCCTGCCCAATGGCGATCTGGAGTTTCTGGGCCGTAGCGATTTTCAGGTCAAGATTCGCGGCTTCCGCATCGAACTGGGCGACATTGAAAGCATCATGGCCGAGCAGCCCGAGGTGAAGGGCGTTTATGTCGGCGTATTTGACTATCAAGGCAGCAAGGCGCTGCTGGCCTGGTATGTCACGGCGGGCCTGGCGGCGGAGACGCTGCGGGAACGGCTGGCGAAACGGCTGCCGCATTATATGATTCCGGCCTTCCTGATCCCGATTCCCGCTTTCCCGCTGAACCTGAGTGGCAAGATCGACCGTACCCGGCTGCCGATGCCGACGCCTGATCAGGCGCCGGTCGGTGCCCGCTTGCTGGATAAACTGGAACAGCAGGTGCGCGAGCTGTGGGCGACGGTGCTGAATGTCGCGCCGGCTACCCTCGGTGCGACCAGCCATTTTTTCCACTTGGGTGGACATTCCCTGCTCGCGGCGCTGGTCTGTAGCCGACTGAGCGCAGCGTTGGGCAACACCATTCGGCCCAGGCAATTATTTGAACACCCGGTTCTGGCCGATTTCTGCGAACAGGTGCGGGGGACGCCGCAGACGCAAATCACCCTGCCGCCACTCATCGCGACCCGCCAGTTAGCCGCGCCGATGGATAACCGGCTGATTGGGCTGATCTACAGCCGGACGATACGTTTTCCCGATGACAACACCTATAACATCGTAATACGGGTCGATTTTTCCCCGGAAATTCATCCGCTGCGGCTGCGGCAAGCCTTCCATGATTTGCTGGAGGCGCACCCGGTGTTTCGCGCCGCCTTCACTGAGCAGCACGACCGCATCTGGCTTAAAGCGGCGGATCTGACGCTGCCGACGATCCCGTTGGTCGATGCCACCCCTGCCGGCATGACCGCCCGCGCCGAAGCGTTGCGGGTGGAACCGTTGGGAGTAGCGCACGCGCCGTTATGGCGGGCAGAAATTATGTGTACCGCCGATAGCGCCACGACCTTGGTGTTTTGCGTTCATCACGCCATTTTTGACGGCTGGTCGCTGAATCTTTTCCTCCAAGAACTGGCTGACCGTTATGAAGGGCGGCCCGTCGGCCTACGGCTGAACTGGTTTGATTACTGCCTCTGGGCGCGCTGTCTGCCGGACAGTCAACCGTTTGCCGATTCCATCGCCTATTGGAAAACCAAGCTGGCGGCGGTGGACGCTCATACCGAACTGCCCACCGATTTCCGGCAGAAGCAGGCCAATGCCAATGCTGCGCTGCGGTTGCGCTTTGCGCCGGAGGTGGTCGCAGAACTCAAGACCTTTGCCGACGCCCAGAACATTACCCTGCCGCCGGTGCTGTTTGCCCTGTTTCTGACCTGGATTTGGCGCTTGAGCGGGCAGGAAGAGCTGGTGTGCGGCTATCCCTATGCCGGGCGGGACATTCCGGGTAGCGAAGAGATTTACGGGATGTTCGTCACGATGGGGTTTCTCCGCCAAACGGTGCGGCCGCAGCACTCGTTCCGCGACTTGGCGCTGGCGGTGCATCGCCAGATGATCGATGACAAGGAGCATTTGCTGGCCACGCCTTACGACGCCGAAATCGCCGGGCTGGACGCGCTCAATCTCATTTTCAGCCTGCAAAGCGGCATCGGTCTGGAAGGCGGCTTTGGCGGGGCGACCTACCAAGCCGATGAGTTGCCCTCGCTGACTTCAAAAGCCGACCTGACCGGCATTTTCTACCAAAGCAGCGATGGCGCGATTGAGGGGCGGATTGAATTCGACGGTTCACTGTTCCGGCCTGAGACCGTGGCAGGCTTTCTGAACGTATTTAACACGTTGGTCACTGCCGCCGCCCGCCGGCCAGAGGCGCGGGTCAGTGAACTGACCTATCAATCTGAAGCCGACTTGACCCACTTTCTCGATTTGGCCTGTGGCCCGCACCTCGAGACGCCCGACACCAGCATTCCGGCCCAGTTTGCCGCGATGGTGCAGACCCGCCCGGATCATCCGGCGCTGATCTTTGAATCCCATCAAACCAGCTACCGGGAACTGGCCGACTGGAGCGACGGCATTGCCGCCGGACTGTCCCGCCAAGTCGCGCCCGGCTCCCGCATCGGCTTGAGTCTGCAAAAAAGCGAGGGACTGGTGGCGACGGTGCTGGCGATTCTCAAGCTCGGCTGCGCCTATGTCCCGCTTGACCCCAGCTATCCGCCGGAGCGATTGCGGTTCTTCGTCGAAAATTGCGCGGTGCGCTTCGTGGCCGCCGATACGGTCAGCCGTGCGGCCTTGTCGAACATGGGGCTGGCGCATTTGAACTTCATCGATCCGCTGGCGATAGCCATTGAGCCTGCTGCACCGTTGCCGCCGGTTGCGCCGGACACGCTGGCTTACATCATCCATACCTCCGGTTCGACCGGCCAGCCCAAGGGGGTGATGATCGAACATAGCAGCGTGGTGCGCCTGGCGCTGGCGACGGTTCCCGCGCTGGATTTTGCGGAAGACGGCATTGGTTCGCTGATCGCGTCAATGAATTTCGACGCCAGTGTGCTGGAACTGTTCCTGTGCCTGCTGACCGGCCGGACCTTGGTGATCATCCCGGAAGCGACCCGCAAGGACCCGGTGGCGCTGCATCAAACCCTGCGCGACCAGGGCGTGACTCATGTGGTGCTGTCCCCGGTGGTATTGCAGAACCTGCCGAGGGAACCGCTGCCGGCGCTACGGATGATCGGCTTCGGCGGTGATGTGATCGACGAACCCACCGCCGACTGGTGGTCGCGCCAGACCCGGCTGTTCAGCCTGTACGGCCCGACCGAAACCACGGTGATGGCTTCACTCGGCCAGATTCTGCCGGGTGCCAATCCCCGCATGATCGGCAAACCGCTGGCCGGCTACCGGCTCTATCTGCTCAACCGTTATCGCCAGCCGGTACCCCAGGGAACGATCGGGGAAATCTGTATCGGCGGCGATGGGCTGGCGCGGGGCTATCTCAATCGCGATGACTTGACGATGGAACGGTTCATCCTCGATCCGCTTGGTGGTTCACCCTATGCCCAGATCTACCTCACCGGCGATCTGGGGCGGTACCTGCCGGAGGGCACGATTGAGTTTTTTGGCCGCAATGACGCCCAAATCAAGCTGCGCGGGTTCCGCATTGAACTGGGGGAAATCGAAACCGCGCTGGGGGCGTTCCCAGAGCTTCGGCAAGTGGCCTGCGCGACCAAGGGTGAAGGCGATCACCGTTATCTGGCGGCCTATTACGTCGCCGGCCACGATCTGGACGAAGACGCCATGCGCCAGCATCTGGCCCGGCTGCTGCCGGATTACATGATCCCGGCCTTCTTCGTGCGGCTGGCGGCGCTGCCCGCGTCGCCGAGCGGCAAGATCGACCGCAAAGCGCTGCCGGCGATTGCCGGGAAAGTCAGCGCCCATCCGCCTCGCGCCGGCCTGGAACAGCAGATTGCCGAAATTTGGGAGGATATTCTGCGGTTCCGAGGCATGGGCCGGGATGAGAGCTTTTTCCGGGTTGGTGGCAATTCCCTGTTGGCGGTGCGGATGCAGGCGGAGGTACGCAAACGGCTGGGGCTGGAATTCGCGATGGGCGAGTTTTATGGCGCACCAACGATTGAGGCGCTGGCCGCCGGGCACAAGATTAGCCATATCCAGCAGGCGATTCAGGAGGCTCAAGCCGGTATTTTTATCGCACAGCCTGCGCCTAAACCGGTTGAGTTGACGAGGCCGCGCACGGTTTTACTCACCGGAGCGAGCGGTTTTCTGGGTATTTTCCTGCTGGCTGAACTGACCCGTCAGGTCGAGACCGTGGATTGCCTGCTGCGCTGCCGTGACGAAGCGGCCGGTCTGGAAACCCTGCGCAAGCAGCTTGAAACGGCCGGACTGAGCGCCGATCTGGCGCGAGTGCGGATCGTTCCGGGCGATCTGGCGCTGCCGGAGTTGGGGCTGACGGATGCGGTCAGGCAGCGGTTGGCGACTGAAGTGGACGCTGTTTTGCATTGTGGCGCTTTTGTTCATCACCTGCACAGCTATGCAACAATGAAAGCGGCTAATGTCGATAGCACCCAGACCTTGCTTGAACTGGCACTGACCGAAAAACAGAAGCCGTTCTGTTTCGTCTCCACGCTCTCGGTCGCCACCGCGCTGGAGGGCGTGACCTGCGCCGCTGAGGCCATTCTTCCCAACCTGCCGGTGGTCGATAACGGCTACCTCCTGACTAAATGGGTGGGCGAGCAGCTCGTCGCCCAGTGCGCAGCCCGTTATGGTCTGCCGGCGGTGATTGCCCGTCCCGGCAATATCACCGGTCACAGCACCACCGGGTTCAGCAATTATGCCCACAACCATTTCTGGCTGTTTAATCAGGGCTGTCTGCAACTGGGAGCGTTTCCGGCGGTGGCCTCTCCGGTGGAAATGACCCCGGTGGATGTGCTGGCGCAGGCCATTGTCGCCCTGATGCTGGCACCGCGGACCGGGGTGCTGGTCGCCAATCTTAGTAATCCGAACACGCTGGGTCAGCAGGAGTTTTTCCAAAAGCTGGCGACGTGCGGCTTTCCGGCGGTGGCCGAGCCGCCGGCGGACTGGCAACCGCGGTTGACGACTATCGGCGAGGATAATGGGCTGTCTCAGATCAAGGAGTTCTACACCGGTGATTTATCGGGAGAAGCTCCGCCGGTTGAGCAGTCGGCAACCTTGGCGGCGCTGGCGGCATTGGGGGTGAACTACTCCGCCGATTACACCGCGCTGATCCCGACCTATGTGGCTTATCTGCGGCGAGAGGGTTTTCTGGGGTAGGGTAGGGTCGGCTTGTTTGTTGTTATTTCTTGAACGTTGATGACAGTTAGGCACCGTCGTTACTCAGCATCTTGACAGCAGTTCCCGGTCTCTTGATTTGTGATTGATTTATAAGAAGTTTTTTATGTATAACTAGAGTTGCATTGAGAAAAATAGCATTACGATTTAATAAGCTGCAAAAAGAGACCGGGAATTGCTGGCATCTTGATGATATGTTTCGCTAGGAGTCTGTCGGGCTATTTGCACAACCACTTGATTATAAAAGACTGATGTTCTATACCCAAAAACAGAAAGTCATTTTATTTCAATCGGTTAATTTACAAAGACCGACGCACTCCTAGGCAGGGGTAATTGAAATCTTCCAGAAATAACACCTACTACTGTTAAATCTTCGTCAAGTTCCTCCCATCTTAAGGCATATCCACCTAGCTCTATTTGAACTTCTTTAAGTTGTTTTTCAGATGCATGGCTAAGAATCTGAAAACGGTCAGCCGGAAAACCAAATATTCGTCCATCGGTTAGCTCAAGGTCAATCATTCGCCTTTCCGCCCAAGCCCGGATAATATGGCTACTCCGTTGACGCACTATTTGCCATCCAAATTTTCCAAATACTTTAGCTACCTGCCGTCCATTAAGTTTAGGGAGAGTAGTCATTAAACAGCCACTTCGATTCTGTCGAGTTTCGATGGTCAGCGGTAACCCATGATCCGCACGAACTTCAAGACAAAGTTGAATAGCTTCTTGAATATTTTTGAGTGCTTCCTGTTTGCTATTACCTTGACTTATACAACCTGGAATAGTAGGGCATTCTACAATCCATACCCCGTCTTCATCTCGATCCATCGTTACAAAAAACTTCATGTTAATTCTTCCGATTTTCATGCAAACTTATGGATTATAGTGCGGGGTCAGGTGCAAGCTACAGTTAAGCTGTTTGAGTTTCCAGTTCAAATTTTTTCATGGGGCTTAGAATCAGGCAATGCTACTAAAATAGCTCTTAAAACTTTATTTACCGCTTCGGATGTCGTAAAAATTCTCGCTACATCAGGGTCTAAAGTCACAGTAACCTGTGCTTGCGGTTGCACAGCAACAAATCTGTTAGGCTTTGCCTTTGAGTAATCAAAGTTATATTCAGGTAGAATATCTCGTTTTTCTTTAAGGTGTTCTTTGCTTTTCATAATCTTTACGCTCTTTTGCCGTGGTTTGCCTTGCACTGATTATTCTGATAACTCGTTGTGATCTTTCCGTAAAAGACACAATCAGAAGTCTTTAGTTAGTTGAATGTCCAATAATTAATTCTCTTTTCTTTTCAAACGAATTCCATTCGTCATCAAAAATATAAGCCAATGTGTCATTAAAGACCATCTTCGCTTCATCGAAAGTAACACCATGCTTTTTAGTGTTTATATGCGCTTTTTTTAAATCCCATTCAAATTCCATTCAGCATCTCTTTGGCAATCACTGGGGCCGCGCTTTGCTGTCCTTTACATCACACCCACAACAGACAATAACGCGGTCTCCGGTGCAGCAGCCAGTTAGGCTAGGCGTATGCTGCGCTAACTCGTCTTGCTTTGCCTATAGAGCGAATTACTTTGCTCGGACATATAATGTTTTCTGGGTAGAACCAACTGCTGTTCTTTCTTCAGTTACAAAAATGTCAATCATTGCTTTTACAAGATCAGAAAGCTTTTTATATCCATATACACGAGAATCAAAATCTGGCTGTAATTTAGTTAAATAGCTACCGAAAGTTCCAAGATGTGCCCAACCCGCGTCATCACTTGACTGTTCTAATGCATCCAATACAAATTTTTTTGGGAAATCTAGCTGTGGTGGTTTATGAAGTTCATTTTTTGATGAGTCAATTATTGGTTTTTGTAAATTTTCTATTTTCAGTAAAGGCAAAGTAATTTCTTGTACAGCAGGTCGAAGCACTTCCGTAAGAATGAATTTATGACAAGCATTTCTGAAAGCTTCTGGTGTTTTTTGTTCACCAAAGCCTAACACAGTAAGTCCTTCTTCTCTGAGACGCATTGCTAGACCAGTAAAATCGCTATCACTGGTAACTAAACAAAATCCATCAAACTTGCGTGTATAAAGCAAATCCATAGCTTCAATGATCAATGTGCTGTCTGTTGCATTTTTTCCAGTGGTATAGGCAAACTGCTGTACCGGTTTAATTGCATATTTTTGAAGTACCTTTTTCCATGATGCGCTTGTTGGTGCCGTGAAATCACCGTATATGCGTTTAACAGTTGCTTCACCAAAACGTGCGACTTCCGCTAAGAGTCCTTCAATAACAGCAGCTTGTGCATTATCCGCGTCGATAAGAACTGCTAATCGCAGTGCAGGCTCTTCTGATTCAATTTTCGCTACAAGTTTTGGATGTACCATTTTCATATTCCATGTTCTGTTATTTGCCTAACTGTTAGTCAATCCCCCGAAAAGGGGTCTTGCCTTACCACACAGATATAATCAGAAAAATTACAGCAGCTTACACAGGCGCGTCAACAATTCCTCAAAAATAGTACTCCCTATTTCGGGGAGCTTCTGCGGCCAGCGACTGTTGTTCCTCCCGTGCGGAGGCAGTTGCCGCTTTCAACAATTCCAAGCTGGGGGTCAAAACGATCAAGAGTGGCGAATGGGCATCAGCTGCTACCAGTGCCCACAAGGGGAGACGCGAAAAAACCTGCTTCGTACCCCTCCCCCACTCACGGGGAGAGGGGAGTGAATACCGTTCAGGCGATGCCGAGCGCAGCTTTGGCGCGGGTCGCCAGTTCGGCGAACGCCGGCTTATCCAGTACCGCCAGATCGGCCAGCACCTTGCGATCGATCTCAATGCCGGCGAGATGTAGACCGTGCATCATCCGGCTATAGGACAAGCCGTTGTCGCGAGCACCGGCGTTGATACGGGTAATCCACAGGGCGCGAAACACGCGCTTTTTCTGGCGGCGGTCGCGATAAGCGTACTGACCGGCCTTGATCACGGCCTGCTTGGCGACCCGGTACACCTTACTGCGGGCACCGTAATAGCCTTTGGCCAGATCGAGGACTTTCTTGTGGCGGGCGTGAGCCGTAACGCCGCGTTTTACTCGAGCCATGGTTAATTGTTCTCCGGGTCAGCGTCAGCCGTAGGGCAACATCCGGCGCACTGCCGGCATATCCACCGCTGCCATCATGGTGGTACCGCGCAACTGGCGTTTCCGTTTAGCGCTCTTCTTGGTCAGAATGTGCCGGTGGTGCGAGTGCGAACACTTGAACTGGCCGGACCCGGTGCGGCTAAAACGCTTGGCCGCGCCGCGTTTGCTCTTCATCTTGGGCATTACATCACTCCGCGATTCATGGTTTGTTTGTTCCAATCCGCACCCACCATTAAAGGCGGGCGAAAGGCATCAACTCTTTTTGATGGGCGCGATGGTCATGACCATCTGCCGTCCTTCCAGCCGGGGCCGCTGCTCGATCGTGCCATAAGCGACGAGGTCTTCCTCGACCCGTTTGAGCTGGCTCATGCCCAGATCCTGGTGCGCCATTTCGCGGCCGCGAAATCGCAGCGTTACCTTGGCTTTGTCGCCTTCACTTAGGAACCGGATCAGGTTGCGTAGTTTGACCTGATAGTCCCCTTCGTCCGTGCCTGGACGGAATTTTACTTCCTTAACCTGGATCTGCTTTTGCTTTTTCCGGGCTTCCTGCTGCTTTTTCGCCAAGTCAAACCGGTATTTGCCATAGTCCATAATCCGGCAAACCGGGGGTTTGGCGTTCGGGGAAATTTCCACCAAATCCAGTTCAGCTTCTTCGGCCATCTGCCTGGCATTGACCAGCAGAACGATGCCGGCCTGCTCGCCGTCCTTATCGATCAGGCGGATTTCACGCCCGGTGATTTCGTCGTTGAGCCGGAGTTCATTATTTGCGGCGATGTTGCGATCCTCCCGTGATTATTCAGTTCGTCCGCGCCGGGCAATGGCGGTTTGCAGCAGTTCCACGAAGGCTGTCAAGCGCATGCTGCCCAAATCCTGGCCGGTGCGGGTCCGCACCGCTACCGTCTCCATCGCCATCTCCCGGTCGCCCACGACCAGCAGGTAGGGGATGCGCTGTAGCGTATGCTCGCGGATTTTAAAGCCGATCTTCTCGTTTCTCAAGTCAGCCGCGACCCGGAAACCTTGTTGCATAAGGGATTTTTCAACCCCGCTCGCATACTCGGCCTGGTGATCAGTGATATTGAGAACAATGGCTTGGGTCGGTGCCAGCCAAGCCGGCAAGGCCCCGGCGTACTGTTCAATCAAAATGCCGATGAACCGTTCCAGCGAGCCGAGAATGGCCCGATGCAACATCACCGGAACCCGTTTACTGCCGTCCTCGGCGATGTAATGGGCGTCCAGCCGACCCGGCATGGAAAAATCGACCTGAATGGTGCCGCATTGCCACAACCGATCCAGACAGTCGCGCAGCACATATTCGATTTTTGGCCCGTAAAACGCGCCTTCGCCGGGCTTCAGCGTCCACGACCGCCCGGTGCGATTCAGCGCCAGTTCCAGCGCCACTTCGGCCTTATCCCAAACCTCGTCGTTGCCGACCCGCTGTTCCGGGCGGGTCGCCAAGGCCAGTTGCACCTCGGTGAAACCAAAATCAGCATAGACCTCGAACAGCAGATCCATGAACGCCGAGACTTCGGCCTGAATCTGATCTTCGGTGCAGAAAATGTGGGCGTCGTCCTGAACGAAATTCCGCACCCGCATCAAGCCGTGCAAGGTGCCGGACGGTTCGTTGCGGTGGCAGGAACCGAACTCGGCCAGTCGCAGCGGCAGATCGCGATAACTCCGCAAGCCCTGGTTGTAAACCTGAATGTGGCACGGGCAATTCATCGGCTTAATCGCGTAGTCGCGGTTTTCCGAAGCGGTAGTAAACATGTCGGCGCGGAACTTTTCCCAGTGCCCGGAGCGTTCCCACAGGCTGCGATCGACAATCTGCGGGGTATGGATTTCCTGATAGCCACGTTCGCGCAACCTCTGGCGGATGTAATTCTGCACCTCGATGTAAATCCGCCAGCCCCGGTCGTGCCAGAACACCATGCCGGGCGCTTCTTCCTGAACATGGAATAAATCCAGCGCCTTGCCCACCCGGCGATGATCGCGCTTCTCGGCTTCCTCCAACCGGTGCAGATAGGCTTTCAGCGCCTTCTGATCCAGCCAGGCGGTGCCATAAATGCGCTGCAATACGGCGTTGCGGGAATCACCGCGCCAATATGATCCGGACACCTTCATCAGCTTGAAGGCTTTGAGCTTGCCGGTCGAAGGGATGTGGGGACCGCGACAGAGGTCAATGAAGTCGTCCTGCCGGTACAGCGACAGCGCTTGATCCGCCGGAATGTCGGCAATGATCTGCGCCTTGTACTCCTCGCCGAGGCTGCGGAAAAACGCCACCGCTTGATCGCGTGCCATAACCGAGCGACAGATGGGAATATCGCGCCCGGCCAGTTCTTCCATTCGTGCCTGAATCCGGGTCAGATCGTCAGGGGTAAAGGGCCGCTCATAGGCAAAGTCGTAATAGAAGCCGTTTTCAATCATCGGGCCGATCGTGACTTGCGCGGTCGGATAAAGCTGCTTGACGGCATGGGCCAGCAAGTGGGCGCTGGAATGGCGGATGATCTCCAGCCCTTCCGGGTCACGCTCGGTGAGCAGGGCCAGCGTCACATCCCCTTCGATGACGTGCGAGGTATCGACCAGCCGGCCATCAACCTTGCCGGCCAGCGCAGCCTTGGCTAAACCAGGGCCAATCGCGGCGGCGACTTCCCGAACACTGATCGGGTGATCGAAGGTGCGTTCACTACCATCGGGGAGGGTAATTACGGGCATGACAGCAATTCTCAAAAATCCAGGCGGAAAATGACGAAGGGCGCGCCATAAAACCCTTCTTTTGGAAGGAAGGCGCGCCCTTCAATCAATCTGTTGAGGTCCGAAACCAGAAAATCTGGTAGGCGCGATTGGACTCGAACCAACGACCCCCACCATGTCAAGGTGGTGCTCTAACCAGCTGAGCTACGCGCCTAAGCGATTAGGCGCGGAAAGATAGCCCAAGGTGGCGGAATTTGGCAAGGGGCGCGATGAAAAAAACCGGGCGGGAATTTCGATGCCTGCTGCCCCCAAAAGCAGTAACGATCCACGCATCCACGCCAGATCTGCGCCGGTTGTTCTGGTTCGCTATAGAATGATCGACGGCAGTCCCTGGAATATTCCGCGATCCCCTCTCCACATCCTTCAGGAGACGAAGCATCATGTCAGACACCAGCAAACCCAATACCCTGCCCACGATCGCCTCAGCCGGTGCGCCGCAGCCGTTCGGCGGGATGAATACGCTGATGCAGGCCTGGGGGCCGGTCGGTGAGTATGTGACCGACACCTTGCAACGCACCGTCCTGTTCTGGGACGTGCTGCGCCAGCGTAGTGATGAATATTATCAGCACAAGGCTATGAAGGTCCCCAACGTGCTGAGTTTCAACACCCATTTGCTGCTGGACGGGCGCACCTTCGTGCGGCCGGTCAACTACGGGTTGGTGCGAATCGAACCACCGGCTGGCGTTGTGACCGATCCGAAAAAACGGCCGTTTGTGGTAGTCGATCCTCGTGCCGGTCATGGTCCCGGGATCGGCGGGTTCAAGGCCGATAGCGAACTCGGGGTCGCGATGCGGGCCGGCCATCCCTGCTACTTCGTCGGCTTTACCCCTGACCCGATGCCGGGTCAGACTATCGAAGACATTATGAAAGCCGAGGCGATCTTTCTGGAAAAGGTGATCGCCCTGCACCCCGACGCTGATGGCAAGCCGTGCGTGATCGGCAACTGCCAGGCGGGTTGGGCGGTAATGATGCTGGCGGCGATCCGCCCGGAACTGTTCGGGCCGATCATTATTCCCGGTTCACCGCTGTCCTACTGGGCCGGGGTGGAAGGCCAGAATCCGATGCGCTACACCGGCGGCATCTATGGCGGCAGTTGGGTGACCGCACTGACCAGTGATATCGGCCACGGCAAGTTTGACGGCGCTTATCTGGTCGGCAATTTCGAAAATATGAATCCGGCCAACACGCTGTGGACCAAGAATTACGATCTCTGGTCGAAAGTCGATACCGAAGGACCGCGCTTCCTGGAATTTGAGAAATGGTGGGGCGGCCACGTCAACCTCAACGCCGAGGAAATGCAGTGGATCGTCGATGAACTGTTCGTCGGCAACCGGCTGTCCACCGCCGAAATCATCACCAGCGACGGGGTGCGGATTGACCTGCGCAATATCCGTTCGCCCATCGTCTGTTTCTGCTCCAAGGGCGACAACATCACCCCGCCGCAGCAGGCGCTGGGCTGGATCATCGATCTCTACCGCGATCTGGATGATTTGCGGGCTTGTGGCCAGACCATTGTCTACGCGATCCATGAGAGTATCGGCCATCTGGGCATCTTCGTTTCCGGCGGCGTGGCCCGTAAGGAACACGAAGAATTCGCCTCCAATATTGATCTGATCGACGTGCTGCCGCCCGGTCTGTATGAAGCGGTAATGACCGCCAAGACCGCCGATGCCGTCAACCCGGAGTTGATCAGCGGTGAATGGATTGTGCGGTTTGAGCCGCGCTCCATGGATGATATCCGGGCGATTGTCCAACCCAATCTTGACGATGACCGCCGGTTTGCCACGGTGCAACGGGTGTCGGACATCAATCTTGGTCTGTACCGCACCCTGTTCCAACCGTTTGTTCAGGCGCTTGGCAGTGATAAGGGCGCTGAATGGCTGCATAAGCTGAATCCATCAGAACTACCCTTTGAACTGTTTTCGGATCGCAATCCGCTCATGCAGCAGATTGGCCAACTGGCTGAGCAGGTGCGTAGCCAACGGCAGCCGGTTTCGCCCGACAATCCGCTGTTGCAAGTGCAGGCGATGATTTCGGATGGGATGATTGCGGCGCTGGACGGCTGGCGGGATTTACGGGATCGGAGCATGGAGCAGATTTTCCTGGCGCTTTACGGTTCGCCGCTGTTACAGGCGCTGGTCGGATTACGCGCTTCCGACAAAAATCCGCGCCACCAGCCGGGGGTGGAACCGGAACGGATCGCCTTTATCCAGCAACGAATTAGCGAACTCAAAGCGCGGGTTGCCGAAGGCGGATTGACCGAGGCGGCGATTCGCAGCCTGGTCTATATCGGCATGGCTGGGGCGGGGGTGGATGAGCGGGCATTCAACGAGTTACGGCAGATTCGCGCCGGTCACGGCAACATGACCCTGGCAGAGTTCAAACAGGTGCTGCGCGAGCAATTCTTCGGATTGCTGCTGGATCGGAACGAAGCGCTGGCGGCGATCCCGAAGATGTTGCCTGCCGACGATGCCGTGCGGGCGCAGACTTTAGAGACGATTCGGAATGTGGTCGTGGCGGCCGGCGAAGTCAGCGGCGAGCGGGCCAAGCGGTTGGCGGAAATTGGAAAGCTGTTTGCGATCCCGACAACTGGCAGTGCGGCCGCTTAGTCGAAACAGGGCATTGCGGGACAACCGGCGTCCATGGACGCCGTTCTTAGGAACCTACCGCCAGTTGGGCGGGAAATAACGCCTGTGGAGAGGAAGGTGCTGGCCAGGATTTAACAACCCTAGTAAAACCGGCCTCGTTGAAGCAGGAACGGTAGTTTCGCTCATTTTTTTGTAACAAATTGAATTTTATAGGTATAAATTTTGCCCCAACCCGGATCGCCGCCGAACAACAGATTGAATATCAAAGACTTTTTTTGGGGCAGCCAAAGCACAGATAGAAGCTTAGGAGAAAAGAGTTTTTCGACAGTCTCTTAAATTGATCAGTCAAATCAAAATAACTCAGATCTTTCTTATCCGGGTATTCACGATCTGTAAACCGTTGGACCTTAAACTCAAAACGGCCATGCAATGTTTTAAGGGTTACCGGTGTTTTGCCATTACAAGTTAGATCTTTTTTTTATCTTCAGTAAAGGCGTTTTGGGCTGCTTCCAACAGCTCTGCCTCGATATCCGGTAATGCGATTTGCTTGAAATTTTCAACGGCACCTTCGATATCGTGGAAACTCTGACTTTTCCAATCCATCGGGTACTTCTTCACCTGATCAATAATACGACCATGATCATCTCGAAGTGTTAGTTCAATTGTAGACATCAGCGTTCTCCAGTAAGAGGAAAGAGTTTTTCATCAGTACATACTAATATACTATCACAGGAAAATTTAGAGGAGGAATTTTTTCAGTCATCTATGACCATTGAAAACACGCTGGCTGAGATTTTTTGGTAGGGGGTTTCTCTGATTTTTCGCGCACATTGACAAATTGCACCTAAACCTGCCACAACATCACGGCAGGTATGTTCATCATTCATCAGGTATGTTCATCATTCGGGGGTACCCTCCTCAATAGATTTAGCTACTCGATGAGGATAGTCCAAAGGTGCTGCCGATCTCACCCTCGCATCAAAACCTGGAGCAACTTGCCGTGTTAAACCATTTCCACCGATTTTCCCGGTTGTTAGGCGCACTGATCATCGCTGCCGCACCGATGGCGTCACCCGCTGCGCTGAGCGCCGAACTGCCGGTTTATGCCGATGCGCTGGCGACCGGTTGGCAGAACTGGTCATGGGGAATTACCCCCAACTTCACCAACCCGGCCCCAATCCATAACGGCAACGCCTCGATCGCGGTGGCCTACACGACGGGCTGGAGCGGGCTGCAATTGGGTCACGCTGCGCCTCTCGACCTCACCGGCATCGACACGCTGCGGTTCTGGATTCACGGCGGGAGTGCCGGAGGCCAAAGCATTCAGGTCTCGGTCTGCAATCCTAGCGAATCGTGTGTGCCGGCCAATACGGTGATTCGGCCGCAAGCCAATGTCTGGACTCAGGCCAATGTGCCACTGACAGGACTCGGCAACGTCATTTACAGCGTCCGGTTTTTCAATAACACCCCTGGTTCACAGCCCCTGTTCTATCTGGACGACATCGCCCTGGTCGGTCAGGTAACGCCGCCGCCCCCGCCGGGCGTCGGGCCAGCGCTCAGCGTGGATGCTAAAGCAAACCGTCGTTCCATCAGCCCCTACATCTATGGCATGAACTTCGCCGATGAGGCGCTGGCGGCTGAACTGCGCCTGCCGGTGCGGCGCTGGGGCGGCAACTCCACCACCCGCTACAACTGGCAAAATGATACCCACAACACCGGCAGCGACTGGTTTTTCGAGAACATCCCCGAAGGCAACGCCAATCCGGCAGCCTTGCCTAATGGATCGGCGGCGGATCGGTTTGTCGAGCAGGATCGCCGCACCGGAACCAAAACCCTGATGACCGTGCCGCTGATTGGCTGGACCCCCAAACGGCGGCTGGAAAACCATCCCTATGACTGCGGATTCAATACCGCCCAGTATGGCGCACAGCAAAAGACTGATCCTTGGGATCCAAAATGCGGCAATGGGATCCGTTCTACCGGAACTGCGATCACCGGCAATGATCCCCGCGACACCAGCACGGCCATCGCGCCCAGCTTTGTCAAAGCCTGGATCGCGCACCTGATCAGCAACTACAAAGCAGCGGCGGCGGGCGGCGTCCTGTTTTACAACCTCGATAACGAACCGATGCTATGGAACAGCACCCACCGCGATGTCCATCCACGGCCCACCTCATATGACGAGTTGCGCGACCGCACTTATGCCTACGGCGCGGCGATCAAGGCGGCGGATCCGTCGGCGCTGACCCTGGGGCCGGTGGTCTGGGGCTGGTGCGCCTATTTCTATTCGGCAGTCGACAATTGCTCCAGCGACGGTGCCGATTATCAGGCGCATGGCAAAATCCCCTTCGTCGCCTGGTACTTGCAGCAGATGCGCGCCTATGAACTGCAACACGGGGTGCGGATTCTCAATTACCTGGATCTGCACAACTACCCGCAAGCCAATGGGGTTCATTCGGACAGCGCCGGCGATAGCGCCACCCAGGCGCTGCGCCTGCGTTCTACCCGTTCCTTGTGGGATCGGAGCTACAGCGATGAAAGCTGGATTGGCCAGCCGATCTTCCTGATTCCACGGATGCGCCAGTGGGTCGCCACCCATTACCCCGGCACCAAACTCGCGGTCACCGAGTACAGTTGGGGCGCGCAGGGCCACCTCAACGGCGCTCTGGCGCAAGCGGATATTCTGGGGATCTTCGGGCGGGAAGGGCTGGATCTGGCGACTCTGTGGGGACCGCCAACCGCGACTCAACCGGGAGCGATGGCCTTTCGGATGTACCGTAATTACGACAGAGCGGGCGGGCGCTTTGGCGAAGTCAGCGTTCGCGCCGTCAGCGCCAATCAGGATCGCCTGGCGATTTACGCTGCCCAGCGGGGTCAGACGACATTGACCCTGATGATCATCAACAAAGCCGCAACTCCCCTGACCAGCACCGTGACTCTGTCCGGCTTTACCCCGGCAGTGACGGCGCGGGTTTACCGTTACAGCGCCGCCAACCTGAAAGCCATCATCCGGGTGCCGGATCAAGCCCTCAGCGCCAGCGGCTTTAAAGCCACCTTCCCGGCCTCGTCCATCACGCTGGTGGTTGCGCCGATGAGGTAAACCAACAGCTTTATGGCAAGGCGCAATAAATACCCTCCCATTCTCGTTCCCACGCTCCAGCGTGGGAATGCGGTCTTAGGCAACTCGCAATGAATATCCTCCAGTTCTCGTTCCCACGCACGCTCCAGCGTCACTGCCCTCTGTACACGACAAAAAATAAATATTTGAAATAACTGATATAATATGCATTCTTGCAAAATGGGAGGCCAGTATGCAACCAATTGCCGAACTCACGAACATGCTGAATCTGTACTTTCAATGAAACCAACCTGTTTACGTCCTATTCCGCCGGGCGCTATCGGCAAATGAAGGAGGTGGCGAATATCCGCCCGTATTGGCGCTATCGCCATTCGCCGGCCAGTGTGGAGCCGCGTCCTGAGCATCTGGCGTGGGATGGCGTGATCCTGCGCCATGACGACCCGTGGTGGAGTGCGCACAGTCCGGGTGGGTTTGGTTGCAAATGTTACATAGAGACCTTGGCCGAACGGGATATGAAGAAGCAGGGACTGGCAGTCAGCGACAAGGACAAGATTCCGTATTACGGCGTCATGGATCCGAAAACCGGTTTGCCACAAGGGGTTGATAAGGGGTGGGATTATCAGCCGGGGGCCAGTGTGGAAAAAGATTTAGCGGTTTTTTCTAAAAAAATGGCACAGCAGGATCGAGGTGTTGCTGCCGATGCGGTGGCTGAGTTGGTCTCCAGTCTGGTTTTCAGCCGATGGTTGGAAAACCCGCAGGGTGAATTTCCATTGGCCGTGATCAGCGATGGAGATGCTGCGGCTATCGGAGCCAAAACGACGATTGCGCACCTGTCGAAAGAAACCGTCGCCAAACAGAACGCGCATCATCCAGAGCTGACCCCAGACGAATACACTTATGCGCAACAGTGTGTTGATCAGGGCGAGCGGATTCAGGACGGGCCGCTAAGCCTGATCTACCTGCTTGAATCGGAAGGTTATGTGACGGTGATCAAGGCAACTAAAACTGGGGAGTCATTGTTTGTGACCAGTTTCCGGCGTTTGTCGAAAGATGCAGCCAAGCAGGACAGCGAAATCAGGCGCTTGCGGCGCAAAGGGTTATAGCAGGTGGCGGGGCCTCCCACCCGGAAATCCGGCAACCCCGCATGGCGCTCCGGCATAATGCCGTGCTACGGCCGGGAGAATTTCACCGTGTCGCGCCTGCTATAACCGTTTGCGCTCTAGGCTGGGGCCGGACTTGAACCGACATCAACCTGCCGCCGACATAAGCCAGCGGTAGCCACCCTTACCCATCGGGCTACACCGGGCTAGAACTTACCTGATTAGATACCACACCCACAGGAAAATTCAAGATGGCCGGTGCAGCGCTCGACATCCAGATTCACATCAGCAACGCCGCCGAAGTCAAAGCCGCGTTTGAAGGCCTGCAAGCCCGCCTCGCCGATCTGACTCCGGTGTTTCAGGACATCGGCGAGTCGATGCTCAATCGGACCCGCGAGCGGTTCAATACCCAGACCGCGCCCGACGGTACGCCGTGGAAAGCCTTGTCGCCCGCCTATACCCTGGTCAAGAAACAGAACGTCGCCCAGATTCTGACGCTCTACGGGCGACTGCGTGGCACTCTGAACTACCAAGCGGGCAAGCACGAAGTCCGTATCGGTACGCCGCTGATTTACGGCGCTACTCATCAATTTGGCGATCCGCGTCGCAACATTCCCGCCCGCCCGTTCCTCGGCTTGTCGGTCAGCGACGAACAGGAATTGCTCGACATTCTCAATGACCATCTGAGCAGCAATTCCCGGTCTCTTTTTGCAGATTATTGAATCGTAATGCTATTTTTCTCAATGCAACTCTGGTTATATATAAAAAACTTCTTACAAATGAATCACAAATCAAGAGGCCGGGAACTGCTGCCATCTGAGTCGGGCGATGGTGGCGTAACGGCTTGATTGCCTGGACATGCGGGTTTGCACCACTTTTTTAATCACACCCCGTGCTAAATAGCCCGGTTGACGCCCTTGCCAGGCAAGGTTTAGCATCGCCGCGTTTAACGACCCGGTTTCCCCGATGGCGTTCGCCGGAGGGGATGAAAAGGGAATCTGGTGCGACGGCCACGCTGCCGTCAATGCCAGGGCTGCCCCCGCAACTGTCAACAGCGAGTCGCTTCCTTCCGCGCCACTGGCCGAATCGGCTGGGAAGGCTGGATCAGCGACGATGACCTGTGAGCCAGGAGACCTGCCGGAATCGTTTTCCAGCTTCATTCCGGGCGGGGTGTTCCGGGGTTGCGGACCGTCCCAGCCAGTGCGTCGCCTTCATTATGTAATGTGCGGTGACCGCTTTCCCAAGACGCCCAGCCCGAACCTGCCCTTATTATCACCGGGGAGGTTTGTCATGCACATCGCCGAAGGTTTTCTACCGCCGCTGCACGCTGCCGCGTGGACTGTGGTTGCCTTGCCGTTTGTCATTGCCGGCGCCCGCCGCGCTAATCGCCTGATGCAGGATCAACCGCAAACCAAGTTACTGCTGGCGGCGTCTGGCGCATTCGCTTTCGTGCTGTCAGCGCTCAAGCTGCCGTCGGTAACCGGCAGTTGTTCTCATGCGACCGGTGCCGGATTGGGGGCGATTCTGTTTGGTCCCTCGGTCATGGCGCTATTGGGAACCGTCGTGCTGCTATTTCAGGCGTTATTGTTGGCGCATGGCGGTTTAACGACTTTAGGCGCGAACGTGTTTTCCCTAGCGATTGTCGGTCCCTGGGTCGCCTATGGACTACTGCGCGGGACACAGCGTTTGCACGCGCCACTGGCGGTCAGCGTGTTTCTGGCGGCCATGCTGGGTGATATGGCGACCTATACCGTTACTGCCTGCCAATTGGCGCTGGCGTTTCCTGATCCGGCCAGTGGTATCGCGGGATCATTCATCAAGTTCATTAGCGTATTCGCCCCGACGCAACTGCCATTGGCGATGATCGAGGGGTTATTGACGGTCGTCATCGTCAATTTATTACGGCAATACAGCCAGGATGAATTGCGCGATCTACAGACTTTTTCCCGGTGGCCGGCGGTGGAGGCACCATCATGAACCGGAATAATTTAGGCTTGATCGCGGTAGCCGCAGTGCTGGTCGTCGTTTCACTGGTGCTGGGCAGTCGGCGGGAAGGCGCAAAATTCACCGGTGCCGATGAGCAGGTAATGGCCGTGGTGACTACGCTTCAGCCCGATTATCAGCCCTGGTTCAGTCCGATCTGGCAACCGCCATCCAGCGAGGTGGAAGGCTTGCTATTTGCCTTGCAGGCGGCCTTCGGTGCGGGCGTACTGGGTTACTACCTGGGTCTGCGGCGCGGCCAGTCCAAGTCCAACTCCCAGTCCCAGTCACGGCAACCGGATCGGGTTGATGCAGGCGATTGATCATCACGCCTGGACCAACCGCTGGCGCGACTGGCATCCTCTCGAAAAACTGTTGCCCGCCTTGACCCTGCTCGTGTTGACCCTGGCGCTGCCGTTATTGAGCATCGGCCCGTTAGTGTTGGCAGCGACCGTACTGGCGACGGTACGCGGGGCGGGAGTGCCATTGCAAACCGTTCTGAGCGTGCTGGCTGCGCCGGCAGCGTTTCTGCTGGCTGGCATCCCGTTTCTGGCAATTTCGCTGAGTTTTACCGCTGGTTTCAGCCTCCACTTTTCCCCCGATGGGCTGCTCTTGGCGCTGGAAACCAGTGTGCGGGCGCTGGCGGCGGCAAGCTGTTTGACATTTCTAATCCTGACCACACCGCTGACGGATCTGGTGCCGTTGTTACGACGGGTCGGTATTCCCGCCGGGATCGTTGAGCTGATTCTATTGATTTACCGGTTGATTTTCGTCTTCACCGAGCGGGCGCTGACCGGCCGACAAGCGCAGGCAGCCCGGTTGGGGTATTCCGGCATTCAGCGCGGGGTGCGCTCCGCCGGCTGGCTGGCCGGCGCTTTGTTTCAGCGGGCGTTGGAACAGGCGCGGCGGCTGGAAATCGGGCTGGCAGCACGCGGTTATTGTGGCGAGTTGCGGGTGTTGACGCCGGAACGTCCGCTGTCATGGCCGAGGCTGACGATAGTCATGGCCTTCGTGATCCTGATTGGGGTTATGGGCGGTTTACTGGCGGGTGGTTGGAGATGACCGCCCCACCACTGGCGGTCCGGGGACTGGAGTACACCTATCCGGGCGGTATTGCCGCGCTGCGCGACTTGGATTTGACCGTCGAGCGGGGCCGTAAGCTGGTCATTCTTGGCCCGAACGGTTCTGGCAAGACGACCCTGCTGTTGCACCTCAATGGCACTTTTCGCCCAACCCGAGGCGAGGTATTGCTCGATGGTTGTCCTGCCGGTTACGACCGCCATGCTCTGAACCAGTGGCGGCGGCGGGTGGGTCTGGTGTTGCAAGAACCGGACGATCAATTGTTTGCCGCCACGGTTGGTCAGGATGTCTCCTTCGGGCCGCTGAATCTGGGCCTGACCGCACTGGAAACCAGGGAGCGGGTCGGCGAGGCGCTGGCGGCGTTGCGGATTGCCGATCTGGCCGACCGGGCGACTCACACCCTCAGTTTTGGTCAGAAGAAGCGAGTAGCGATTGCCGGAATTCTGGCGATGCGTCCGGAGATTCTGGTGCTGGATGAACCCACCGCCGGGCTGGATCCGCACGGCGTTGTTCATTTGCTCAATGCGTTGCAACGCTTGCACGATGCTGGGACCACCTTGGTGTTTTCGACCCACGACGTGGAATTGGCCTACGCTTGGGCGGATCAGGCGGCGATCTTTCAGGACGGGACCGTGCTGCGCCAAGGCGAGACGACGGCGGTGCTGGCGGATCGGGAGTTGTTGCAGCGGGCGCGGCTGCGGCCACCGCTGTTGCTGGAACTGACCCAACTGCTGCCGGGGCCGCTGCTGCGATCCAGAGAGGCCGTGCTGGCGCAGTTGCAGGAACGGTTACGGGTAAATCAATAGAGTCAGCAGAGTGTGGCGGTAGCCGATTCGATAAAGAACGCGCGCATTGCGCGATCACTGGATCGGGCTCCTCGTCTAATGCTTCCTATAACAAAGTTGATCCGTTCCAGAAAGTCAAATAATACCAATTTCCAGTAGGTTTTCGCATTCAGGTCTCCCGGGTTCTGTCATACCCGCGAAAGCGGGTATGACGAACGGGGTGATTTTTGACCTGAAAAAGATAAAATCTATCGGGAAGCGGTATAATATCCCTTGGCAAGATCACGCTCAGGGACTCAGTAATATCTGAGAGTTAGCGCTTAAAATACCGGGGATGAGGGTGCAACCGATCACCGATAACCCACAATCACGAAGTTTTGATGCGGCTCCGCCCAGCGCACGGTCGTGGTTTTCCCGGCCTGCGGAAAGTTGGGCAACGTATATTCGCCGCTGACCCCGCGCAGATAATTCATCCCCAGCGTGGTCACGGTAAACGCGACATCGGCGAATTGCAGACCATCGGCGAACGCCCGCAAGCGCTGCCGGCCATTACCCAGGTTGTTCCAGTTGACGGTGTAGCCAAAGCCGTTGTCGGCATCGCCGCACACCGCCACGGTATCCGACCGCTTGGTCCCGTAGGCCACCCGTTGCCGCAACCCGTCATTGATTTGGACTTCAACCGTATCAGCATCACAGACCCAGCCCCGGATCAGGCCAATCCCGCTCTCGAACGAACCTGGCTGTGGGCTTTCCAGACGGGCGGGCAACAGAGCCGCCGCTAACGGAACAGCGCTGGCCGGATTGGCTCCAGCGCTGACGATCACGAAGTTCTGATGAGCCTCGGCCCAACGCACCGGATCAAAATCCGCTGATTCCGGCGAACCAGTCAGCATTGCAAGGTGTTATGCCACCCGCTAGGCTATGCCGGTTCGTTGTCCTTAGCTTCATTAACCTGCCTTGGAGATTGTGATGAAATGTTCGTTCGTCTTGGCCGCATTGTGTTGTTCCAGCCTGTTGCTATCGATGCCGGTTTACGCCAAAAAACCTGCCACTCAAAACATCGATTTTGGCGCAATTACCTGTAGCGAATTCATGAAGGAACTCTCTCAGGGGTCTGCCGAGGACGCCGGAGTGGTGTTGATGTGGATCGACGGCTATCTGAGCGGCGTTTCCGGGGATACCGTACTGAAATGGAGCGACCTCGAAAAGTTCAGCGCAAATCTGATGACTCATTGCGGCAAAAAGCCTGATGACAAGGTACTCGAAGCGGCCAAGGCGGTCGGCATTGCCGAGTGAGCGTAATGCTCTCCCCTAACCTCCTGTCGGATAAAGCGATCCCGACCGCCGAACGCCTGATTTTCGCCCTGGACGTGCCGGATGCGCCGGCGGCCAAGGCGCTGGTCGAGACTTTGGGCAATGCCGTGTGCTTTTACAAGATCGGCCTGGAGTTGTTTATGGCCGGCGGCTATTTCGAGTTAATCGAATGGCTGCGTGTGCGTGGCAAAAAGGTGTTTGTTGATCTGAAGTTTTTCGACGTGCCGGAAACCGTCCGGTCTGCGGTGCGCCGGTTGCAACCCTACGGCGCAGCCTTCGCCACGGTGCATGGCAATGACGCCATCCTGCGGGCAGCGGTGGATGGGGCGAGGGAAACTGGCGGCGATATGGGCATTTTGGCGGTCACGGCGCTGACCAGTTTGGATCAAGCGGATCTGAACGATCTGGGGTTTGCCTGCGATCCTCTAACCTTGGTGCTGTCGCGGGCACGACGAGCGCTGGCTATCGGTTGTCGCGGCGTCATTTCCTCGGGACTGGAAGCCGCCGCGTTGCGGGAGAGTCTGGGAGAACAGTTGCTGATCATCACGCCGGGCATCCGTCCGGTATTGAATCGCCCGGACGATGATCAGAAACGCACCCTGGATGTCGAGGAGGCATTTCTGAGCGGTGCCGATTACATCGTGATCGGGCGGCCGATCCGGCAAGCGTCGGATCCTGGAGCCGCAGCGGCGGCGATTCAGGAACGGATCGCCCGGCTGTTTACCACAGGTACGTCAGTTCACTGAGCAAAACCATTGCACAAAAATCGCCCACGTCACAGGTTGATGCTGGCGTGGCGGCAAATTCCAACCCGGCGCTGAACCGGGTTTTTGTTGCCGGCTACCGGTAGCTGCTGGAAGGATTCGCCGAAAAGGGCTTTGGCACGGATCAACTGGCCAAAATGCGAAAGTTCATTAACACCGAAAAGAGCGGTCTATTCGACGTGCTGGCCCATATTGCCTATGCGCTGGAACCGCTAATCCAGGAAGAACGGGCCGGGCGGGCAATAGCGGTGATTAGCACGATCTTCAATAGCAACCCACCGGTTTTTCTCAGCTTCGTATTGGCCCACTACGTTTGCGTCGGTGTGAAAGCACTCGACCAAACCAAGCTGAGGCCATTGCTGAACCTGAAAGACGGTTCAATTCTGGATGCAATGGCTGACCTGGGCAAACCGGATGAAATTTACCAGGTGCTTACCGGTTTTCAGAAAGACCTGTATCCGCTACCGGCGGTTGCCTGAGGATGTTCTATGCTTGGCAATGAGCAGACGTGCAGCGCGGGTCTGATAGCGTTATGCAATCGGCAGCCTTTGGATAATCGATTAGATCAATCTGGCGCTTGGACCTAAACTGCATTCCATCGAGTTTCACCCAGACCTTCCCAACCACCCCAGGAGATTATGAAATGTCCCTGATTAACAGCAAAATCAAGCCGTTTAAAGCGACTGCCTACCACAACGGCAAGTTCGTTCCGGTTTCCAGCGACGACCTGGCCGGCAAGTGGTCCATCGTGTTCTTCTACCCGGCCGACTTTACCTTCGTCTGCCCGACCGAACTCGGCGACCTGGCCGACGTATACCCGGAATTCCATAAGCTGGGCGTCGAGTGCTATTCGGTGTCGACCGACACTCACTTCACGCACAAGGCCTGGCACGACGCTTCCGATACGATCAAGAAGATCCAGTATCCGATGATCGGTGACCCGACCGGCGCCATCACCCGCAACTTTGACGTCATGATCGAGGAAGAAGGGCTGGCGCTGCGCGGCACCTTTGTCATCAACCCGGAAGGCGAAATCAAGGTGGCCGAGATTCATGATCTGGGCATTGGCCGTGACGCCAGGGAATTGTTGCGCAAGGTGCAGGCGGCCCAATATGTGGCCTCTCACCCGGGCGAAGTTTGCCCCGCCAAGTGGACTCCAGGCGAAGCCACTTTAGCGCCGTCGCTGGATCTGGTCGGCAAGATCTAAGTCGTCACGCTCCTCCGGGCACCTCCGCCCCGAATATTGGCTCTATAAGCCGGCTCGATGCCGGCTTTGTGTTATGTGTGCCGCGTTGCTGCGGACACAGCCCCTCTTCTCAGAAGGAACCGCCATGCTCGACGCTAATATCAAAACGCAACTGAAAGCCTATCTGGAAAAAGTCACGCACCCGATTGAGATCGTCGCTGCGCTGGACGATGGCGATAAGTCGCTGGAAATGCGGGCATTACTCAACGATCTCGTCGGACTGACCGACCAGATCACCTTGACCGAATCGCGTGACGATGCCCAACGCAAGCCGTCCTTTTCGCTCAATCGCAAAGGTGCCAATCTGGGCGTGCGCTTTGCCGGCCTGCCGATGGGTCATGAATTCACCTCGCTGATTCTTGCACTGCTACAGGTGGGCGGTCATCCGCCCAAGGTCGAAGCCGAGGTCATCGAGCAGATCCGCCACCTCGAAGGCGAATTCCACTTCGAGACCTACATTTCGCTGTCTTGCAACAACTGCCCGGAAGTGGTGCAGGCGCTGAACCTGATGGCGGTGCTTAATCCCCACATCCGCCATACCATGATCGACGGTGCGCTGTTTCCGCAGGAAGTCGATGAACGCAAGGTCATGGCGGTGCCGATGATCTTCCTGAATGGTCAGATCTTCGGCCAAGGGCGCATGGAACTGGCCGAAATCCTGGCGAAAGTTGACACCGGCGCGGCGGCGCACGATGCACAGAAGCTGTCGGCCAAGGAGCCTTTCGATATCCTTGTGGTCGGCGGTGGACCGGCTGGGGCGGCGGCGGCGATCTATGCCGCACGCAAGGGTATCCGCACCGGCATCGTCGCTGAACGGTTCGGTGGCCAGGTGATGGATACGCTGGGTATCGAAAACTTCATCTCGGTCAAGAAAACTGAAGGACCGAAGCTGGTGATGGCGCTCGAGGAGCACGTCAAGCAGTACGACGTTGACGTGATGAACCATCAGCGCGCCGCGAAGATCGTACCCGGCAACCTGGCCGAAGTGCAGCTTGAGAACGGTGCCGTGCTGAAGGCGAAAACGGTCATCCTCGCCACCGGCGCACGCTGGCGGCAAATGAACATACCCGGCGAAAAGGCCTTTATGGGCAAGGGCGTGGCCTTCTGTCCACACTGTGACGGCCCGCTGTTCAAGGGCAAGCGGGTAGCGGTGATTGGCGGCGGCAATTCGGGTGTCGAAGCCGCGATTGACCTGGCCGGCATCGTTAGCCACGTCACGCTGCTGGAATTTGCCGATGATCTGCGTGCTGACGCGGTGCTGCAAAAGAAGCTCCATAGCCTGCCCAACGCCACGGTGATCAAGAACGCGCAGACCACCGAAGTGACCGGTAAGGATAAGGTCAGTGGCCTGATGTACCAGGATCGGGCATCGGGCGAAACGCACTGGGTGGAACTCGAAGGGATCTTTGTCCAGATCGGCCTGCTGCCGAACACCGATTTCCTGAAAGGCACGATCGAACTGACCCGGTTCGGTGAGATCGTTATTGATGCCAAGGGCCATACCTCAGTACCCGGCGTATTCGCCGCCGGCGATTGCACCACGGTGCCGTACAAGCAGATCATCATCGCGATGGGCGAAGGAGCGAAGGCGTCGCTGTCGGCCTTCGATCATCTGATTCGCACCTCAGGGCCGGCCTGAGTCCCGCGGGCTTCCCGGTAAAAAGGAAATTTTTAAAACTGGAGGCCAATACCCTTTATTAATATTGGAGAGTACGACATCAAAAATCCGAAAAAAGCAGTTAGTATCCGGGTTCACATGATTAACCGCTCAGGCTGACTTCATTTACCCCACTGGAGCATTCCAATGACCCTTTGTCCTGTTGCCATCGTCGCCGGCTGTAACAAATGTCCGGTATTTTCCATCTGCCCCCTGAAAGGCGTGATTGGTAATCACCGCAAGGAAGAAGATTCGCCAAAACCATCGGCCACTCCCGCCGGGCCTCCTGGCAAGCCGGCGAAGTAATACCAATTTCCAGTAGGTTTCCGCATTTAGATCTCCCGGGTTCCGTGTCATACCCGCGAATGCGAGTATGACGAACGGGATTGTTTTTGACCTGAAAAAGATAAAATCTATCGGGAAACGGTATAAGCAATAGCGCTGACGGTCGAATCCCATCGCCCTGCTTGTCATCTTGCTGACAATCCTTGCCGCCGCACTGTGAACTATCAGTACCGCATAGGGCGGGTTACGCTTCGCTAACCCGCCCGGCCTCCTTTTCGTTCAGACGCTATCTAGATCTTCCGCTCAAACGACGTCAGCACCCGGCGGGTCAACCGATACAACCGGGCCGGACGATGCGCCCCACCCCGGAACCGGTTCGGAATCGGTTCGATGATGTCCTGCTCCAGAATCTTGTGCCGGAACGACGCCTGATCCAGCCGCGTCCCGATGGTCTGCTGATAAATACGGTGCAGATCATTCATGGTGAACTCCCCCGGCAACAAAAACGCGGGCAACGACGAATAGGTCGCCTTGCCACGCAGCCGCTCGATGGCCTTGGCGACGATCTGCGGATGATCGAAAGGCAATCCCGGTAAGGCCTCCACCGGAACCGCCTCAACGGCTTGGCTCTGACTCAGCAGGGCGGCGGGAATCAGCGCGTAATAGGCCACGCTGATTGACCAGCCCCGGGGATCGCGGGCGGGGCCGGAAAAGGTAAATAACTGCTCCAGATAGGGGGCATCGATCCCCAGCTTGCCGCGAATCACCCGCCGCGCCGCCATAGTCGTATCCATATCTTCTTCAACATGGACAAACCCGCCGGGCAGGGCCGGAACGCCCTCGAATGGCGGTTCTTGCCGCCGCGCCAGCAGCAGACACAGGCGTTCCTCCAGAATGGTGAATAACGCTGTATCCACCATGACCCACGGTTGCTGATCAGTCTGCTCCATCCGCCGCGCTCCGCTTTGATGCGACTAACAAATAACTTGTTGGCATAGTAGCGAAATCACTTTGTCAGGTCTACGAAAAAATAATTTAAATGTTACTTGCAATAAACAATTAACTAGGTTAGACTCGCTGCTCATGGAGGTTGCCATGAACCACGACATCGCTATGTTATCGGCAGAAACCCTGCTCGCCATTCCACTATCGATCCCGGAGCGCCTGTTTAGCGGCGTTGCGGAGCAGGCCCAGCGCGAATTTCGGACCCTGGTTGCACTTTGGCACCCGGATCGCTGTTCGCACCCCGACGCCACAGTCGTGTTTCAGCACCTGAGCCGGCTGTATGAAGCGGCGGAGCGGAAACTGCGCAATGGCGTGTGGCAGACCCCGGGGTTACTGACCTTGCGCGGCAGCGACGGAACCCGTTATGAGATTCGTTACCTGCGGGAGCGCACGTTTGAGCTGGGTCAACTGTTCATCGGTCCCGCGACCGTCACCTGGCTGGTGGAAAAGCACCATGCCGACCTGTTTCAGAACGGGCTGGACGCCATGGCCGGGCTGCGGTTCGCCAATGGGCGGATGGCAACGCAACTCCAGCCTGGCTTGCCGGACAGCGCCGCCCGCTTCGAGACTGCCGATCGCTTGGCGCTGGTGATGCGGAAAGCCCCGGATTTACTGCTGCTGGCCGACGTGCTAGAGCATGGCAACGGCACGATGGAGGCCCGTCATGTCGCCTGGATCATCAGTTCGCTGCTGAACCTGGTGTGCTATCTGGACTACGCAAAGCTCGCCCACAACGCGATCCTGACGGATACCGTCTTTATCTCGCCGCCGCGCCATAGCAGCGCTCTGCTCGGTGGTTGGTGGTACACGGTCCGGCACGGGCAACCGATGCGGGCCGCCCCGGCCATGACCGTGCAATACGCGCCGTTCGAGGTAATGAACCGCAAACGTGGCGACATCCGCACCGATCTGGAACTGGTGCGCGCGGTAGGTCGGGCGCTGCTGGGCGATGTCAGCGGGGCGCGGTTGGCGCGGGATAAAGCGGCACCGCCCGCGATGCTGGACTGGTTGCGGTTGCCCGCCAGCGAATCGCCGGTGCAGGACTATCAAACCTGGCAACGCCGGGTGTTGAAGGCCAGCTTTGGCGAACCCCGGTTCGTCAAACTGGATGTGTCGGTCAATGACCTTTACTGATCAGGAAGGAGAATCTTATGGGTACTGCACGTTGGGATCCGGCGGATTGGAGCGCCTACGCGGCTTCGACCGCCCGCAAATCGACAGCGGCGGTGTTTGCCGCACGCACCATCGATCCGGAGTTGAATCCGTTTGGAGTGGCCATGCGTGAATCGCGGGATTCAGACCTGAACCCGCAATCGACCGCAATCATCGTTGGGCTGGACGTGACGGGCTCGATGGGCATGATCGCGGATGCCCTGGCCCGCAAAGGACTGGGCACGATGGTCGAGGAAATTCTGGCCCGCAAGCCGGTTTCCGATCCGCACATCATGTGCCTGGGGATTGGCGATGTGCTGTTTGACCAGGCCCCGCTGCAAGCTACCCAGTTTGAAGCCGACATCCGCATTGCCCGGCAACTGGAAAAGCTGTGGCTGGAAAAGGGCGGCGGCGGTAACTCCTGCGAGTCTTACAACCTGCCGTGGTACTTCGCCGCCCAGCACACCGCGACCGACTGTTTCGAGAAACGCGGCAAAAAGGGCTATTTGTTCACGGTCGGCGATGAAGAGCCGCCGTTGGATTTACCGGCGGATGGCATCGCCCGGGTGCTGGGCGACCGTGAAGCGCGGGATTTCGAGTCCAGTGAGTTATTAACGCTGGTCAGTCGTCGTTATCACGTCTTTCACGTCATCGTCGAGGAGGGATCGCACGCCCGCAGCGATCCGACTGGGGTGCGCGACCGCTGGACCGATTTGCTGGGGCAGCGGGTGATTGGTCTGGCCGATCACACCCGGCTGGCCGAGGTGATCGTGTCAGCGATTGAGGTCAACGAAGGGCGCGACCGGGACGCAGTGGCGAAAAGCTGGGGCAAGGATACGGCGGCGGTGGTGCGGCGGGCGGTCGGGGCGTTGACACCGGCTCCCAAACCCAGCCCCGGCGTGGTGCGATTCTGATGGGATCACCGTCAACCGCCAGGGTCGTGATCGGTGCCCAGTTTGGCGATGAGGGCAAGGGCCAAGTGGTCGCCGGTTATGCGGCGGCCACCGGTGGCGACGGGATCGTGATCCGCTTTAATGGCGGGGCGCAGGCCGGGCATACGGTGATCGCCCCGGACGGTCGCCGCCATGTATTCAGCCATGTCGGCAGTGGCGCGTTCGCCGGAGCCGCCACCTTTCTGTCACGCTGGTTCGTTGCTCACCCTATCCTGTTTCTGAAAGAGCAGACGGTGCTGGCGGCGCTGGGGATCAAGCCGGTGGTGTTGGTCGATCCCGCCAGTCCGGTCACGACCCCCTACGACATGTTGATCAACCAGATCGTCGAGCGGGCGCGGGGCCACGGTCGGCATGGCAGCTGCGGCATCGGGTTCGGCGAGACCCTCGAGCGTAACCTCATGCCCCGCTATGCCCTGACCGTCCGCGATCTGCGCGATCCGGCGCTAACCGACCGTCTGGACGCGATTCGCTTCGATTACGCGCCGGCCCGCTTAGCCCGACTGGGATACGGCGAGGCTTACCTTGAGAATGGCGATTTGTTCCAGTCCGAGGCGGTGCTGGCCCATTTCGTCGAGGATGTCGGTCGCTTTCTGGATGCGGTGACCCTCAGCGATGCCCGGATCGCGACGCAGGGGCGAGTCATGTTGTTCGAGGGCGCACAGGGTTTACTGCTGGATCAGGATCGCGGCTTCTTCCCGTATGTGACCCGGTCGAATACCGGACTGTGCAACGTCCTGGAACTGGCGGATGAACTGGGTCTGGAACGGCTGGAGGTGAGCTATGTGACCCGGGCCTATTTGACTCGCCACGGCGTTGGGCCGCTGCCGCACGAACTGCCGGATCAACCCTATCCCGGCATCGACGATGCCACCAATCGGCCTAACGCCTATCAGGGCACACTGCGGTTCGGCTGGCTCGATCTGGATGGGCTTGGACAGGCGATGGCGGGTGATCTGGCTGAGGTCCGGCGGTTCCCGGCGCTGGCGGTCAGTGCCCAACTGCGAGTGACCTGTCTGGATCAACTCGGCGATGCGCCGGTGATTTATTACCGTCAAGGCAGTCGTCGCCAGGATTGGCCGGAGCCATTTCTGGCGATGGCGACGAAAGTAACGGGCTTGCCTTGCGGTTATTCCCGATTGTTTAGCGCCGCGGCCAACAACCGGGCAGTTACATCTACCACTGGAATCACCCGGTCATAAGCCATCCGGGTAGGGCCGATCACGCCCAGTACCCCTAAAACCTGCCCTTCAACGGTATAGGGCGCAGTCACTACGCTACAGCCTTTCAGCGCCTCAAAGCCGGATTCCTCGCCGATAAAAATTTGCACCCCATCAGCGTGCAGAGATTGATCGAACAAGTGCAGTAAATCACGCTTATGGTTGAAGGCGTTGAATAATTGCCGGAGTTTATCGAGATCGGACAAGTCAGTGCATTGCATCAAATGGGTCTGACCCGCCACTACATAATCTTGACCTTCCGTCTCAAGTTCAAAGGTCTGTTCCGCCATATCGACCACGGTCTGCATTAACCGGTCGAGGCTGTCGCGGGTCTCGCGCAAATCGCAGAGCAAGGCTTCCCGCACTTGCTGGAGATTCTTGCCGGTAAACTGAGCATTCAGATAATTGGCGGCCTGTTGCAATTCAGTGGCGTTATAGGGCCGGCGGGTCTGGATAATCCGGTTCTGCACCTCCTGATTGTTCAGCACCAGGATCACCAGCACCCGATTTTCAGACAGCGGGAGAAATTCGACATGCCGCAAAGTAATCACCTTGCGCCGTGGCAGCATGACCACGCCCGCCAGATGGGTGACGCCGGACAGCAGATCGGAAACTGACCGGGCCAGTTCGGTGCTGTTTTGCACGGGCTGATCAATCCGGCGCCGCAGGCTTTCAATGGCCTGTTCGTCCAGCGGCTGCAAATTCAGCAAGGCGTCGACGAAAAACCGGTAGCCGCGCACGGTCGGCACCCGGCCAGCCGAAGTATGCGGGGCGCGGAGATAGCCAAATTCCTCCAGATCCGCCATTACGTTACGCACTGTGGCCGGACTCAAATCCAGCCCGGTGTCTCGCGCCAAGGTCCGCGACCCGACCGGTTGGCCGTCGCGGATATAGCGCTCCACCAGCGCTTTCAACAAGTGCTGAGTCCGTTCATTCAGGGTGGGATGACTGGCGGGGGTCGCTTCTGTGCTGGACATCGCGCGGCTTCCGATCCTAAAACCCTATGCAAAATTGCTTGGTCAGGGTTTTCAGCATTTCGCTCTTCGTTGACAGGATCGCTCCCGTTGGCGTGTTGCCAAAGGCGATCCGGGTCGCTTTCATTCGCACGATTCCGGCTGGTTAAGTGGGTATTCAGGGAAATCGTCTTTGATTTGATTTTGGTATTTCCGGATACCGTGCAACCGGCAGGAGAAGGTGTGGACGATGGAGGTCAGGTCTTCTACCATTTCCTGCTGAGGGGACAACGATTCCTGATTGACCACTTCAAGCTGACAGCCATTTTCCTGGGCGATCTGTTCAAACAGGCCAAAGCCGAATCGCATCAGGCGATCTTTGTGGGCGATAATTAGACGGGCGATTTCACCACGCATGATCTTTTCCAACAGGGCGGTGAATTTCTTTCGTTTAAAATTCATGCCACTGCTGACTTCCTGTATCCACTCATCGACCGCAATGCCTGCGCCCCGACAGTAGAGTTCCATAGCGGTGATTTGAGAGGCCAGCTCATCTTTCTGGCCGGTGCTGGACACGCGGCAATACACCACGGTCAGGCGTTTTTCAACGCCCCCTCTCATTAACTGCCGAACATCGGATTCGTCGAAATAACGCTGGCCGGAGGGATAGCGTTTGCTGGTCAACTTTCCTTCAGCTTCCCAACGGCGCACCGTCGAAACCGACCGTCCGATACGTTGGGCAAATTCACTGATTCGATAGTTCTTATTCATGGCGAGCATTTTTGCACACCTATAATAAAGAATCAAACATCAATTTTCGCTCTCGATTTAGTCGGTTGGATTGTCGCGTAGATCTACTGGCATCGACATGGTGACCGACCGTTGACTGCTGCATGTTACACGATCGGTCCTGTGGCGGCGTTGCCCTCTTTACCCTTTACCCTTTACCCTTCCACCTTTCCTGCGCCCACCCAGTACAAAACGATGTCCAACCCGGTTTTTCATACTATCGGCCTGATCGGCAAATTTGGCGATCCCCATTTCTCCAGCACCCTGAGCCAGATCGCCGATCATCTGCGGCAACGCCAGTTGCGGGTGCTGATTGATGAAAGTTCAGCCCGGCAGATTTCCGACAGCGGTCTGGAAGTGGTCAGCCGCGCCATCATGGGCCAGCAGTGCGATCTGGTGATCGTTCTTGGCGGCGATGGCACCATGCTTAACGCCGCCCGCTCGCTGGTTAATTACGAAGTGCCGATTCTAGGGGTCAACCTGGGACGGCTCGGCTTTCTGGCCGACGTTTCGCCCAGCGAAATTCCCCACAGCCTCGACGAGGTGCTGGCCGGGCAATTCCGTGAGGCGCGCCGCTCGCTGTTGCACGCTCAGGTGATTCACGGCGGCGAGGTCGCCAGCGAGGCCGACGCCCTCAACGATGTGGTGGTCCACAAGCGGGAAGTCGCCCGCATCATCGAAGTCGAAGCATTCGTCGACGGGCGCTTTCTTAATGCTTACCGGGCAGATGGCCTGATCATTTCGACTCCGACCGGTTCGACCGCCTACGCCCTGGCCGGGGGTGGACCGATCATTCATCCGGGACTGGAAGCGGTGGTGCTGGTGCCGATCTGCCCGCATACCCTGACCAATCGGCCCATCGTGGTCAAGGCCGACAGCGTCATCGAAGTGGTGCTGAACGCCGCCAACACCACTGACATCCTGGTTACCTGCGACGGCCAGGTCAGTCTGGCGATTGAACCGGGCGATCGGATTGTCATTCGCAAGAAAGAGATCATGATGCGGTTGATCCATCCCATCAATCACGACTATTTCAAACTGTTGCGGGCCAAGCTGCGCTGGGGCCTCGGCCCGGAAGCCTCGCCGTTCACCTGACCGCCGCGCCGACCTGCTGCCCATGCTGATCCATCTGCGGATTCGTGATTTCGCCATTGTCGAGATGCTGGAACTGGAACTGGCGGCCGGAATGACCGCGGTCACCGGTGAAACCGGCGCTGGCAAGTCGATTCTGGTCGATGCCATTGGCCTGCTGCTCGGCGACCGGGCCGATAGCGGAGTCATTCGCCACGGGGCCGAACGGGCCGATCTCAGCGCTGCCTTTGATCTGGATCAGTTGCCGGCGGCACGGGCCTGGCTGGTCGAGCGTGATCTGGATCGGGACCGGGAATGCCATGTGCGGCGGGTGGTTGTCGCCGGTAATGGCCGCTCGCGCAACTACATCAATGGCGTACCGCAACCGGCTCAGGCGCTGCGGGAACTGGGCGAGTTGCTGGTGGATATTCACGGCCAGCATGAACATCAATCGCTGTTGCGGCGCGATGCCCAGCGGCAACTGCTGGACGATTACGCCGGTCATCAGGCGCTGGCGGTGACCGTCGCCGAGCAGTATCGGACCTGGAGCCGACTGCGCCAGGAGTTGCGCCAATTGCAGCAGATCAGCAGCGAACGCGATGCCCGGCTGGACATTCTGCGTCATCACCTGCGCGAACTGGCGGCGCTCAATCTGGCCGAGGGCGAGATCACGGAACTGGAATCCGAGCAGCGGCGGTTGGCCCACGCCAGTCAATTGCTGGACACCGGGCAACAATTGCTCAACGGCCTGACCGAAGGCGATGAAGGCACTATCGCGGATCGGATCACCCACAGTCTGCGCGAACTGGATGGCTTGATTCGGCTCGATCCCCGCCTGACGCCGGTCAGTGAACTGCTCAATGCCGCGCTGATTCAGCTTCAGGAAGCGGGTAGCGAACTGCGCGACTATGTGCAATCCCTCGATCTCGATCCGGCTCATCTGGCGCGGGTCGAGCAGCGGATGACTGCCGCCCATCATCTGGCCCGCAAGCACCGGTTGGCGGCGGAAGAACTGCCAGGCTTGCGGACCCGGTTCGAGGCAGAACTGGACACGCTTGAACACAGTGAAACCTGGCTGGAGAGTGTGCAGCAGGCGGTGCAGGAGGCGCTGGCCGGGTATCGGGCTAACGCCGGGCAGTTAAGCGAACAGCGGGGGGTGGCGGCGCGAGACCTGACCGAGCGCATTACCCAGGCGCTGGCCGGGCTGGGCATGCCGGGCGGACGATTCGGCATCGCTCTGGAACCGCTGGACAAGCCAACCCCCGGCGGGCTGGAAACGGTGGAATTTCAGGTCAGCGCCAATCCCGGCCAGCCGTTGCGGCCCCTGTCGAAAGTGGTATCCGGTGGCGAACTGTCGCGGATCAGTCTGGCGATTCAGGTGATTACCGCCCATGCCGCCCGGATTCCAACCCTGATTTTCGACGAAGTGGATACCGGAATTGGCGGCGGAGTGGCGGAAGTGGTGGGCCGGGAACTGCGGGAACTCGGCAGTAACCGGCAAGTGCTGTGCGTGACTCATTTGCCGCAAGTCGCCGCTCAAGCACATCAGCAGTTCAAGGTTGAAAAACAGACCGATGGCGAAAGTACCCACACCCAAGTGTTGGCGCTGGATGCTGATGAGCGAGTGACGGAAATCGCCCGGATGCTGGGCGGGATCGAGTTGACTGCCAACACGCTGGCTCATGCGCGGGAGATGCTGGAAAGCGCTACATTATCAACGACCGTGGGAGGAAAATGATGAACTGGCAACCCGTTTGCGTACAGCCAGGGTTAAAAGATTTACCGTTGCATCAACCATAGCGTTTTATTTTATGGCTGACTTCCTGCTTCAATGAGGCCGGTTTCACCGAGGTTGTTAAATCCTGGCCAGCGCCTTCCTCTCCACAGGCGTTACTTCCCGCCCAACTGGCGGTAGGTTCCTGAGAACGGAGGAGATTTTTGATGAAATTCCAGGAAAGTCAACAAAATTTTCAGTAGCTGTTAACCCTTCAAGATCGAATTGAAATGAATAGGGACGGATTATCATGTCGCCGGTCGCCGGTATGTCCAGCGCAGAATCATTGCTACTCGACTCGGAAATAGGCTTCGCGCTCCGGCAGTTCCACCCCAGTCAGCCGCAACGGTAACCCACCATCCAGTGGTGCGCTGTCACCCGCCTTGATCCGCGTTTCCATCGCCAGTTCAGGAATCAGCGCCACGCTGCGCGGCTGCCGTTTCTCCACCAGAATGCCCTCGCCTTGCCAGTGCGGATGCTGCTGGAGATAAACCAGGGTCCAGTGTTCACGCGAAAACCGCTCGGCCCGCCGTATCCCGGCGGCCGCTGTTTCCGCCGCCCCGATCCGCTCAATGATCGCCTGGGCATCGAGCGGATCGCCACCGCGCAGCAGGGTTCGCAATTGCTGATGGGCCACCAGATCGAGATAGCGGCGCAGCGGGCTAGTGATCTGGGCATACACTTCCAACCCCAGTCCACGGTGCGGCCCGGCCAGACTGCGGTACTGACGTGGCCGCAGACTGCGGCGCAGGGCATACATCCCCGCCAAAGTGGCGGGTGCCCGGTCGGGGATGTTCGCCGCGACCTCCTGTGTGGTGAATGGAAACGGCAGTTCCTGCGCCAACGCGAACCGGGCTGCCGCCTCGCCGGCCATCACCATCGCCTCAGCCACCAGCATCCGGCTTCGCAACCGGGACACCGGTTTGATGCTCACCTGGCCATCACTCACCTGCATTCTCACTTCCGGCAGGTCAATGAAGATCGCCCCGTTGGCGCGGCGGCGGGCCTGATGGCGTTCAGCCAGTTCATACAAGCGGCGGAATGGTTCTTGCTCCAACCGGGTCTCGACGTCCTCATAGCTCAACCGTTGCACCCTCACCCAGCTCGGGGTGATTTCGACATCGATGACCGCGCCCTCCGCGTCCAGGCTCAGACCAAACGACAGCGCCGGCGACACTTCGAGCAAGCCCAGTCCCAGCCGGGGAATGACTGCCGCCGGCAGCATCGGGATGGTCGTTTCGGGCAGATACAGGGTTGCGCCCCGCGCCCGCGCTTCCTGATCAGCCAGACTGTCCGGCGTAATGAGAGCGGCGGCGTCGGCGATATGCACCCATAACCGGTCGCTGTCCAGGCTGAGCGCGTCGTCGGGATCGAGATTACCTTCGTCATCAATGGCGAAGGCGGGCAAGCCGGTCAAATCCCGGCGCGGCTCATCAGGCAGGTTGGGCAAATCCATCATCGGTGGCGTCAAGGTCGCCCCGGCCCGGCGCGGCCAGGGATTGATCGCCCCGTCCCAGTGTTTGAGCCGCAAGAGCAGGGCGTGGGCGCTGTCCGGGGTTTGATGGACCTCCAGCGCCTGCAACACCCGACTCTGCTCGCGTTCACCCCAGGCCACTTCCTCGATTTCCCGCAGCCAGTGCGCATCCTGCGGGGCGCAGCACCCAGCTCGCGCCCGTTGCAGAAAGCCATTCCAGGTCTCCCGCTCCGCCGCTTTGACCTCGCGCACCGCCCGTTCCCGGGCCGCATCGGCCAAGGATCGGGCGGTGATCGCCTCGGGCCTTCCGTAGAAATACAACCCTTCGTCCACCAGTCGCCAGGCCGCCCAGGCGGTAGCCGGCGTATAGGTGCCATACACCAGCTCCGCCAGGTCGGCCAAGGTTGTCTGGCCACTATCCAGCAACTCGCAGGCCGCCTCGGCCTCACCGACCGGAGCATTCGCCACTTCGCGCAGGGTCCGCACCGGGCCGGGATGCAGCAGCGCAATGTCCTTGGGCCGAACCCGCAGCACCCGACCATCCTCCAGTTCAATTTCCAGTTTATCGCCGAGCGCGACGACCCGGGCCGGACCATTCTTGTACAGCGCCAGACTGTGTTGCGGGATATTCATCGGACCTCGGAGCAGGCAGAGTGAGTCGGCGGGTCAGCCATGAGCAGGAATGGCGCAAAGCATAGCAAAAGTTATCCATGATCCATCCCGTCGCTGGTGCCATCAGCCATTCTCATTTTGGCTTCACTGGGGAGATGGGGTCTGAACGGTTGCATCGTAGAAATCGGCTCTTCCGTTCACCAAAAAGCCCGCTGTGACGCGGGCTTGTAGATCATCCTGGACTTGCCCGTTCAGGTAATCACGGTAGGCTGATCCCGCCCGGTGCGTTCCCGGATGCCCGCCAGGCGATTGGCGATGTCGATCAGATCGGCCAAGGCCTGCTGGGTATCCAGATTGTGCCTGGCCGGATCTGGCTCATAGGCTTCGATATAAACCCGCAACGTCGCGCCTTCGGTGCCGGTACCCGACAACCGGTAGACGATGCGTGAGCCGTCCCTGAAGCCGATACGAATCCCCTGTTTCTCGCTCACACTCTGGTCGATGGGGTCGAGATAGCAGAAATCATCGGCGTAAGCCACCGTGTAGGCACCGAAAACCTGCCCCGGCAGGGCTGCTCTCATCGCCCGCAACGCATCCACCAGGCCATTGGCGGCGGTGCTATTCACTACTTCGTAATCATGGCGAGTGTAGTAATTGCGTCCGTAAATCTGCCAGTGTTCACGCACAATCTCGGCGACCGATTGCCGGCGCGCCGCCAGGATGTTCAGCCAGAACAGCACGGCCCACAGCCCGTCCTTTTCCCGCACATGATCGGAGCCGGTGCCGAAGCTCTCTTCGCCACACAGGGTGATCTTGTTGGCATCCAATAGGTTGCCAAAGAATTTCCAGCCGGTCGGGGTCTCGTAGCATTTCATCCCCAGCTTGGCCGCGACCCGGTCCACCGCTTGGCTGGTCGGCATCGAGCGGGCAACGCCGGTGAGCCGGCTGCGATAGCCGGGCGCCAGCTTGGCGTTGGCCAGAATCACTGCCAGACTGTCGCTGGGGGTGACGAAGAAATGCCGGCCCAGCACCATGTTGCGGTCGCCGTCGCCGTCCGAGGCTGCGCCGAAATCGGGGGCGTCAGCGCCGAACAGATAATCGGCCAGATCCTTGGCGTAAACCAGATTCGGGTCAGGATGACCGTGGCCGAAATCTTCCAGGGGGACACCGTTGACCACCGTCCCTTTGGGCGCGCCCAGTCGATTTTCCAGAATTTCGCGGGCATAGGGGCCAGTGACGGCGTGCATGGCGTCAAACCGCATCCGAAAGCCGGATTGGAACAGCGTGCGAATCTGGTCAAAATCAAATAACTCTTCCATCAGATTCGCGTAGTCACTGACCGGATCGACAATGTCCACCTGCATATCGCCAACATGCGCCGTGCCGAGGGCATCCAGATCGATGTCCAGCGCTTCCAGGAAGTGATAGCGATTAATATGCAGAGTGGCCATGTAAATGGCCTCGGTGACTTTCTCCGGAGCCGGCCCGCCGTTGGGGGTATTGAACTTGATGCCGAAATCTTCATCCGGCCCGCCGGAATTGTGGCTAGCCGAGAGAATAATGCCGCCCCGAGCGTGATGCTGGCGAATCAGGTGAGAAGCCGCCGGGGTGGAGAGAATGCCGCCCTGGCCCAGCACCACTCGCGCACAACCATTGGCGGCGGCAATCCGCAGAATGATCTGAATTGCCTGGCGGTTGTAGTAACGGCCATCGCCGCCAACCACCAGCGGCGCGTCCTGGTGATCACGCTGAGTGTCGAAAATGCACTGCACGAAGTTTTCCAGGTAATGTGGCTTCTCGAACGCCTTGACTTTTTTGCGCAGACCCGAAGTGCCGGGCTTTTGATCGGTGAACGGCTGGGTGGTGATGGTTTCAACGCTCATCTTCAATTTTCTCCTTTGGAGATTTTTCCAGGGATACTTGGAAATACCGAAGACCATTATGCGCTGGTCGGCAACAGGATAGAACCAAAGGAAAAGGGCATCCACGGTCCAGCCCCGGAACCCGTCCACGGGTTGCCCCGGCATCAGCGCCCGACCGCGCATCAGGCACGAGAACTGGCGGCCGCCCTTGTGGGCCCGTTCCAGCTCATCGGCGAAGATCGCGCCCTGGCTGATGACCGGATATGCAGGTTCCCCCAATGCCAGAAACGCGGCATGATCGGCAGAAATCGCCAAGTGGTTTTCCCAATCGGTGAAGTGGTATAAATCAACAATCCACCTGCTTCTTTCCGGCAAAGCCCCGCAAATTTATGTGCAAAAATTCCCTCGACAAAAGCCGAATCAAAATCCTCCTGCTGGAAGGTGTTCATGCCAGCGCAGTCGCCGCATTCCAGGCGGATGGCTATCCCAACATCGTTACTTACGCCAAGGCGTTGTCAGAACCGCAATTACTGGAAGCGGTCAGCGATGCTTATTTCATCGGCATTCGCTCCGTAACCCAACTGACTGCACCGGTGCTGGAACACGCCCCCCGGCTGATTGGAATCGGCTGTTTTTGCATCGGCACCAACCAGGTCGATCTGGATGTAGCCCAACTGCGGGGCGTCCCGGTGTTCAACGCGCCGTTTTCCAACACCCGCAGCGTGGCCGAACTGGCACTGGCCGAGATTATTTTCCTGTTGCGCGGCATTCCGCAGCGCAATGCCGCGGCGCATCGCGGCGGCTGGATCAAGACCGCCACCGGTTCCCATGAAGCGCGGGGTAAATATCTGGGCATCGTCGGTTATGGCCATATCGGCACTCAGGTTGGAGTGCTGGCCGAGGCGTTAGGAATGCGGGTGGTGTTTTACGACATCGAAACCAAGCTGGCGCTGGGCAATGCTCAACCGTTGCCCACTTTGGACGCCCTGCTGGAATGTGCCGATGTGGTGACCTTGCATGTCCCGGAAACTCCGCAGACCTTCAAAATGATTGGTGCGAAGCAACTGGCGCGGATGAAGCCAGGCGCGGCCCTGATCAACGCCGCACGCGGCACGGTGGTAGATGTAGCGGCGCTGATCCATGCGCTGGAATCGCAGCATCTGACGGGCGCGGCGATTGACGTGTTTCCCGAGGAACCAAAGGCCAATGAGGATGAGTTCGTGTCGCCATTGCGGCGGTTTGACAACGTGCTGCTAACCCCGCACGTCGGCGGCAGCACGGAAGAAGCGCAACAGAACATCGGACTGGAAGTCGCCGGCAAGCTGCTGAAATACAGCAACAACGGCTCGACGCTCGGTTCAGTCAACTTCCCGGAAGTGTCATTGCCGGAACATCCCGGCAAGCATCGGCTGCTGCATATTCACCGCAACCAGCCCGGCGTCCTGTCGGCCATCAACGCCGTGTTTTCCGAACAGCAGATCAATATCGCCGGCCAGTATCTACAAACCAACCCCCGGATCGGCTATGTAGTGATTGATATAGACGGCGACGCGCGGGCTGAGACCTTGCAACTGAAAAAACGGCTGGATCAGGTTCCCGGCACGATTCGCACTCGGGCGCTGTATTGAAACCCCGGGACTTTCACTGGACATCATGCCCGCGAATGCGGGTATGACGAACGGGGTGGTTTTTAACCTGAAAAAGATAAAATCTATCGGGAAACGGTATAATTTAAAATCAATGACTTAAAATTTTTAAGTGTACAGAGAATTCAGTTGCCAAGAATAAAACGGAAGCTGGATTCCCTCTCCAAAAAGAGGAAATCTAGCCGTACTCTACTACGCAAACCTTCTTTCTTCCCCAAACCCGAACGCATTCTCCACGCACCGCCCGCACAGTTCAGGATGCTCGGCGTTCTGGCCCACGTCTTCGCGGTGATGCCAGCAGCGGACACATTTGACATGGGCGCTGGGCGTTACCCGAATCGCCAGTGCTTGTCCGTTGATCTGGATTTCAACTGCATCGTCCGGCTTAACGGCCAAGAGTTGAACTCGGGCATAAGACGTAATCAGGAAGAAGCGCAATTCATCACCGATCTGGCCCAAATTCGCGGCCAATTCGCCATCGCTGTACAAATCCACTGCCGCATCCAGCCCGGAGCCGATTCCGCCGGTGACTCGCACTTTCTCCAGCTCCTTGCCAACCGCTTCGCGCACCGCAATCAAGCGATCCCAATACGCCGCATTCAAGGCCTCACCGTCGCTGACCGCAAACAGCCCTTCATACCACGTGGTCAGGAACACCGACGGGCCGCGTTGACCGGGCAGGTTCCGCCACAGCTCCTCAGCGGTGAAGCTCAGAATCGGAGCCAGCCAGCGGGTCATCGCTTCCAGAATGTGCTGCATCGCGGTCTGCGCCGAGCGGCGGGCGATGCTGTCGCGGCCGGTGGTGTATTGGCGATCCTTGATGATGTCCAGATACAGGCTGCCCAGATCGATCGAACAGAAATTGTGAATTTTCTGGTAAATCAGATGGAACTGGTACTGGTCATACGCCTCCAGAATCTCCTCCTGCACGCGGCGGGTCCGATCTACTGCCCAGCGATCCAGGGCCAACATTTGCTCCGGCGGCAATAAATGCTGCGCGGGATCAAAGCCGTTGAGATTGCCCAGCAGAAAGCGGGCGGTGTTCCGCATCCGCCGGTAGGAATCGGCCATCCGCTTGAGAATTTCGTCGGACACCCCCATTTCGGCGCGATAGTCAGTCGCCGCGACCCATAGCCGCAATACGTCGGCACCCAGCGAATTGACCACTTTTTGCGGCGCAACCACATTGCCCATCGATTTGGACATCTTGCGGCCTTGAGCATCGACGGTGAAGCCGTGAGTCAACAATCCTTTATAGGGCGCAATGCCGCGCATCGCCACCGACGCCAGTAGCGAGGACTGAAACCAGCCGCGATGTTGATCCGAGCCTTCCAGATATAAATCTGCCGGAAAATGCAATTCCGGGCGACGATCCAGCACCGAAAAATGAGTCGTGCCGGAATCAAACCACACATCGAGCGTGTCGGGCATCTTGGTGTAATTTGCCGCACCCGCACCCAGTAATTCCGCCGGATCAAGTTCAAACCAGGCATTGATTCCGCCCTGTTCAATTCGTTGCGCGACCTGCTCCATGAGTTCCAAGGTGTTCGGATGCAACTCGCCGCTCTGGTTGTGAATAAACAGGGTAATTGGCACGCCCCAATAGCGTTGCCGGGAAATGCACCAGTCCGGGCGATTAACAACCATGCCCTGAATTCGGGCCTCGCCCCAGTCCGGGGTAAACCGCACCTTTTTAATCTCTTCCAAAGCGCGGGCACGAAGACCCTGCTGCTCCATGCTGATAAACCATTGCGGAGTGGCGCGAAAAATGACCGGGGTTTTATGCCGCCAGCAATGCGGGTAACTGTGTTTAATCCGGGCCACCCGCAATAACATCCCGTGGGCTTTCAGCGTATCGATGACCCGTTCATTAGCGGCGAAAACGTGTAATCCGGCAAACAGCGGGGTATCGGCCAGAAACTTGCCATCCGGCCCGACTGGATTGTCTACCGGCAAGCCATAGCGGGAACCCACTGCATAATCTTCCTGACCGTGGGCGGGAGCCGTATGCACGGCACCGGTGCCAGCCTCGGTGGTGACGTGACCGCCGAGAATGATGGGCACTTCCCGGTCATAGAACGGATGGCGTAATGCCAATCCTTCCAGATCAGTCCCCGGCCCGTAAGCGATAATTTGATAATTCTCGACCCGCCAGCGAGCCAGCGACTCTTGCAACAGCGGTTCGGCAACCAGTAGCCGTTCCCTGCCCCGGTCGGTTTCGACTTGCGCCAGCACATATTCAAAGCCGGGATTAACCGCTACCGCCCGGTTAGCCGGCAAAGTCCACGGGGTGGTCGTCCAGATCACGACTGAACAAGCGCCTTTGCCGTCATGACCATCGACATGATGCAACCGGGCCAGCAAGGCTTCAGGATTGGCGACGGGAAAGCGCACGTCAATCGCCAGCGATTCACGGTCTTCATATTCCACTTCAGCCTCAGCCAGCGCCGACCCGCAGTCAATACACCAATGCACCGGCTTGGACCCGCGCTGTAAATGACCATTAGCGATGATCTTCGCCAGTGACCGCACGATGTCGGCCTCAGCCCGGAAATCCATCGTCAAATACGGATTCGCCCAGTCACCCAGCACCGCTAACCGCTGAAAATCGGCACTCTGACTGGCGACCTGTTCTGCCGCAAACGTCCGGCAGACATTGCGAAACTCGGCGGCATCCACCTTGACTCCCACCTTGCCCAGCTTCTTTTCCACCATCTGCTCAATCGGCAAGCCGTGGCAATCCCAGCCTGGCACATAAGGCGCGTCAAACCCACTGAGAGTCCGCGATTTAACAATGATGTCCTTCAACACCTTATTCACCGCGTGGCCAATGTGAATCATGCCATTGGCATAAGGCGGGCCGTCATGCAGCACAAATTTAGGCTTTCCGGCGAATTCGGCGCGTTGCCGGTGATACAAATCCAGTTCCCGCCAATAACGCAATAACTCCGGCTCGCGTTTGGCAAGATCAGCCTTCATCGGGAAAGCAGTCTGGGGGAGATTAAGGGTGTCTTTGTAATCAGTCACGGCAAACCTCTAAAAAACCGGTGCGAAAATTCCCCGCTCATCGTGAGCGCGGGTTTGAAAAATAGACAGTAAAGGGACTCCCCCAGTCAGTTTAAACCCTCCGGCTCCCAATGCTGTGGTGGGGAATGGCGAATGCCTTGAGTGGCGAAGTAACTGCGGGCTTGGCGCACATCGTGTTGAATTTGCCGTCGCAGCGTCTCCAGTGATGCAAACCGCTGCTCCGGGCGAAGATAATGCAAAAAATCAATCTTGACGTGCCGACCATACAGATCGCCCTGAAAATCCAGCAGATGCACTTCGAGCTGTTCCCGGGTTTCCCGCACGGTGGGCCGGCGGCCAATATTGGCGACACCCGGCCAGAGTTGTAAATCAGGGCCGCTCATCAGTACCGCATAGACGCCGTAAACCGGAGTAGCACGGCGGTGCAGGTGAATGTTAGCGGTCGGGAACCCGATGGTGCGGCCACGCCGGTCGCCATGCGCGACCCGCCCGTTCATGTCGTAGGGTCGGCCCAGCAACTGCGCCGCCTGTTCCAGATCGCCTTCCGCCAGCGCCTGGCGAATGCGGGTACTGCTGACCCGTTCGCCGTCTACCAGGTAACTGCGGTTATCGACGACCTCGAAATCGTGTTGCTGGCCCGCCTCGCGCAACAAGGCAAAATCGCCGGTGCGGCGGTAGCCAAAGCGGAAATCATCGCCAATCACCAGATAGCGAACGCCTAACCGATTCACCAGTAGATCGTTGATAAACGCCGCCGCCGACAAGGCCGCCAACCGATGATCAAACTCCAGACACAGCACCCGCTCGATACCCAGTCCATCCAGCGCCAACAATTTTTCGCGCAGCCGCATCAACCGGGCGGGCGGAGACTTGGGACCGGCAAAAAATTCCATCGGCTGCGGCTCGAAGGTCACGATCAGCCGGGGCAAGCGAAACCGCACCGCCTGATCGGCCAGTTGGGCAAAAATCGCCTGATGACCGAGATGAACCCCATCGAAGTTGCCGATGGTGGCGACGCAGCCCCGGTGGCGGGGCCGAAGATTGTGCTGACCACGAATCAATTCCATGCGTGTTGTCGGGGGTTGGGGCCAGTAGCGGGCGGGAAGCGCCATTATAGAAACAATCAGCGGATTCTTGGCGGGTTATTCAGTAAGGATCATGATGCCCGCGCCACCGCTATTCTGCATCTTCCTCGTGAATTTCCCGGAAGGTCTGGAGGCCAATGGGGACTTTATTTATTTTTGGTTTCCGCCTGACGTTCCAGCACCAAGTAGTCAACGGCAGTTATAAACTGTTCGGGAGGTCGAGATATGGCGACTCCTTCCGTTAATCAAGGGAATATGCAGACATTTGGCAGCCATTCCCGGCCTCTTGTTTACGCCATGAACTTAGGCAAGGCGCAATAAATACCCTCCCATTCTCGTTCCCACGTTCCAGCGTGGGAATGCGGTCTTACCGCTCCAGCGGTCCGCCTTTCGGGATCATCCGGGACGCTGGAGCGTCTGGACTGGCTCCCACGCTGGAGCGTGGGAGCCAGGTCCCGTTGGGGATATTTTTTGCGAGTTGCCTTAGCCACGGCGAGTTTTTTACCAATACTCGTTATCGCGATTAGTGCGAACAAGAATGGGCTAATTTAGATGATAAAGTGCGAAAAATTTTTGAAGAGGAGTTTACTAATTTCGGCTACGATGTGAACAATCAAGAACTTTTAGTCAATGAATGGCAGACCTTTTTCTGGGAATCTTGGGTAGGGGGATTTATCGATGTGAGACTGCGCCGTTTAGGAGAAAGTTTGGAGTCTTTGCGCCGTCGCTTTTTACATGGGATTGATACTGCCCCCGAACCAATTACACGTTTGTTTGAAAACCGGGTTTTTCGGAACCTACCCAATTTTGGTCAACAGTACCGCCTAAGAATTGACTATAAAGAACGAACTCACGGAAAGGGGAACAAGTGAAGGGGTCGTCTTCGGGGATTCATTAAACTCATTTCAATGAGTTGAAACTCCCATAAAACAGGGGAATCGCTACTCGTACCTTGACTAGACCCGTCCGGGCAGCGATCTCCGATTTCCAGCAGGATTTCGGTAGATCGCCCCGTGTCGGTGCGCTGCTTACCTAACCACTAGGACAGCGTTAGGCGGAACAGCATGGAAGCCTGCCACCTAGTGGCAAGTTGGGTGATAACGGTAGTAATAATGCCGGGTATAGTAGCCCCTAGTCTTTTTACCCACTTCATCAGCGAGAGCCAGGATCTCGGTTTTGTTTTTATCCGATGCCTCGGCGATCTTGCGCGCTTCGTCCAGCCATTCCTTTATAGCTTCGGCGGCTGGCTGAGTCGAAGTGGGTGCTGTAGACGCCTTGTCAGACACCTTGTCGGACGCCTTGTCGGAAATGACTTCCTTAATGCGGCTTTCCTTCAGTATGCGGGCAGCAGAGATCAAAGCGATGGGATCTTGCTGGGCTTTACCATACTGTGCGATTTCATTCGCGAATTTTGCCCACCCTGCTGCCTGATCAGTATCGATTTCGGTCTTCGCATTATCGTTGGGGTTATTTTCACCAGCGACAGCCAAATTAACAGCAGCCGGCAAAATAAGGATGGTGGCAACAAGCACAAAAAACGGCCTGATTATGGCTTTCATAGTCTACTCCTCTCATTCGGAATGACTGGATAAAATCCAAGTCGAACATGGTACATAGACAGAGTCTATGTGGCACACAACCTGCTCCCAACCCTGCACATTCTCTGCAGTTTTCGGGAGCGAGGATTGGTTTGTCAACAGGACATAACGGTTAGAAACATGGCCCTGATTTTTGATAACGATAGTGAAATTGAGTCATGGGATATGCCAGTGCATATCATCGTGAGTTGGCATCATGATCCAGTAAAAACGCCATGAATGCCAATTTGGTGTTTGATTCCTTGTAGATGACGATCTAATGCGACTTCAATTTGATTGGCATTTTGACCGCCGTTCATGCCCTGAAGATCCTTATGCAATCCAGTTAGGGGCTTCTCGCTGAAAATGACTACGAAATGATCACTGCCATACGGTGGTTCTACGTTCAAGAGTAATCCGTAGGGCTTATCAACTGGAACTTCCAATGGATCGTTGATGTTTCCCTCCTTTAGGGGATAGAGGTTATTGATAGTCCCATCGGATGCGATATTGAAGAGGGTTAAATAAGGATATTGCTGATTACTGGTTTCCAAGGTCACCTGCTCACCGGCACGATGGAGGCGATCATTCGGTTTCAAGACCATAGTCGGACTTACGGTCTCACTGCGTTTTTTGATGCGCTCGACCGCAATCAATTTATTGAATACTTTAGTGGCGTAAGCGATTTCAACGCTACCCGCCGGAGCAGGTGTTTTGCTCTGCGCCCGAGAGAATGCTCTGGTTTCTTGAACCTTCGGTTGACGACCATCATAAACTAAATCGCCCAGTAGAGAGAATATCTTCTCTCTACCTATGTCCCAAATAGCGTTAGCGGTTTGCCTATCATTGGTGGTTTTCGCCTGACCGAGAATGGGTCGCCATTGATTTTCAGCAACGGCTTCGGGGACGTTGTCGACGAATACCGTAAAGTTTATTGACTGTTGGGTGGGTACAACTGGCGCTACTTTGTCATCAGTTGACGGTTTTGTATCCGTTGTGTTAGTAGGCGATAGCTTGGCATTAATCGGGATGGAAAAATCGATACTTCCAGCGACCTGTAATGCCTGCCGTCCTTCGGTGATCATTCGAACGTTTTCCGTGATGAGGTGCTGAAGCCTTTCCTTAGAAACCCCTTGCTCGTTGTTGGTAGCAACGAAACGCAAGACCTTGGCGAAAGCCATACTCAGGGCGCCACCGGATTTTTTGGTATCGGGGTCCGGGTACTCAGTGACTTCTTCATCATCGGAAACGCCGCTGAAACTGAAAACATTGGTGGCAACCTCGCTGTCTGTACCACCTTCCTTGCTAGGGTTGGCACTAACGTTTTTTTCTCCGCGACTTTTGCCATAAAGCACAATAAGAGCATCATCTTGGATATTAGGCGGGGGAACCGAACGCTTTTTAAATTTTTTCGGTGTAGCAAAGGCGCGGGTCATCGTTCCGGAATGGCACGAATCAGCGACGAATAAAATCTTCAAATCTGGAGTTTCCCGAAATAAAGCATCTATTTCATCGTCAACAATGCGCTGGTAACTGGATCGACCCTGTGGAGCGAAATCCGCCAGAATAAAATTTTCATCTCGGCCATCGAGTTCCGAATTGGCTACATGTTCCGGTTCTTGAGAACCATGACCGGCATAAGCGAAGACAAGGATATCGTCCTTTTTAGCTTGACTGGTGAGAGATTTCCATTTACTGAAAATGGTATCCCGGTCTGCTTTTTTGTCTAGCAGCAGGATGACTTGCTTGGCACCGATTCTATTTAGTGCATCGAAAACACCTTGAGCATCGTTCACTGCCCCGTCTAACGTGTCGAATGTTTGGTAATCATTAATACCGATGACTAAGCCATAGATATCAGCGGCGCTGGCTGGGATTGACAGGCTCAGGACGCACAGCCCAAAGAGACACGCTTTTCCCAATCTGGACAGGGGATAATTGCTCAAAAAGCGAAAGAAATGGTGTTTTTTCATGAGGCTATCTTCCTCGAAGGTATTAGCGGTGCGTTATCGCACGATGGATTCACTTTTTGTCATCTTTGACGGCAGTCAAACCAATCCTTAGTCGGCTCACATCTGTATTACGAGAAGTCGCCGCCGGGTGTTGGTTTGCATATTGTTTTTGTTTGCTAATTCTTTCCATTTCGTCCCCAACAAATTCGATAAGTCGGAGCGCAGTAACTCTTTTATCTGCACCTGCTGCCCCTTTCTCAAGTCCAGTGAATACAACATAACCAAAAACACCGTGTTCAGTGCTTATCCCATCTGGCGTTTTGTACTGGTCTTGGGCGCTTTCTTGGGAGCTCGCAGCAGCGATCATGAGCAACTCTCCGAAACTGTCCTTTGCCTTAGTGATAGATTCTGATTGGCTCGGATCGTAGGCTCCTGCATGGCAAGAATCAAGAAAAAGAAGAACGCCCTTGGCGTGTTCGGAAATTTTTCCCAATTTCTCACTCAACCATTGCTGGGAAATACCTATCTTTTCGTAAAACGTCTGATCGTCATCATCTGTATTCTGCTTCTCCTCCTTGTACATCGGGATAAAATAATAGGTACCTTTATAATTTGCTCCATGCCCAGCTAAGTAAACTACCACAACATCCTTCTTCCCCTCAGAGATATGTTGATTTCGATTCTCAGAGAGATTTTCGGCGATTGCTTTGAGTGCCATTTCGATGTTATCTCGAGTGGCTTGTTCATCATACAGGCGCGAGATAAAGACTTTCTCGTAGTCCTTTTTACTAAAATCGTTCTCCAGTAATTTAGCAACAGACCGGGCATCTGGCACCGCATATGTCAATCTATTACTTCCCGGGTAGTTATTAACCCCTACTGACAGGACATACAGTTTTGGGGGGGTAGGTTTTTCACCTCGTGTCGCTGTCTCAACAGGAGCCGCCACCGCCGGTACTACAAGTGAAACGATGCTACTTTTACCATTCGCGCTATAGCGGCCATCGTAAGCCCGCACTTGAAGTCGGTTAGTTCCCTCGTCCAGTTCTAAATCCCGTTCGAGAATGACTTCGCCTTCTTTTGTCGTATTTTCTTTGGCAGGAGTGGCTGCGCTATTCGCAACTGGTGACGTAGTCGCTCGTGAAAAGCCCCGCGTTTTGGCATTAGCATTTTCTACGACAACGCCGTTGCGCAACAGTTGAATCTCGCTCACACCGCCATTCCGTTCCTTGAGTTTGAAGCGCAAGCGTACCAGTCTTTTACCGGCAGGCAGGTCATTCGTTTGCAACACCGGCTCCTCTGGCTTGACTTCACTAGCAGCGGTAGCGGTTGTTACTGGAGCAGCAGTCGTGGGGATAGGTTGCTGCGCCCGAGAAAAGGCGCGGGTAGTACTTTTTCCGATGGGAGAACAGGAACCCGTACCCGTTGATGTTGTTGTAGGCGTGACAACAGGTGTCGCGGAGGTCGCAACCGGCGCAGGTTCCACTCGACGGAAAGCGCGGGTGACCGTGTCAGTTTTTTCCAGTAGACAATATTCGACCCATTCCACCTCAGGGACTGGTTCAGCAAAAAGTCTTTTGACCACTTCTTGTGCTTGGGCAAATTGGGCTTGCAAAGTCGCTTCTTGTCCACCAATCATTTTACGGCTCAACAGCGATGGCGAATAGAAGCTCTGATAGAGTTGACCGAAATCGATCCATTCGGGGGTCTTATTACTGCCACGGTTCAGGTGATAACCCGCCAAATTTTTTCCGCCATTCATGGAGTGGGCAAAGAAACCTTCCTTAGTCCACGCGATCCAGCGCACCCCATCAACGCTGAGGAACAAACCAGCATATTCCTCAATGCTGGCTTGACGGCCCGGTTGAGCCGAGTGCAGTCGATACCAATGCAGAGCGCCATCGGCCAATGCGGCCACCAAATAGCGGCCATCCCGGGAAAGATTCACCCCAGCAGCCGACGCCGGCACATCCATTTTCACCAACTCGGCACCCTGGGCATCAAACCAACGAATATAATGATCAGTCCCTAAGACAAAACCGCTATGATCTGCTGCAATCGCCAAGCTACGGGATGTCTCGTTACGACCCAAAGTAATCGGAGATTTTTTGAAGACAGGCGTCATAGTATTTTGCCATTTATCAACCGGCAAAACGGCGTCATTAGTGATCGGTGAGGTCAATTCCGCATCGGGAGGGGGATTAATCGTCAACTCCTGATCGGGCTGGGTCAAGTTAAAGCGGAAGCGAGCTGTTTGTTTAGAATTGAGCCGCCACTCTACTGCTAGACCATCACCGGAAAGGGCAAAGCGATGGCGGAATATGTTGCGAAAATCGGCGATGGGTGAGTCGTGTCGCATTAGAAAGCGACCATCCGGCGTAACAATCCCCCAAGAAGGTTCCGCTGTCGCATATAACCATGCGCCATTTGGTAGCGTGGACAAACTAGTAATCGCATTTTCCGCTATCGGCACATCTATTGGCTTGCCACCGCTTTGTGGCCAGCGCCGAATCATTCGTTTATCGCCCTTAGCAGCGGCACCTGCCGCCAGTAAGTCTCCGCCTGACCAAGCGACTGAGGAGAGTTCTTCTCCCGCCAAGCCGTCAACGCTAGGAGTTTTGACCACTTTGCCAAGCGTGGTATCAATAATTTCGACCTTAATTTTATCCTTGTAGCCCACTGCGAGAAGGTGACCATCTTCGGAAAAGGAAAGGCTATAAGGTTCCTTTCCATTGCTACTTTTTATTTGATGAAGAAGCTGCATTTTGGGGTCGTAGATACGAATAAAACCGTCATCGCTGCTGGTAGCCATGCGGCCATCGCCGGCAAAAACAATCCAATTGCAAGCAGCGCCATATTTTAAATCCTCAGCCACTTTTTTGCCAGAGGAGCTATCCCACACTATAACACCCCCCGCGCTACCAAAAGCCGCAGCAAAACGTGTCCCATCGGGAGTATAAGCGACGTGAAGGATCTCCGAAGGTAATTTGGAAAGACGGCTCTTCATGCGCAGGTTAGCGGTGTCATAAAGATATATAGAGAAACTGTTTTCATTATTCGTAATGGAACCGGCAAGAATCGCGGTTTTACCATCCGGAGAAAGAGCGCCTGCATAAATAGCGCCTTCAAGTCCATTGTCAATGGGGACGCGCAAAACACCGCGAAGTTCCCCTCCGGGCAAATTCCATAGGCGAGCGGTTTTATCGTCGGAGACGGTGAGCAGCAATGTTTTTTCTTGGTCCAAAGCCATTCGATTGATGATAGCCGTGTGATCAAACGCTTCAATGCGCAAATAAGGCGACTCTGCTACCGCTGGGATGGGTTCGGCTGAAACTTGGAAAGATGTTGTCAGTACCGCGATGACCAGAGTGATAAGCCAATACTGGCTAATGAAAATTGAATTTTTCTGGCAACAACCGGTTTTTTTATTATTGCAAGTTTTCATAAGTACCGTCCTAATCAGTTCGAGAAAACTCTAAAAATACTACTGATATAACTTCGGGTTGACAGGGAAGGAGCGATTTTGGCACTCCTCCCCTTTGATTTTATCCTACGATGTGCAGTGCATAGACGGGCCTATGGAGATTCTCCCACTGGCTGGTCTTCTCGAAGCCGTCATTCGCTACAGCCACCTCGGATTGATAATTCTTAGCAGTCTTAGCGGTATTCTCCGCTTTATTTCGAGTGGAGGAGTAGTTAGAGGCTGTTTTCACAGCCTCCTGTGAACCACCGGTCTTCTGATTGACCTGCTTCTTGGTATCGCGTGCCTGTTGAGCAGCGATTTGGCGTCTCTTCTTCTCCTGATCAAGATCAGCCGTCATCTTTTTGGTTTTCCGCTGATTAGCAATATCCCGATCAATTTTGGCCACCTCTTGCGTGTATTCTCCATCGATACGTTTATCGTTGGCGGCGATGCGTTTTTTCGCTGCTCGTTGTTCCGCCGGCGGCAACTTGGAGATATCGAATTCAGCCGCCACTTGGTCGCTGGCGTATTTGTATTCTTCCTGGCGCTTGCCGATATTCTCGGCCACCATCTGCATCAGGTTGTTATCGCGGCGGACCTGTTCCTGGAGTAGGTTCCAGCGGCGTTGCGCTTCACTCTTGGATATCCGTTTAGCAGCGTAATCGGCGCGAATCTGGTCACGTTCATCCACACGACAAGTAATCAAGGCTCTAACTGCGGTATCAGCCTTATCGAGTTCGCTGGCTTCACGGGTCAGATCTTTGTTAATCGCTAAAACGGCCTGATCACGACCTTGCTCCATTCGGCTCTTGTAATAGCCGCCAATGGCTCCAGCCATCCCGCCTACGGCACCGCCAATCAAAGCGCTTTTGGCGACGTCTTGACCGGACTTCCCTGATAATATGGCGAGCATTCCACCGGCTAATGCCCCAGTCGTTGCCCCAACAACCGCGCCCTTGAGCATATCCTCGGCAAAGAAATTACCAGTGGAGTCGAGCGCCACCACATTGCGGCGACAACTATCGGAACCATCATCGGGGCCAATGCGATCCTCGCGAGTCAGGGGCGTAGCACAGCTGATGAGCATCACACTGCCTGCCACGACGGCGATTATCTTGAGATCGATAACACGGGGAGCTATATCACAATACCGCATAAATGCATCTCCTTATTATTAAAGAAATTTTTTCGCGTCACTTATAGTTTCCCAAATACTGATCAATGCGTCGCTAATATTATTCAGAATTTAGTTATTCTAAATAATAACTTATTTATTGAGGCCTGTTCGGTTTTGAATTGGGAAATCTATACTTAATTGCAGTCTCCAAAATCCTTGGGAATTACCCAAGCGGTCGAAGGGACCGAGCTTACCATAAAAGATAAACACTTTCCGATATGATCGCGGTAATTGCGCTTATTTTTTGTAAGAAATTGAATTTATAGGTATTTCTGCTTTTTTAGAACATATGTAACTTTTTTCAGGACATCTGTCACTATTTGTTAATTTTTTGTTGACGATGGGCCGAATCGATCGCGGCCTGACGTTTGCTATGGCGAACTTCTATCTGACGGATGACCTCCTTCAAGTCGTATCCCGCCGCGGTAAGAACGGGTTCAACAGGACGCGAATATCCCGGCCACTGCGGAAACGATAGGGTCTGATAATGGATAGAACAGGTGTGATTCAAAATGATGCAGCCCCCATAATACCGCATGATCTACCGATACCACCTCCCGTGAAGGCAACGCAGGAAGGCCGCAGGTACATAGCCCAGAAATTGAATATTGCGGAACCTGCCCCCGTGACAGGGGGCTTCGATGAGGCTTGAGCTATATGAAGGGAAACTTTCAAGTACAGCTCTTAGGAGAGTGAGCAGCAGCAACGCCGCTTCCTTACCCGACGCTGTCGGAATCGGGTCACAAAGACGTGAAGGTTCGGTACGACAACGACGGCTGGGGCATCCACCTTAAATTCGGGCGAACACCCAGCGGGCAGCGGTAATCGTCGCATCCAGATCGGCCTCGGTATGCGCTGCCGACATGAATCCGGCCTCGAAGGCAGACGGCGCAAGATAGACCCCCTCCGCCAGCATCGCATGAAAGAACACCTTGAACCGTTCCACATCACAGGCAATCGCTTGCGCATAACTGGTCACCGACTCCGCCGAAAAGAAAATCCCGAACATGCCGCCGATAGAGTTAGCGGTCAGCGATACGCCGGCATCGCGGGCGGCGGTGACCAGTCCATCGCATAAATACTCGGTCTTGGCAGCGAGTTCAGGATAGAAGCGGGGCACGGCGATCAAATCCAGCGTCGCCAACCCGGCCGCCATCGCCACTGGATTGCCCGATAAGGTCCCGGCTTGATAGATCGGTCCCAGCGGTGCCAGCTTTTCCATGATCGTCCGCTGCCCGCCAAACGCCCCGACCGGCATTCCGCCGCCAATGATCTTGCCCAGGGTGGTCAGATCCGGCTTGACGTTGTACAACGCCTGCGCCCCGCCCAGCGCCACCCGGAAACCAGTCATCACCTCGTCGAAAATCAGGATACAGCCGTACTGATCGCAAAGCTGGCGGAGGCCCGCCAGAAATCCTGGGGCTGGCGGGATGCAATTCATATTGCCGGCCACTGGCTCGACGATGACGGCGGCAATTTCCTCGCCCATGGCTGAAAACGCCTGCCGGACTTGCAGCAAATCGTTATAGGTCAAGGTGACGGTGTAGGCCGCCAGCGCCGCTGGAACGCCCGGCGAGGTCGGAATGCCCAAGGTCAGCGCGCCGGAGCCGGCCTTGACCAGCAGCGAGTCGGAATGACCGTGGTAACAACCCTCGAATTTGATGATTTTGTTGCGGCCAGTGAAACCCCGCGCCAGGCGGATCGCGCTCATGGTCGCTTCAGTGCCGGAATTGCACATCCGCACCAGTTCCATGGACGGCATCAGTTCCCGAATCCGCCGAGCCATCAGCGTCTCGATTTCGGTGGGCGCACCAAAACTCAGGCCGTTGGCCGCCGCCGCCTGTACCGCCTGGACGACCACCGGATGGGCGTGGCCGGCGATCATCGGTCCCCAGGAACCAACATAGTCAAGATAGCGGCGGTCATCCTCGTCATACAGGTAGGCACCTGCGCCACGTTTAAAGAAGATCGGCGTTCCACCGACCCCGCGAAAGGCGCGCACCGGCGAGTTGACGCCGCCGGGAATGTAATGTTGCGCTTCGGCGAACAGCGTTTCGGAACGAGTAGTCATGACAAATTCCTCAGGCAAACAGGGCGGCATAGCGCCGGGCGGCGGCTTGCGGGTCGGGCCGGCCAAATACGCCGCTGATGACCGCCAGCGCATCGGCTCCGGCGTCCAGCAGCAGCGGGGCATTTTCCGGGGTGATGCCGCCGATGGCAACGATGGGCACGGTCAGGACGGCGCGGGCTTCACGGAGCAGTTCCAACGAAGCGCGGACTTCATCGGGCTTGGTCGGCGACGGGAACATCGCGCCGAACGCCACATGATCGGCCCCGGCCCGCTCGGCTTCCAGCGCCAAATCCAACCGGTCGTAGCAGGACACGCCGATCAGAGCTTGGTCACCCAGACGGGCGCGGGCGACAGCGAACGCCGGGTCATCCTGACCGACATGCACTCCCGCCGCGCCCACTTGAAAAGCCAGTTCCACATCGTCATTGATGATCAGCGGAATCGCGTGCCGCCGACAGAGCGTATTCAAGGCTTGCGCTTGCGCCAGTCGCCGCGCCGCATCAGGATTTTTGTCGCGGTACTGAATTAACCGAGCGCCGCCCAGAATGGCCTGTTCGACCGCATGCGTCAGAAGATGGTCAGGAATCAGTCCGGCGTCGGTGATCGCGTATAAGCCGCGGCAAGGCGGTTTGTTTATCATTTGGCAGCACCGTCACTCAATGGCTTCTCAAACTTCGCGTTCGATCAAATCGAAATGGGTCTTTGCCCACAAAAAACCCTCCCCCTTGCGGAGGAGGGCCGGGGTGAGAAGTATAAAGCGTTACCCATCCGGTCATTGATTGAAGGTCGCGATCACTCTCCGGGCCTGGTTCATCGGCACCGTGCATTGCAGCGGCAAGCCGACTTTCGGGGTGCAGCCCTGCCAACTGCCGAACCGGGAACCGGTCGCCGGGGTAGCCACCAACGTCACTGTCTGGCTGGTCAGGAAGTTGGCGACACAGGCAGTCCTGCAGGTGATCTTGCCCGCCGGGAGTGGACTGGTGTTCTTCACCATGCCCGTTCCCACACCGGTTTTGCTGACCACCAGAGCGGCGGTGCCGGCGGGGGTGGTGAACCGGGCGACGACGCTGCGGGCTTGGCTGAGGATCACGGTGCATTGCCGGGGGTTGGCCGCCAGCGGGGCGCAGCCGGTCCAGCCACCAAAGGTCGAGCCGACCGCCGGGGCGGCGGTGAGGGTGACTTTGGCATTCAGCGCGTAGAGCTGTTTGGCCTAGCCGCAGGTCAGTCCGCAGGCGATGTTGGGGCCGGTGATTGTGCCCGCGCCAGTGCCGGTCTTGGCGACGGTCAGGGTGTAGTTGTTGAAGGTGAAGGTCTCGGTGCAGGTCAGATCATTGGCTGGCATGATGAAGCTGGCAGCGCACGGGCTGGGACTTCGTCCATTTGCCGATATGAGCGGTCTGGTTTTGCTGTTGCGGAGGGGAAGAGACAAAGAGGCCGTCTTGACGAATCAAGACGGCCTCTTTTCTGGATGCGGTTGTTACCCGATTAGAGTTCTGGCGACGACTCAGTGGTAGCGTCAGACGATCCGGTAGCAGGATTAAAAGTTGCCGTGACGGTTTTCGCAGCGGTCATACTCACCGTGCAAGTTGGCGCAGTGCCGGTGCAGGCTCCGCTCCAGCCGGTGAACTTCGCGCCGTTGGCTGAGGCCGCCGCCAGCGTCACCATGCTGTTCAGCACGAAGGGTCCGGCGCAGGCAGTGCCGCAGCTAATCCCGGCTGGACTGCTTTTCACCACTCCCGCCCCCTACCCGTTTTGGTCACGATCAGCGGGACATAGCGCCCTTCAAACACCTGCACATTATCAATGGCTGGGCCAAACATGCCGGCGGTCAGACTGGTGAATTGCAACGTGGTGTTCCTGGCGGCGGTGAATGACAACGCCTTGACTTGCCAGCCCATGTTGCCGACGGTTTTACCCCGGACATCGAAGGGCATGTCCACCTGCTGAGCCGCCACCCTGACCCGCACACGTTTCACGGGAATCGGGTCTGCCCCGTGGTTATAGCCATCGGGATTGCCGGCCAGATTGAACAGGACCGTATACACCTTGCCGGTCGTGGTCGCGAAGGCTTGGGCCACTCCCCCTGATGCCAGGTTATTGAGATCAAGACTGAGCTTGCCATGAGCCGCGCTCCAGTAGGTTCCCAGCAAATCAACGCCCTTGCCGCTGACCGTCCAGTTCAGCAAATCGGTCGATCCGGCGGGAATCGCTCGATAAGACGCCCCCGGATTGCGGCCGTTGTACTGCTCGAAACTGCCGTTTTTCAGGCGGGAAACTGGCGGTACGCTGGCGAAATTGGCTTTCACGGTGAGTGCAGCGGTCATAGCGACCGTACATTGCCGGGTGGCGGCATTGACCGAGTTACAGCCCGTCCAGCCGACGTAGATGGAGCCGGCGACCGGGATCGCCGTCAAGGTGACGCTGCCAGAGAACAGGGCGGTCTGAGTTCCGCAAGCGGGGCCGCAGGCGATGCCCGCTGGGGTACTGTTCACCGTTCCCAAGCCAAGTCCATCCTTGACGACGGTCAAGGGGAACCGGGCATTGAAGGTGGCAGTGACCTTCTGAGCGGCAGTCATCGTCACCGTGCAGGATCCGCTACTGTTGGTACAGGCTCCACTCCAGCCGGCAAACACCGAGCCACTGGCCGGGGCGGTGGTCAGAGTGACTCTGCCGCTGAAATTGGCGCTACAGGTTGCGCCGCAGTCAATCCCCACCGGGTTGCTGGTCACGGCTCCGGTGCCCGTTCCCGCCTTGCTGACAGTCAGGGAATAGGTGGCAGGCGGCGCGGGATTGAAAGTAGCAGTCACATTCTGAGCGGCAGTCATTGTCACCGCACAGGATCCGCTACTGTTGGTGCAGGCTCCGCTCCAGCCGGCAAACACCGAGTCACTGGCCGGGACGGCGGTCAGGGTGACCTCACCGCTGAAGTTGGCCCGACAGGCCGCGCCGCACTCAATCCCGCCCGGGGCGCTGGTGACGACTCCGGTTCCGGTGCCGGCCAGGGTGACGCTCAGCAGGTAGGCGGGGGGCGGGATACTGGCAAACAGCGCGGTGACGTTTTTGGCCGCATCCATCAGCACCGTGCAACTGGGGCCGGTGCAATCGCCACTCCAGCCGCTGAAGCTGTAGCCGCTGTCCGGGGTCGCGGTCAGCGTGACCGAGGTTCCGCTGGTGAAATTCGCGGTGCAGGTCGCGCCGCAATTAATCCCCGCGGGATTGCTGGTCACGGTGCCGTTGCCGCCGCTGCTCTTGCTGACGGTCAGGATGTAGGTGATCGGGCCAGTGGTCGTGCCTTCGACCGCGCCGATGTCGACCGTGCCATCGAGGATGCGCGGGAAGCCGGTACCGCGCTGATCAGTGGTGACGCCGATGGGAATCAGGCTGTTGTTGCCTTTGTTAATCGCCGGGCTGCCCGCAACCAGAAGGTGGGTTTGGGTCGGGCCACCATTGTTGGCGAGGGGGCCAATAGCGCTATCTGCCAAACCCGCTAAAATCTGATCGGTTTCCAGCAGAGTCACGCTCTCGACTCCGGCAAGGCTCTGTTGACCGAACAGGTTATAGCCCGATGTGAATGATCCAGCCCAATAGGCCTGATAGACTTCTTTGGCCCTAGACGCAGTGTTACCTACGATCAAGCTATTATTTACAGTGGCAATATTCATACTGTAAATTCCGCCACCGACTCGGGTAGCGGTATTACCTGTCAGCGTACTGTTGCGCACGGTTAATGCGCCGTAATTCATACGAATCCCACCACCCATACCATCGATGTCGCCGGCTACATTGCCGGATAGGGTGCTGTTGATTACGGTCAGTGTGGACCCGTAGCTATTAATCCCGCCTCCGCCGTTGCTGCCGGCTATATTGCCGGATAGAGTGCTATTGCTAACAGTCAGGGGACCGTTAAAATTGTGAATGCCGCCACCAGCGCCGCCCGTGGTATTGTCAGACAGGGTGCTGTTCATCACGGTCAGTGTGGAACCTTTATTGTAAAGCCCGCCGCCCTCACCGCTGGTTGCTGCATTGGCTGCATTCATTGCTAAATTGTTCGAGAAGGTGAGATGGTTCAGCGTCAGAAAGCCTTCCGCGCTGTAAATGCCGCCACCCTGTTCTGCTCTACCCTCCTTAATGGTCAACCCTTGGATGGTCGTAGGTCCTGGGCCAGCGACTGTGAAAACCCGCGAAACCTTATTACCGCTGACTGCCAAAACATCGGCTCCCGGGCCAGTGATAGTCAGCTGGCCGCTGATCTCGATTGTCCCGTTGGTCAGGATAATGGTTCCGGTCAAGCCGGCTTGAAAATTGATCTCATGGATAGCCGCCAAATTTGCGTTGGCGTCGAGAACCGCCTGGCGCAGCGAACCGGAGCCGCTGTCGTTGATGTTGGTGACGGTGAAGGTGGCCGCACCGGCAGGGAGGCTAAAAAATAATAAAATCAATAACATGAATGGAACAGGGTGTAGCGGGTAACGCGGCATCGCCATTTTTCCTGAGTGGGAGTGGGTGGGGAATACTTAGCACGAGTGTGATTATTATTGCATTTGTGGGCATCGAAGGCAATAAAAAATCCCCTCCGGCATCTCTCCTACTCATTCCACCCTACTCGCCTTGTATTTCGGATAACGCGGGAAGCTCATGAGATTATTACATCGACGAATGGATTAAACAGCCGTGCGCCGCTTCGTTTCACATCCGCCACATTGCGGGTGACGAGAATGAGATCATGTTCCAGTGCGGTAGCGGCTAATAGCCCATCAATAACGGGTAAGGGATCGGGGACATTGATACGACCCCAACACTCGGCAATGGACAAAGACACGGGCAAAATGCGTCCCATCATAGCTGCCTGCAATTGTTCGAGCCGTTGTTCGAGTCGCTCCGCCTGCCGAGAATCACGACGCCTCAGAGGTTCAATGCCACGCCGTACTTCGCCTACCACTAATACCGACAAATAAAGATCTTCTTTAGCAACACCTTCATACCAATGTTGTACGCCAAGATGGATTCTCTCGCGCTTTTGCAATTCCGACCAAACATTCGTATCGATCAAATATCCCATTCCACTCCCTCCCTGCCAGAGTCATTAGGGCGTTTTAGGTCTTCATCGGTCAATCCCTCAGTCACGCTTGCGAAAAGCGATTTGAAATGATCGACAGTCGGGATAGTTGTTTCCCATGAAAGAGCAACTCGCAAGCAGACTCCATCAGGGATGACCTCTGGCACCTGAATGGTGTGATTCCGTGGGATTGTCTCAAACTCAATTACTTGCATGGTGTAATTTCCTCATTACCGCCGAATGGGTTAAGAAAATGGATCAACAACCTGTGACTACGGTCGGCACCCGGCGACGCTTTGAATACACAGTCAATTTTTTGGATCAATAAAATGTTTCATCTCATACCGGTTACCGATAGATTTTATCTTTATTCGTCATACCCGCGAAAGCGGGTATCCAGTTAGCATTGCAGCGGATCCCTGGATTCCCGCATTCGCGGGAATGACGACCATAAATACGAAAACCTACCGAGAATTGGTATCAAAAGTCCAATAGAGAGCGCCACTCAAAGCCAGACTCGGCTCGCTTTGAAGTGGCGCTGGGTTGATGCGCCGGGGCATCGGCCCCGGCGCTTTGTCGTTACCCGTCCGGTCATTTATTGAAGGTCGCGATCACCCTCCGGGCCTGATTCATCGGCACCGTGCATTGCAGCGGCACACCGACCTTCGGGGTGCAGCCCTGCCAACTGCCGAACCGGGAGCCGGCGTCCGGAGTGGCCAGCAGCGTGACCGTCTGGCTGGTGAGGAAGTTGGCGACACAGGCAGTCCCGCAGGTGATTTTACCCGCCGGGAGGGGACTGGTGTTCTTCACCGTGCCCGTTCCCACACCGGTTTTGCTGACCGCCAAGGCGGCGGTTCCGGCGGGGGTGGTGAACCGGGCGACGACGCTGCGGGCTTGGCTGAGGATCACGGTGCATTGCCGGGGGTTGGCCGCCAGCGGGGCGCAACCGGTCCAGCCACCAAAGGTCGAGCCGACCGCCGGGGCGGCGGTAAGGGTGACTTTGGCATTCAGCGCGTAGAGCTGTTTGGCCTGGCCGCAGGTCAGTCCACAGGCGATGTTGGGGCCGGTGATCGTGCCCGCGCCGGTGCCGATCTTGGTGAGCGTCAGCGGCGTGGTGACGGCCGCTTTCAGGTTCAGGAAGCCCACCCCGCCCTCGCCGCGCATCCGGGTTGGGATCAGGCGGGGATTGGCGTCGCCCACCCCTAATTGGCCGCGGTCGTTGTTGCCCCAGCCCCACACCGCGCCGTCGCCGGTGGTGATCAGGGTGTGATCTTGGCCGGCACCGACGGTGCTGACCCCGGTTAGACCGGCCACCCGAATCGGGCTACAGCGTTCGGTGGTGGTGTTATCGCCCAGTTGGCCCTGGCTGTTATTGCCCCAGGTCCAGGCGGTGCCGTCGGGCCGCCAGGCGACCCCGTGGTACGCGCCGCTGGCGAGGTTGCCTAACCCCACCCCGAGCTGGCTCAGGCTGGGCAACAGCACCGGTTTGCTGATCCAGGCACCCAGTTGGCCGCGATCGCCCAGTTGGCAGTAGCGGTTGTCGCCCCAGCCCCACAGTGCGCCATCGCGGCGTTGGACGATGTTGCGGGCCGAGATTCCCAATTCCTGGCTCAGATCAGCTTCTTTGCCGCGCGCGGTGATGGTCTGGACTTGGGTCAGGCCGGGAATCAGCGTGGCGGTGCGGCGGGTCTGGGTGGTGCCCAGCCCGAGTTGCCCACGGGTGTTCGCACCCCAGGCCCAGACCGTGCCGGCGTTGGTCAGGGCGATGGTGTGCAAGTCGCTGGCGGCCACCGCTTTGATATTGCGCAGCGGGGCCAGGTTCGGGTAGTTGCCGCTGCGGACCTGAACCGGGTAGAGCCGTTTGACCTCCGGCGGGCTGTTGTCGCCCAACTGGCCGTACTGGTTGGATCCCCAGGCCCAGACCGTGCCATCTTTCTTCACCGCGACGCTGTGCTGCGCGCCGACCGCAATGGCGGTCACCCCGGTCAACGGCACCCGGGTGCTGCCGGTGACCACCTGAACCGGTTGATAACGGGTCAGCGTGGTGCCGTCACCCAACTGGCCGGCGGGGTTCGCGCCCCAGGCCCAGACCGTGCCATCACGCCGCAGGGCGATGGTGTGGTTGAGGCCGCTGGCGACGCTGGCAAAATCCGGCGAGCCGCTGGCCGCCAGCGCGACGTCCGCCGCATCCGCCGGGTCCGCCGTCGGGCTGCTCCACTGGTAGGGCCACCAGACCCAGGTCGGGAAGTAGTAGTAATCCGCCGACTGCGGCTGGGCACCGGTCGCGGCACCGGTCGGCCCCGCACCCAATTGCCCCAGGGTGTTGATCCCGGTGGCATAGGCCGCAGTGCCGGCGGCGTGGTTCATCACCGAGAACGAACTGCCGCCGGTGGTGCCCAGCGGGCCAGTCACGGCGGTGAAGGTGGCGGTGCAGGTGGTGTCGGCGACCAAGGTGAACGGCGAGCCGCAATTGGCCGGGGTCCAGCCGGCAAAGCTCGATCCGATGCTCGGAGTGGCGATCAGGCTGACGCTGCCGGTGAAGGTGGCGCTGCAGGTCGCGCCGCAGGCAATCCCCAGCGGGGTGCTGGTGATCGTGCCCGTCCCGGCCCCGTTTTTAGCGATGGTCAGCCGGTAGGGGTTGGCGACCGCGGGGTTGAAGGTGGCGATCACGGCCTGGGCGGCGGTCATGCTGACCGTGCAGGGACCGCTGCTGTTGGCACACGCGCCGAGCCAGCCGCCAAAGGTCGAGCCGCTGGCCGGGGTGGCGGTCAGGGTGACGGTGCCGCCGAAGTTGGCGATGCAGCTCAATCCGCAGTCAATCCCGGCCGGGGCGCTGGTGATGGTCCCAGTCCCGACGCCGGTGGTGGACACCGTCAGCGGATAGGTATTGGCGGCGATGGGGTTGAAGGTGGCGGTCACCTTCTGGGCGGCGGTCATCGTGACCGTGCAGGGGCCGCTGAGGTTGGTGCAGGCACCGCCCCATTTGGCAAAGGTGGAGCCGCTGGCCGGGGTGGCGGTCAGGGTGACGCTGCCGGTGAAGTTGGCGCTACAGGCGGAGCCGCATTCAATTCCGACCGGGGTGCTGGTGACCACGCCGCTGCCGGCACCCGCCGGGGTGATGGTTAGCAGGTAGGCGCTGGGCGGCGCGGGCTTGAAGGTGGCGGTCACGGTTTTGGCGGCGGTCATGCTGATCGTGCAGGGGCCGCTGAGGTTGGAACAGGCACCGCTCCAGCCGCCGAACACCGAGCCGCTCACCGGGCTGGCGGTCAGGGTGACACTGCCGCTGAATTGGGCGTTGCAGGTCGCGCCGCACTCAATCCCTACCGGGTTGCTGGTGACGATTCCATTCCCGGCGCCGGCGAGGGTGACGATCAGGAGGTAGGCGGGGGGCGGCGCGGTGAAAGTAGCGGTTACATTCTGCGCGGCGGTCATCGTGACTGCGCAGGGTTCGCTGCTGGTGGTGCAGGCTCCACTCCAGCCGGCAAACGTCGAGCCGCCGGTCGGGGTCGCAATCAGGGTGACGCTGCCGCTGAATTGGGCACTACAGGTTGCGCCGCAATCGATCCCCGCTGGGTTGCTGGTGACAGTTCCGGCACCCGTGCCCGCCTTGCTGACGGTGAGGGGGTAAGTCGGGGGCGGCGCATTGGCAAACAACGCGGTCACGCTTTTGGCCGTGTCCATCGTCACCGTGCAGGTTCCACTGATGTTGTTGCAGGCCCCACTCCAGCCGGTGAAGTTGTAGCCGCTGTCCGGGGTGGCGGTCAGCGTGACCGAGGTTCCGCTGTTGAAATTCGCGGTGCAGGTCGTGCCGCAGTCAATGCCCGCCGGGTTGCTGGTCACCGTGCCATTGCCGCCGGTCTTACTGGTGGTTAGGGCGTAGGTGATCGGGCCAGTGGTCGTGCCTTCGACAGCCCCGATATCGACTGTAGTGTCCACGATGCGCGGAAAGCCCGCGCCGCGCTGATCAGTGGTGATGCCGGCGGGAATCAGGCTGTTGTTGCCTTTGTTAATCGCCGGGCTGCCCGCAACCAGAAGGTAGGTTTGGGTGGGGCCGCTATTGTTGGCGAGGGGACCAATAGCGCTATCTACCAAACCCGCTAAAATCTGATCGGTTGCCAGCAGAGTCACGTTCTCGACTCCGGCAAGGCCATTTTCACCGAACAGGTTATAGCCTGATATGAATGATCCTGTCCCATAGGCCTGATAGGCTTCTTTGCCAGTGGGCGCAGTGTTACCCACGATCAAGCTATTATTTACGGTAGTGGTGCCAAAACTGGAAATTCCGCCACCGTATTGGTTAGCGGTATTGCTTGTCAGCGTACTGTTGATCACGGTTAGTTTGGAGTCATAAGTTTTAATCCCGCCACCACTGCTAGAGTAGCCGCCGGCTACATTGCCCGATAGGGTGCTGTTGATCACAGTCAGTGTGGCACCTGCCGACTCGCAAGTAATTCCGCCTCCGCTGCCGGCTATATTGCCGGATAGGGTGCTGTTGCTGACAGTCAGGGTACCCTTCCAATTGCCAATGCCGCCACCGGCACCGCCCGCGGCATTGTCAGATAGGGTGCTGTTCATCACGGTCAGTGTGGATACTTCATTATACAGCCCGCCACCCAAACCGCTCGATGCTCCATTAACTGCATTCATTGCTAAATTGTTTGAGAAGGTAAGATGGTTCAGCGTCAGAAAGCCCCGCGCGCTGTAAATTCCGCCACCCAGTTCTTCTCTACCTTCCTTAATGGTCAACCCTTGGATGGTCGTAGGTCCTGGGCCGGCGACTGTGAAAACCCGCGAAACCTTATTACCGCTGACTGCCAAAACATCGGCTCCCGGGCCGGTGATGGTCAGTCGGCCGCTGATCTCGATTGTCCCGCTGGTCAGGATAATGGTTCCGGTCAAGCCCGCCTGAAATCCAATGGTATTAGCGCTGGTGATGGCCGCGTTGGCGTCGAGAACCGCCTGGCGCAACGAACCGGCGCCGCTGTCATTGAGACTGGTGACGGTGAAAGTGGCCGCTCCGGCGGGAAGGCTAAAAAATAATAAAATCAATAGCATGAATGGAATAGAGTGTAGCTGGTAACGCGGCATCGCCATTTTTCCTGAGTGGAGGGGTGAAAAATACTAAGTACGAGTGCGCTTATTATTGCATTTGTGGGCATCGAGGAGGGCAACGGTGCCCATAATTTTTGCAGGACTTTCACTTTTCGTCATTCCCGCATTCGCGGGAATGACGAACTCAAGAGATTCTAATTCTGAAGCAAGGCTTTGAGACGCTCAATTTCGGCCAAGGCCGCTTCTTTCTCCAGCCGCTCCTGTTCTTCGGCGGCCAAGGCTGCTTCTTTCTCCAGCCGCTCCCGTTCTTCGGCGGCTCGCGCCTGTTCTTCGGCGGCTCGCGCCCGTCCCGCCTCAACGCGCAAGGCGTCCATGTGGGTCTGAATGCTCTGCTGCTGACGCAGGTAGTTTTGCCGCGCCTGATACCGGTGATAGGCGCGCGCTTTTTCGGAAAACGCTTTCAAGGTACTCATGGCTTGGCGCATCTCCTCGGTTTGCATCCACTCGGGCAGGTTTTCATCGTCGAGTCGTAGGCAATAAAAAATCGCCCTCAAGGGCGAGTCTGGATAAACTAGACACACTTTTGGTATTGCGTAAAACTACACAATATGAACAGCGCAATGATCATCAAACGATTGGAACAGGACGGCTGGGTGCGGGTAGGTGGCAAAGGCGACCATGCCAAATTCCGTCATCCAGCCAAGCCCGGTCATGTAGTGGTGCCGCACCCGTGCAAGGACATCGCCATCGGGACGCTGCGCAACATCTATCTGCAAGCCGGTTGGGAGTGGTGAGTATGTTCTATCCAGTATATGTACATCCAGGCGATGACGATCATGCACATGGCGTCACGTTTCCTGATTTTCCGGGGTGTTTTTCCGCTGCTGACCAGTGGGACGATCTGCCGCGCCAGATGCAGGACGCGGTCGAACTTTATTTCGAGAACGAAGCGGGAGAGATTCCGCCGCCCACACCGCTGGAGGCACTGGCCCACAATCCGGCGTATACCGGCGGCGTTTGGGTGCTGGCCGATCTCGATCTGACGCGAATCCAGCCGCGCCGGATGCGGCTCAATATCTCATTGCCCGCACCGTTAGTGGTGCGTATTGACCGCTATGCCGCCGCCCATCATTTGTCCCGCAGCGGGTTTCTGGCGCTGGCCGCCGAGCGGGTGATGACCGACTGACTACCGCCGTATCTCTTGGCCTTGGTCAGTAGGAGCAACACCAGCGGCAACATGGCACGGTGCGTTCACCGGCCAGAATGGCGTTGAGGAAATGGATCAACAGCCGGCGGTTGCGTTCGGTGCCCAACAGGGCTTTGAACACGCAGTCAATTTTTGAATCAATAAAATGTTTCATATCAACAATCCAGTGGACAGCGCCAAGCCGACCTTCGGGGTGCAGCCGCTCCAACCAGTGGCCATCCGCGTTCAGCGGTTTTCCAGAGGGCTAAAAACAGAATCGGCATGGAAGTGATTCCGTGGGGTTGGGTTGATTGGGTTAGATTACAAAAAATGCTTTATGACCGCTTAGAAATTTTTCCCTGGAACCTCCAAGCCATTAGGAGGCAGAGTCGATTGAAGTCCTGATTGGACGGCATGAACGGGAGAAGTCACCGGAGAACCCGCAACCAAAGCCGATTCCCGCGACCAATTGAATTTCACAAGATTCTCCTTATCCTGAACAACCTGTGCAGTTTGCCTCGCGGTATATTTCTTGCCGTCGATCTTCACCCGAGCATTGATCTCTCGAACGCCTTCAGGAACCCGGATACGCAGAACATCCCCAGAATGCTGTGGCGTTGCGCCGCAATAAACATTATCCACCGAAACCACGGCTCCCGGCGCATCCGAGGAAATCATCAACCAGACTTCCCCAGCGAAGGCTTGCTGAATGCCGAACGCCATAACCATCAAAATCAGAGCCTTCCACTGACGACTACGCATTGAATATCCTCCAAAAAACCTGCCGGAAAAGGCGGGTGAAAATCAATCCCTTATGAGAGTTAGATCTGATTCCCGCTAAAAAGTATAGAGCAGGGAAGCCGTCAGGGTGAATAGATCCTCGGTGAGATTACCACCCTCCAGTATTCCCTGGTCAGCGATCTGATTTCCAAAGGTTGTAGTAAACTGCTTGGAACCAGACGCATCGAACTGGTAATGGTGATAATTAGCCCCAACCGAATATCCTAAATTGTTAGTGACCGATTGGGTCCAGGATACCCCAAAGGAGAAGGCATTAGAGGTACCATCCCAGTCAAACTGTTGCACCAGGGGTATGTAATTTCCGCCCGCTCCGAGAACCCGTGAATCAAAACTGGATTTATATGAACCATCCAGATAGGCATAAGCGGCTTTGACCGTCAATGCCCCCGGCCCCATCAGGAAAGAATAGGATGTTCCTACAAAAGGCCCATCTTGATCAAAATTGACTGCAAATTTACCATCCTGTATCAGCATTGAAATTGGAGGAACAACATTTACACGCATCGACTGATCCCAGTCAGTTTTACCCGATTTATAACCGGCAAACACTGACCACTGATCGGTCATTCTGTAACCGAGGGAAAGCGCCCAATCCGAGTGTTGTGCATTAACATCACCCAGATTAAAAATAACAGGCGGAGGTCTTGAGCCATCTAACCGCTCACTACCGGAATAAGCCGTTTCGTTCAGCGTAGACTGATAATAGACATCACCAAAAAAGCGGTCGACCGCCACAGTAGCCCCCAATCCAAAAATCGGACCGTTGAAGTCGATCTTGCTATTATTGTACGCATCAAACTGCAAGGGTCTAGTCTGGGGTGGGGCATTTTGGCGAACATAAGTCATATCACCTGACTCCAACGAATAGTCAGCATACCCCACATAGGCCCGTGGCTGCACAACCACATTACCCCAGGAAAACTCTTCCGCAGAGGCCGTCAGCGACGCAGCGCCTAACACAATCATTGAACCTACCAAACCGGTTTTCATTTTTTCTTACTCCCCTCGTTGCACCATTGAAATGGTCCAAAACGGACTCATTTTTCGACATTGAAAAGAACCTGATCATTTTCAGATCCACCAAATTCCCGGTTTCCGTCATTCCCGCGAATGCGGGAATCCAGTCAGCCGCTGAAAAACTTGGGTATGACGAATAAAGACAAAATCTATCGGTAAACGGTATCAGAATGTCCCGAACACGCGGGGCTTAGTTGTTTCCGGCGGCGGAGTCGGGGTCGGTTTCTGCTCTTTGGGCTGCTGGTCTTGCCGCTGCTGTTCAAGTTTTCGTTGCTGATCCTGCTGCCGTTGCTGTTCGAGACGCTGTTGCTCTTTGCGCTGTTGTTCCAACTGCTGCTGTTGTTCAAGTTTCTTTTGCTGCTCTTGCTGCTGTTTTTCTTGCTGCCGCTGCTCTTTCTGCTGTTGATCTTGCTGTTGTTGCGAACGCTGTTGCTCTTTGCGCTGTTGCTCCTGTTGCCGTTGTTCTTCCAGCCGTTTTTGTTCTAGCCGCTGCTCTTTGCGCTGTTGCTCCTGCCGCTGCTGTTCAAGTTTCTTTTGCTCATCTTTCTGCGGCTTAACGTCCTGTTGCTGTTGTTCCAACTGCTGCCGTTCCTTGCGTTGTTGCTCCTGCTGTTGCCGTTCAAGGCGCTGTTGCTCCTGCCGTTGCTGCTCCGCCGCCAACTGGCCGCGCACTTCTTCCTGCAACTGCGTTAATTCGGCCTGATTCGGAACGACCGTCAATCCTTTTTCAATCAAGCCCAAACTCTCCTGAAACGCTCCGGCGGATTGTCGCAGTTTTGCCTGCTGCAGATAATCCTGGGCGATCCGCGCCAACCCGGCTTGGGCCTGCTCATTGCCAGCATCCAGCTTGATCGCTTGTCGATAGGCTTCCGCCGCATTATTTCCCGCCGGCGTCGTCAGCCGCTTGGCCTTGAAATGCACCTCAGCCTTCTCCAGCAAGCTCTTGATCTCCTGTTCCCGCTTGGCTTGTTCGGCCTGCTGTTTTTGTTCCGCAGCCTGCTGGGCGCGCATTGCCTCACGCAACCTCAATAACTCGGCATGATCCGGAACCAAGGTCAACCCCCGATCAAGCTGTTGCAAACCGGTCGCATAGTCACCTTTTTTCTGGGCTTCCATCGCCTGCCCCAGAGACTGGTCAGCTTCCTGTCGGCGCTGGGCAACTTCCGCCTGCTGCTGTGCCTGTTCAGCCTTCAGCCGTTCTTCCTCCTCCGTTTTCTTGCGTGCGACTTCGGCTTGCTGACGGGCCTGTTCAACCTTCAACCGTTCCTCCTCAACTGCCTTCTTTTGAGCCGCTTCCGCCTGCTGCTGCGCCTGCTCGACCTTCTGACGTTCCGCCGCCTCCGCTTTCTGCTGTACTTCCACCTGCCGCTGTTGTTCAGCTCTCTTGGTCTTCACTTGTTCCCGCAACGCCAATAGCTCCCGATGATTAGGAATGGCTAACAGGCCCTGTTCAATATGGGCGAGGCTCACCTCCCACTGACCTTCCTGGACACTGCTCTGGGCCTGCATCAGCAGTTGCTCAGCTTGCACTTGTTGCTCTTTGTCCCGCTGTTGCCGCGCCTTTACCTCTGCAATCCCCTGTGATACGTCCTGACGCAACTGCGTTAATTCCGCCTGATTTAAAATGACCGCCAGTCCTTTATCGATCAACGCCAGACTGTCCGGCAAGGCTCCAGTATTGCGCCGCTGCCGAGCCTGTTGCAGATAATCCTGGGCAATTCGTTCCAATCCAGCCTTCGCCTGACTATTATCGGCATCCAGCTTCAGTATTTGCCGATAAGTCGCTTCGGTATTATTCCCCACCGGTTCAGTCAAATGCTTTGCCTTCCACTGCGTTTCAGCCTGCTTTAGCAAAATTTTGATTTCCTGATCACGCTGGGTGTGTTCCACCTGCCGTTTTTGTTCTGTCATCTGCTGAGTGCGTATTTCATCCCGCAGCTTTATTAACTCTGGGTGATCCGGAATCAGTACCAACCCTTTTTCAATCTGTTGCAAACTATTGGTATATTGACTACTGCGCTGATAATTAACCGCCAGCGCCAAATATTGATCCGCCTCCTGCCGGCGTTGTGTAGCTTCGGCTTTTTGTCGTTCTACTTCCTCGGCTTGCCGTCGTGCAGTTTCAGCTTTTTGTCGTTCCAACTGCTCAGCTTTTTGCCGTGCCACCTCTAGTTTTTGCTGTTCATCCTCCTCCGTTTTTTGCCGGGCTTCGGCTTGACGCTGTAGTTCGTTTATCTTCGCGTTCACTTGTTCCTGCAATACCAAGAGTTCCCGATGATTAGGAACTGCCAACAAGCCCTGTTCAATATGCACCAGACTGATTTCAAGCAATCCTTCCTTAAAACTGACCTGCGCTTGCATCAAAAATTCTTGAGCTTGCAATTGTTGTTCCTGTTCTCTATTTTTCTCCATTTTTTTTATTCTTAGTTCAGCAATTTGTTGCTCGGTCATGTGGCGTAAGCGGATTAATCCATCGCGACCTGGCGCGACCGCGAGTCCTCTTCTGATTTGATCAAGACTGTCTTGCGGGACACCGGCATCGAGGTGCTGTTGCGCTAACCGTTCATATTCATTGGCAATGTTTTCTAGCCCTGCCAGTGCGTTAGCATTGCCTCGATCCAGCTTCAAAACCCGTCGGTAAGTGGTTTCCGCATTTTGTTCGGCTTCATCTGTTAATAGCCCCGTTTTTAGTTGCACATCGGCCTGTTTTAGCAATGCTGCAATTTCAGCTTCACGCGATAGTGGCGGCGGCTGTTTGACCATTTTCATCGATTCCAGTTGGGTTTGAGCATGTTCTGCCATAGTTCTTGGCTTGAGAACATACCCGACAGCCATCGCCAAAATCGCCGCACCAATGACTCCAATAAAAATTTGAAAATGCGGTTTTTCCTTGATCAAAGTTTGCCATTGGCCGCTGATAAATTCTACAATTCCTTGGTTATTAAGACTAGGATTAACTCTTGACTGTAATCCAGTATCGCTAGGGATAATTAAATCGAGTGCATTAAGAAATTGATTGACATTCTGGTAGCGATCCGCGCTTTTTTTCGCTAGCAGTTTATGCAAAATGGGTTGTAAATAAGCGTGTTCTTCAGGTAGATTTGGCACTGGGTCATGCAAATGCTTAAGCATAACAGCGAGTGGATTATCAGCCTGATAGAGAGAATGTCCAGTCAGCATTTCGTAGAAAATGACACCCAACCCGTACAAATCGGATTGAATGGTGGCACTTTCTCCTCTAGCCTGTTCAGGACTCATGTAACCAGGACTGCCTACCATCGACCCCACTGCGGTGTAAACCGTATTCGATCCGGAAATTCGCGCAACTCCAAAATCAGTCAATACCGGTGTATCATCATGGCGGAACATGATATTGGAAGGTTTTATATCCCGGTGAATGACGCCTTTTTCATGAGCACAACCCAGTGCTTTGGCGATGCATCGGACAATATAAGTTATTGACTCAATGGATAAACCTTGTCGAATTCGTTCTCTGAGCGTACCCCCGGAAAGGTATTCGATCGATAAATAAAGCTGATCGTTTTCGGTAATCCCTACATCATAGATAGTGACGATATTTTGGTGCAGCAACTGCGCAAGAATGTGGCCTTCTTTTTTGAATCGCTGCGCCATTTCACTGGCGTCATCCAGTTCCTGCATCATAATTTTGATAGCGACTTGGCGCTGCAAAGACTGCTGAGTGGCCCGATATACGGTAGCCATCCCACCACGCCCGATTTCGCGATCGATCACATAACCTTCAATTTGTGGAAATCCACGCCGGCGGAAGCCTTCACGGCCTTGGCTCACGGGCGGGGAACTATCTGGGGGCACCAGTTGAAAACTCATCAGGTTTCTGACCAAGGTTTTATATAAAAATACTGATTAATAAAGAAAAAAGCCAAGCTTCAGGCTTGCCTCGCCAAGGTCCGGTTAAAACCGACCTCACAATAGTAATCACATGATGAGTAGCTCCTGGATAACCGGGGGATGAGGACTTATCCGGGCGCTACTGAGTTGTTCATCATTGCCGACGGGGGCGAGAGTAACGGCTCGCGCCTCCGGCGGTGGAAACACAGTTGCAACAACTAGCGAACGAGACGCAGTTGTGGATCTCGGTCTGTCATTTTCCACCCGGCACCCGCAAGTGGAATAAGATCGAGCATCAAATGTTTGCTTACATTACGCAGAATTGGCGTGGACGACCCTTGACGAGCGATGCGGTCATCGTCAATCTCATCGGCAATACCAGCACACAGACAGGTCTCGCTATCCATGCCGAACTCGATACTCGCCCCTATGCGACGGGAATAAAGGTCACCGATGAGGAGTGGGCTGCGGTACAGATCGAGCGGGACGCCTTTCACGGTGAATGGAATTACACCCATCGTTCCGAGAGCATCGGGAAAATAACCAAGTTATTTTTGCGCAGTTCCTTAGCAACCCTTTGATTTATAAAAGGCTTACCCTTTTAGGACAGTCACTCAAGTACCAAAGATTCAGGTAATTTCTATTGATTTTTTAGCCACTTGAGATGACCTGAATAGTTACTATTCGCCATACCCACGAAAGCGGGTATGACGAACTCAAAAGATACCCGCATTCGTGGGTATGACGGAAAAGACAGGTAAGCGAACGTCCTGATTCCAATTCTAGAGCAAGGCTTTGAGATGCTCAATTTCGGCCAAGGCCGCTTCTTTCTCCATCCGCTCCCGTTCTTCGGCGGCCCGCGCCTGCTTTTGCTCGGTTTCGACGGCTTCGACCGCGCATTTGCTCAATTCCAGCAGCCAAATCCCGCTGTGATCAAGCAGATTCCGCACTTGTTCATCCGACAAAATGTTTCATATCCAGAACAATCGGTTGGGAAGCAATTGCCCGCCGCCGACCGGGTGACTGGCTTGCAGCGAGCGCCAAACATATTGTTGCGCCTGGTAGAGGGCGGACAGCAGGGAGGGTTCGGAGCCGGGGGGTTGGATTTGGGCGAGCAGGGCGGCGATGGCTGCGGCCAAGGTGCAACCAGAACCGTGATAGTTGCCAGGCAGACGCGGCCAGCGCCCGCTTTCCAGCCGCCGGTTGTTGCCATATACGGTATTGATCACTTCAGTACCCGGCTCATGTCCGCCGGTCAGTAGCACATAGCGGCAGCCCCGCGCCAACAACGCCATTCCGCACGCCTCCAGCGTATCCGCCTCCGGAGCCAACCGGCGGGCCTCGTGGCTGTTAGGAGTCAATACCGTGGTCAGCGGCAGCAGCAAATCACGGATGGCTTCGATCAATTCCCCGTCGGCCAATCGAGTTCCTCCACCGGCTGCCAGCACCGGATCCAGCACCACCGGGATGTCGGGCCAGGCGATCAGCAGTTCATGCAGGGCAACCGCGTTGTCGGCGCTGCCCATCACCCCAATCTTGAACGCCGCCACCGGCAAATCCGCCAGCACCGCCCGCGCTTGGGCTAGCACCCACTCTGGTTCGACCGGCAGTAACTCCTGCACATTGTGAGTGTCCTGCACGGTCAGGGCGGTGATCACCGGGGCAGGACGGCAACCGAGACTGATCAGGGTTTCAATGTCGGCGGCGATGCCAGCCCCGCCGGTAGGATCATTGCCGGCCAGGATCATCACGACTGGAGGTGAAGCACAAGCGGTCAAGGTGAACCTCCGAAGTCCACGGCCAGAGCGTGGAACGCTAGGGGGTTTGCCATTGGGTTCCTCCGATTAATTTTGGGCAATGCCCTTGAGCGCCTCGGCGTACTTCTCGGCATCAGTGGTGCGGAGCAGATGCCGGACCGCCTTGCTCAATTCGCCCACATGGCTATCCTGAACCGCCCGCTTGATTTCCAGCAGGCCGGTGGGGTGCATGCTGAACTCGGTCAGGCCCAGCCCCAGCAGGAGCCGGGTATAGCGGGGATCGCCGGCCATTTCGCCGCACAGGCTGACCGGAATCCCGGCTTTGTGGCCGGCGCGAATGGTGTTGTGAATCAACATCAGCACCGCCGGATGCAGCGGGTCGTACAGATAATTGATCTCATCGTCGACCCGATCAATCGCCAGTGTGTACTGAATCAGGTCATTGGTGCCGATGGACAGGAAATCGAGATAGCGGGCGAATTGCGGTGCGCACACCGCTGCCGCCGGCACTTCGATCATCCCGCCAATGGGCAATTTCTCATTGAAAGCCAGCCCGCGATCCCGCAACTCCTGGCGGGTCTCCGCGACCAAACGCAGCACTTGAAACACTTCCTGGATGGCAGACAACATCGGAATCATCATCCGCACCGGCCCGTAAGCCGAGGCCCGCAGGATCGCCCGCAGTTGCGGACGGAACATCGCCAAGTCTTTCAAACACATCCGGATCGCCCGTAAGCCCAGCGCCGGATTGGTGCTGACTACCCCGCCGCGCCCGCCATCCACCTGCTTGTCCGCGCCCAGATCGGCGGTGCGGATCGTCACCGGGCTGCCGTCCAGCACCTTAATCACATGCAGGTAGGAGGCGAGATGCTCTTCCTCGTCCGGGGTCTCGGCGCGATTCATAAACAGGAACTCGGTGCGATACAAACCAACACCATCAGCCGCGACGTCTTGCACCGCGGTTGCGTCTTCGGGCTGTTCGATATTGGCGTACAGCCCAATCATCACGCCGTCGCGGGTGATTGCCGGCTTGCCCTTGAGCTTGCTCAACTCATGTTGCTCGTGGCGTTCCTGCTGCTGCTTTTGCCGGTAATAGCGCAGGATGCGCTCGTCCAGCCCGACCATAATTGCGCCCTGCCGACCATCGACGATCACCGGTTCGTTATGGCCCAGCCAGGCCCGGGCGTTTCGTACACCGACCACCGCCGGAATCCCCAGACTACGGGCCAGAATCGCGGTATGGGACAGTGGCCCGCCGTACTCAGTAACGAAGGCCTGCACGCCCTGATGCTGCATCAGAATCGTATCTGCCGGGGTCAGATCATCGGCGACAATCACTCGTCCTTCCAGCCGGCTCGGCGATGGTTCAGCGTAATCGGGATTGCCCGCAGCAGCGGCATCTTCAGTCACCAAAATCTGCTGCACCCGTTTCACCACATGATCGACGTCGTCTTTGCGGGTGCGCAGGTACGGATCATCCATCTGCTCGAAGACCTGAACCAGCGCATCGCGCTGGATCTTGAGCGCCCATTCGGCGTTGCACTTGCGGGATCGGATCAAGTGAACCGGCGCTTCGGTGAAGGTCACGTCTTGCAACATCAGCAGGTGAGTGTCGATAAACGCGGTCAAATCGCCGGGCGCCGTGGGTGAAATCTGCATTCGGATCGCCTGCAACTGTTGCCGGGCGATATCCAGGCCGTTCAAAAACCGCCGGATTTCATCCTCGATGATCGTGTCGGGAATAGAGTATTCGGCAATTTCCAACTGGTTGCGCTGGAGCAGATAGGTCTTGCCAATCGCATAGCCCCGTGAAACGCCGATACCATGTAAGGAAAAGGTCATGGCACAACCCTCCTATTCGTCCTCGTCAAACCGGCGGAGAATCAAGCTTTCGAGGTGTTCCAGCGCCGGTTTGGCTTCAGGACCACTGGCGTGCAGTTCCAGCTTCGCCCCGCAGGCCGCCGCCAGCATCATCACCCCCATGATGCTTTTGCCATTGACCTCGCGCCCGCTGCGAATCAGGCGAACCTCGGCATCAAAGCCGGAGGCCAGGGTCACAAACTTGGCGGCGGCGCGGGCGTGCAATCCCAATCGGTTGATAATGACGATCTCGCGTTTCAGCAACCCGGCGCTCCCCTGATCATCATCGGCAGGCAGTTGGCGGTTCAAGGCTTCAGCTCCCGATGCCGGGCCATAACATGCCGGCGAGTCGCGTTGAAATGCCGCGCCAGCGTTGCGGCGATGAACACCGAACGGTGTTGGCCACCGGTGCAGCCAATAGCAACCGTCAAATAACTGCGGTTGCTGGCCTCGAACTGCGGCAGCCATATCTCCAGAAAGTGGCGCACATCGGCGATCATTGCGGTCACCTCCGGTTGTTGACCGAGAAACTCGATGACCGCCGGATCCAGCCCGGTCAAGGGTCGTAAGACCGGCTCCCAATGCGGATTGGGCAAGCAGCGCACGTCAAAAACAAAATCGGCATCGGCCGGTACCCCATTTTTGAAACCGAACGATTCAAACAACAGCGACATCGCCTCGCCCGGCGTCTCGAGTACCCGGACGCGGATCATATCGCGCAATTGATACAGGTTGGTTTCACTGGTGTCGATGATCAAATCGGCTCCGGCGACAATGGGTTCCAGCAAGCGCCGTTCCTGACGGATCGCTTCCTGCAACGGCACATTGCCCAATCCGAGCGGATGACGGCGGCGGGTTTCGCCGTAGCGTTTGAGCAGCGCCGCCTCGTCGGCCTGCAGGAACAACACTTCGACCTGAAGGCCATCGGCGCGCAACTCGGCCAAGGTGGTGGGAAACCGGGCCAGTTCGTCGAAGCTGTTGCGGGCATCGATCCCGACCGCCATCGTAGTTGGCAGGGTCGCACCGGCGACCAGAATCTCCTGAACCAGCGGTCGAATCAGCTTGAACGGCAGGTTGTCGACGCAGTAGCAGTCGAGGTCTTCCAGGGTTTGCAGGGCAATGGTTTTGCCCGATCCTGACAAGCCGCTGACGATGATTATTCGCATGGAACGGCCCTCGCCATAATTTTCTCCATCCGTTCCATCATGTCCTGCTCGGCCCGATAGCCGCTCAGGCGCAGGATATGGTCGCGCACCGCACATTCGACCAGCACTGCCAGATTGCGGCCTGGCGCAATCGGCAAGGTAATCACTGGAATGCCGACGCCCAAAATCACCCGGATATCGCGCAAGCCCTGCAAGCGGGATTCAGCCGGGGGATTAATGTCCTCCAGTCGGGCCAGATGCAGGATCAGGCGAATCCGCTTGTTGCGCTTGATCGCGCTGTCGCCAAACATCCGGCGGATATTGAGAATACCCAAGCCGCGCACTTCCAGCAGATCGCTCAGGGTCGGCGGGCAGGTTCCTACCAGGACATCGGGCGTTACCCGGGTCAGATTCGGGGTGTCGTCCGCGATCAGACGGTGGCCGCGACTGATCAGCTCCAGTGCCAGCTCGCTCTTGCCAATGCCGCTGCCGCCGGTGATGAGTACCCCCATGCCGAACACTTCCAGCAGCTCGCCATGAACCACGGTCGAGGTGTCCAGGCTGTGCCGGTAGGTATACAGCCGCTCCAGCGTGACCGCCGGGGTAAAGGGGGTATGCCAAAGCGGAATGCCAGCGGCATCGGCGCCGGGTTGTAGCAGCTCGGCCTGGGTCCCATCGCCGCACACCAGCGCCGCGCCAGTCGTCGGCCCAAACAGGCAACCTATCAGGGCCTCCCGGCCCGCCGGTTCGAGCCCGTTCAGAAAGGCGATCTCTTCGGGACCGAGTAGTTGCAGGCGGGGCGGCTGGACCCAGTTTAGCCGTCCAAAAAACGCGGTGTCCGTCTCAACCGGCAACCACAAAATCCGCTCCGCGCCAGCGGCTCCGCCGATCCATCGCCATTCCAACACAGCTTCCAGATCGGCGAACACGGTTTGGGCGCTGACCGGTTTCATGGCAGAGGCGCAGTAGCGGGTTGCCAGTCGCGGAGCTGTTCAAACAGCGCCGGATCGGAATCGGCGTCACGCAACCGTTGACAAAGGGTCTTGTCGCTGAACATCTCCGCGAGCAGTTGCAAAATCTTGAGATGTTCGTCGGTGTAGTGATCCGGCACCAGTAGCCCGAAGATCAGGTCCACCGGGCGCCGGTCGATGGCATCGAAATCGACACCCTTTTCCAGTTTGATGAACGCGCCGATGGCTGTCCGGCTCTGATTGAAACGGCCATGCGGCAAGGCGACGCCGTGACCGAGCCCGGTACTGCCCAGCCGCTCCCGACCGATCAGACTGTCGAAAATCAGCCGGGCGTTCAGATCGGTTTGCCCGGTGGCCAGCAGCTCGCTCAAAGTTTCGATCACCCGCTTTTTGCTGGCGACCGGGCTGTTGCAGACGATCCGTCCGGGTGCAATCAGGTCGATGATGTCCATCGCCACGCTGATCCGGTCACGGTTGGGGATAATCGCGAGCTTTTTCGCCGCGATGCTTATCGGTCAGCTTTTCCTTGTGCTTCTTGATTTGGCGGTCGATCTTGTCGCTTAACGCATCAATCGCCGCATACAGGTCCTCATCCGCGGCATCGGCAAAAATCTCGTTGCCGGCGACATGGATAGTGGCCTCGGCCTTCTGGATCAGTTTATCCACGCTGAGGATCACTTGGGCGCTGGTGACGTTATCGAAATGCCGCTCGATACGCTCCAGCTTGTCGTACACATAGTCGTGCAGCGCCGGGGTAATTTCCAGATGGTGTCCGCTCAACTTGATTTGCATGGCATGGACTCCTGGTTGACAGGTCTTGGTTTGGACGGGGCCGGAACCGGTTGATTTCGGCGTGGCGGCGGTGGTGGGTGGGATCAGGTTGTTTTGCGCCGCCCCCTTGCTGCGTTCCGGCTCCCGCAATGCCCCGCAGGGCGAAGATCCCCGTCCGTTCAGACGAGGCGTTTACGATCCGAAGAGGACGGAATTGCCATCGCTTCCCGGTATTTTGCCACCGTTCGCCGTGCAACCTGAATCCCTTCCGCGCCCAACAGGTTGGTAATCTTGTCGTCGCTGAGCGGCTTGCCGGGATTTTCCGCCTGAATCAACTTACGGATCATGGCGCGAATGGCGGTGGAAGAGCATTTGCCGACGTGGCTGGAAAAAAAGTATTTCAGTTCGTAGATGCCTCGCGGGGTGTGCAGATACTTCTGGGTGGTCACCCGCGAGATGGTTGATTCGTGCAGGCCCAGTTCTTCGGCGATGTCGCGCAGAATCAGCGGCTTCATCCATTCATCACCGTACTCCAGGAAATCCCGCTGCCGTTCGACGATGCTGGTTGCCACCCTGAGCAGGGTCTGATTGCGGTTTTGCAGACTTTTCAGGAACCAGCGGGCTTCCTGCAAATGGTTTTTGAGACAGGCCGTATCGCTGTTTTCGCTGTTTTCACTGCTGCGCCGGGCCAGCGCCGCATAGCGGGCATTGATCCGCAATTTGGGTGAGCTTTCAGTGTTGAGTTCAACCAGCCAGGCGTGGCGCTGCCGGTGGACCAGCACATCCGGAACGATGTATTGCGGCGCGGTGGTGGATAATTGGGCCCCTGGATGCGGGTTGAGCGATTGAATCAGGCCGACGATCTGCTGCAATTGCTCACGGGTCACTTTGAGCTGGCGCATCAGACTGTTGAAGTCATGCTCGGCCAGCAGGTCCAGATGCTGCTCGACCAGTTGGCGGGCCTCGGTCAGCCACGGGGTGCCTTCCGTAAACGCTTCCAGTTGCAGCAGCAGGCATTCAGCCGGGTTGCGTGCGCCGACGCCTTGCGGATCGAAGTGCTGTACCAGCTTCAGCACGGCTTCGGCTTCTTCTGGCGTAACCTTGGAGTCGGCAGGTAAATCCTCGCAGAGGTCTTCCAAGGTCAGGGTCAGGTAACCGGAATCGTCAATAGCGTCAATGATCGCGGTAGCGACCGCCATTTCCCGCTCATTAAATGGGGTCAACCGCATTTGCCAGTACAGGTGATCACGCAGCGACTCGCCAACGCCGGCATAGCGTTCGCCGGGATCCCAGTCGTCGTCCTCGCCCCGCGAGAAACTGGTCGCGCCATCGGAAGATTCGTAGATATCTTCCCAGACGCTATCCACCGGTAGTTGATCGGGCAGCGTGTCCGTCGTTGCGGTGTTGAGTTCAGTCGCAGAGCTGGTATCCACGGCGATCTGCGCGGCCTGCGTTTCCGGCTGCACCGGTAGATCCTGTAAATCGTCAGCCCGCTCCAGCATCAGATTGGAATCAAGAAGGGTTTGCACTTCGATCTGCAACTCAAGGCTGGATAGTTGCAAGAGGCGGATCGCCTGCTGCAATTGGGGGGTCATAGCCAATTGCTGACCCATGCGGAGCTGCAAGGACTGTTTCATAAGCGATCAAGGGGTGCGGCGCATCGTGGTAGCGGGAATTACTGCTAATCCTAGCCGGTTTTCCGCTGACTGGGTGGAGAAATTGACGGCGGCGCTCAGGTTCATCAAATTTTCCGTGCGAGTCCCCGGCGTTGAAGCCGGGGAGGATAGCGCGCTGACCGCAAGGCGGGTTTCGATCGGTTTCGATCGTGTACTCGACAGGGTTCATCGCTGACTCCAAAAACCTTGAGGGCGCTACCCGTATGGGGACGATTGGGCTTAACTTAGCCGCCACCACCGAATGGCAGTGAGCGCCAGCTCTGGCTGGATACCCAACTGACCCGTGGCCGCCTGCCGGTCCCGGAAACCCTCGAGAAAGATCATGGCGGCATTGAGATTCAGCGCTACGCCCTCAGCACCCAACTCGACTGGCTCAATGCTAAACCCAACCGGGCCGGACTCCAGGCCGTGGGACAGGCCTGCCACCGATACCCGCCCACCCATGCTGTTTCTGATGGGGCCGACCGCTTCTGGTAAGACCGCACTGGCGGTGGAATTGGTCAAACGCCTGCCATTTGCGATCATCAGCGTCGATTCCGCGCTGATCTACCGGGGCATGGATATCGGTACCGCGAAACCGGATGCCGCGACGTTGCGGATCGCCCCGCACCGATTGATCGATATTCTCGATCCTGCCGAAACCTATTCCGCCGGCCAGTTTCGCAGCGATGCCCTGCACGAGATGGCTGCCATTCAGGCCACCGGCCAGGTTCCGCTGCTGGTGGGGGGCACCCTGCTCTATTTTCGCGCCCTGGAACGGGGCCTGGCTGAATTGCCGACGGCTGATCCGGCGTTGCGCGCCCGGCTGGCGACGGAATTTGCGGCACAAGGCAGCCCTGCCTTGCACGCCCGGCTGGCGCAACTTGATCCGGTCGCAGCAGCCCGGATTCATCCCCACGATCCGCAACGGATTCAACGGGCGCTGGAAGTCTGGGAACTGACTGGACACACCTTGACGGAACTTTGCGCCCGTCCGCATAACGAACCGTTGCCTTTCCGGATCGTCAAGTGGATCGTCGCTCCAATGGATCGGCAAGCGCTGCATGCGCGGATTGCCCAACGGTTCCGGGCCATGCTGGACCAGGGTTTGATCGCCGAAGTCGAGACGTTGCGGGCGCGGGGCGATGTACACCCGGACCTGCCGGCGATGCGGGCGGTCGGCTACCGGCAGGTTTGGGCCTATCTCGACGGCAAGCTGGATGAGGTCACGATGGTCGAACGCGCCATCATCGCCACTCGTCAGTTCGCCAAGCGGCAATTGACCTGGCTACGGGCCGAATCCGGGGCGCTCTGGCTGGATAACCGCGATGATCGCTTGCTGGAGCGTGCGCTGGCTGACCTGCATGAACACCGGTTTTTTCCGAAAACACCAGAACGCCTGTGCTAGTATTAGTCCTGTTTTGTTTCGCAATTCCGTGGATAACACATCATGGGAACGTGGTGAATCGACCGCTCGGCGGCGGGTCCCGGATAGCAGGCACGCATTTTGCGCTAATGTTGCTCTGCTTTAGTTGCAAACCGCTTGAACTTTTCGCCTTTCATTTTGAAGCTGATTGCTGCATCTTTTCAGCCTATAACAGCAAGGGAGCGTTGTCATGACCAAAGGTCATTCTCTCCAGGAACCGTTTCTCAACGCGTTGCGCAAGGAGCGGATTCCGGTCTCGGTGTATCTGGTGAACGGCATCAAATTGCAGGGCCAGATCGAGTCGTTCGATCAATTTGTGGTCCTGCTCAAGAACAGCGTCAGCCAGATGATCTACAAACACGCCATTTCCACCGTCGTGCCGGTTCGCAATGTGCGGCTTAATCTGGCGACCGATGACGACGACGGCGATGACGATCTTTCCTGACCGGTTTAGCCTGGAACGCGGGAGGCGGTTTGTTCGAGCGTCCGCACGGCGGTGAACGCGCGGTTCTGGTGCGGCTGCTCTTCGATGGAGCCGAAGACCCCCAGGAATCCGCCGAATTTCAGCAACTAGCGGCAGCGGCTGGCGCAGAATGCATCGCGTTCATTACCGGTCGCCGTTCTGCACCAGACTCGCGGCTGTTCGCCGGCAGTGGCAAGGCAGCGGAAATCAGCGCAGCGGCACAGCAGGGCGACGCCAAACTGGTCATCTTCGACCATGCCCTGTCGCCCAGTCAGGAGCGCAATCTGGAAGCCTTCCTGCAATGCCGGGTCATCGACCGCACTGGCTTGATCCTCGACATCTTCGCCCAGCGGGCGCGGAGTTTTGAAGGCAAACTGCAAGTGGAACTGGCGCAACTACGGCATTTGTCCACCCGGCTGGTGCGCGGCTGGACCCATCTGGAGCGGCAGCGCGGCGGCATCGGTCTGCGTGGCCCCGGCGAAACCCAGTTGGAAACTGACCGGCGCTTGCTGGCGGACCGGATTCGGCAAATCCGCCTGCGGCTGGATCGGGTAGAAAAGCAACGCGAACAGGGACGGCGGGCGCGGCGCAAGGCGGGTTTACCCACGGTGTCGGTGGTCGGCTATACCAATGCCGGAAAATCCACCTTGTTCAATGCCTTGACCACGTCCGGGGTTTATGTGGCGGATCAACTGTTCGCTACCTTGGACCCAACCTTGCGCCGGCTGGATTTGCCGGGGGCCGAGCCGGTCATTCTGGCCGATACCGTCGGTTTCATCAGCCGGCTCCCGCATGAACTGGTGGCGGCGTTCAGGGCGACCCTGCGGGAAACCTGCGAAGCTCGGCTATTGCTGCACGTCATCGATGCCAGTCATCCTGACCGGAACGCGGTCATCGCCGAGGTTGAGGCGGTCCTGGCCGAAATCGGCGCAGCGGAGATTCCGCGCCTGCATGTGTTCAACAAGATTGATTTGACTGACGAGCCGCCTCGCCTGGAGCGAGACGCCGAAGGTCAGGCGCGGGCGGTGTGGCTGTCGGCGGCGACCGGCGCAGGAATTGATGAGTTGATGACCGCTTTAACCGAGCGGCTGCGCGGTGTAGCCCTGCATGGCTGGTTGTGCCTGCCCGCGGCGGCGGCCCGGCTACGCTCCCGGCTATTTAGCTTGGGCGCAGTGGTCGCTGAACAGCATGAACCCTCGGGCGAATGGCTGATTGAAGTCCGCACTTCACTCGGCAATCTGGACCTGCTGCGCCGTAAGGAAGGCCTGCGGGAAGAATGGGTGCGTTCGGGCTTTGTAAGCCCGGCGCTATGAGCAGCGCCAAGACCAATGTTGGGGTGTGAAATGGCCTGGAATGAACCGGGAGGCGGCAACCGCGATCCCTGGAATAGCGGCGGTCGCGATCAGGGGCCGCCTGATCTGGACGAAGTGGTCCGCAAACTATCGGACAAATTCAACGCTCTGCTGGGCAACCGGCGCGGCGGTAACAATAACGACAACAATAGCGGTGGTAGCAGTGGCAGTGCTGGCAGTGGTGGCGGCGGCATTTCGGGTTCCGGGATCGCCGGGATCGGGCTGATCGTCGGGATTATTGCCCTGATCGGCTGGTTGATCGCCAGCATCTACATCGTCAATGAAGGCGAGCGCGGGGTGGTGCTGCGGTTCGGGCGCTATCTGGAGACCACGATGCCCGGTCCCCATCTGCGCCTGTTTCCGATTGACCGTGTTGAAATCGTCAATCTGGAACAGCGCCGGTTTCGCGAGATCGGCTATCGCTCCGGCAGCAGCGGCGCTCGGCAACCGGCGATCCGCTCGGTGCCGAAAGAGGCGTTAATGCTGACCCAGGACGAGAACATTGTGGACATGCGACTGGCGGTGCAATACCAGATTCATGATCCCCGCGCCTATCTGTTCAGCGTACTGGACCCGGAAGCCGTGCTGGTGCAGGTGGTGGAAAGCGCCACCCGTGAGACCATCGGTAAAAGCACCATGGATTTCGTGCTGACCGAGGGCCGCAGCGCGATTGTCAGCGATATTCAGAAGCTCAGTCAGCGCATCCTCGATCAGTATGCCGCCGGATTGCAGATCATTACCGTGGTGTTGCAGGATGCCCAGCCGCCGGAAGAAGTCCAGGACGCCTTCGCCGACGCCATCAAGGCCCGCGAAGATGAGCAACGGCTGAAAAACGAGGCCGAGGCCTATTCCAATGAAGTCATTCCCCGGGCGCGGGGCCAGGCAGCGCGACGGTTGCAGGAAGCGTCGGCCTACAAGGAACAGGTCATCGCCCAAGCCCAAGGCGAGACCAGCCGTTTCAACCAGTTGTTGGCGGCCTACCAGAAAGCGCCGACAGTGACCCGCGAACGGCTGTATCTGGAAACCATGGAATCGGTGTTATCGCAAGCGAGCAAGGTGCTAGTGGACATGAAGGGAACCAATAATCTGTTGTATTTGCCGCTGGATCGGCTGCTCAAGCCCCATGAGGGGCCGGCTCCGAGTAGCACGGCAGGAACGCCGTTATCCGAGGCGTTGCCGTCCGGTTCCACGCCGTCGGTGGACGGCAGCGCAGCGGCGACTCGCCTGCGTGATCTCAGTCGCAGCCGGGAGGTGCGCTAATGGCTCTGCCGCAATTACCCTTACCCTCGCCTCTCTCCGGTAAATCGATGTTGGGCGGAATCGCCGCCCTGATCGCGCTGGCGGTGATGGCGCTGTTCACGGTGGACGAAACCCAGACCGCGATCCGGTTCCAGTTGGGCGAAATCGTCCAGGACAACTATAAGCCGGGACTGCACTGGAAATGGCCGCTGATTAACAACATCCGCAAGTTTGATCGCCGCTTGCAAACGCTGGATACCGAGCCGGAGCGGTTTCTGACCGCCGAGAAGAAAAACGTGATTGTCGATTCCTTCGCGATGTGGCGGATCGAGGATGTGCGCAAGTTTTACACCACGGTCGGCGGCGATGCGGCGCAAGCCAATGTTCGGCTGGATCAGATCGTCAAGGACAGCCTGCGGAGTGAATTCAGCAAACGCAGCATTCAGGAAGTCGTGTCGGGCGACCGCGATCAGATCATGGAAACCTTGAGCCGGCTGCTGAAGGAACAGGCGACCCAACTGGGGATCGCGGCAGTCGATGTGCGGATCAAGCGGATTGACCTGCCGGCGGATGTGAGCAATTCAGTATTTAGCCGGATGAAGGCTGAACGGTTGCGGGTCGCCAAGGACTTCCGCTCGCGAGGCGGCGAGGCGGCGGAACGGATTCGCGCTGATGCCGATCGGCAAGGCACGGTGATTCTGGCCGAGGCGTACCGCGATGCTGAACGGCAACGCGGCGATGGTGATGCCCAGGCGGCGGACATCTACGCGCAGGCGTACAGCCAGGATCAGGATTTCTACAACTTCAGTCGCAGCCTGTCAGCCTATCGGCAGAGTTTCAATTCCAAGGATGATGTGCTGATCCTGCAACCGCAGGATTTCCAGTTTTTCCGCTATTTCAACCAGGCGCAATGATGATCCCGGATCGCCGGTTTGCCATTGCTGCTGCACCGGTTGCTGGACGCCGCCATGTGGGATGAACTCTTGGCGGCGTTCGGGTTGATGCTGGTGCTGGAAGGCATCATCCCGTTTCTCAATCCCGGTGCCCTGCGCCAGACTCTGTTGCGGCTGGCCCAACTCGAAGATCGCGTCCTGCGGATCGCCGGGTTGGCCAGCATGGCCGGCGGGTTGCTGGTGCTGTATTTGTTGCGCTGACGCCCGCTGTCAGTCGGAAGCCTGACCCATATCAGCCCTGCTCCACCACCAGGATTGCCGCGCCCATGATTCCCGAAGATCGCTGGTTGCTGCCCGAAGGAATTGAAGAAATCCTCCCTCCTGCTGCCGGGCGGCTGGAACGGTTGCGCCGCGCTCTGCTGGACCTTTATCAAAGCTGGGGTTACGAACTGGTGATCCCGCCACTGATCGAGTTTCTCGACTCGCTGCTGACCGGGGCAGGTGACGATCTGGAGTTGCAAACCTTCAAACTCACCGACCAGCTCAGCGGGCGCATGATGGGGGTGCGGGCCGACATGACGCCACAAGTGGCGCGAATTGACGCCCATCTGCTCAAACGGGCCGGGCCGGTGCGGCTGTGCTACCTGGGGCCGGTGCTGCGGACGCGCGCTGACGGCTTTGGCGGCTCGCGCAGCCCGTATCAAGCCGGGGTCGAGTTGTACGGGCATCGCGGCCATGAGAGCGATCTGGAGGTGCTGACCTTGATGCTGACCACCTTGCGGATAGCAGGCATCGGCGACGCGCATCTGGATTTAGGTCACGTCGCTATTTTCCGCGAATTGGTGCGCCAGGCCGGGTTGGATCAGGAGCGGGAAGCGCTGCTGTTTGAGGCGCTGCAACGCAAGGCGTTGCCGGAGATTCGCGGCTATTTGGCGGCGTGGAATCCAGCCTGCCGTGAACCGTTGCTGGCGCTGGCCGAACTGAATGGCGGGCAGGAGGTGCTGGATGAAGCGGAATCCCGGTTAGCGGCGACTGGCGCTGGGGTTCACGAGGCGCTGGCAACCTTGCGGCGACTGACCGCAGCGTTGCAACAGCAGTGGCCGGACTTGCCGATTCATGTCGATCTGGCAGAATTGCGCGGCTATCACTACCACACAGGGGTGCTGTTTGCGGCCTATGTGCCGGGGCAGGGGCAGGCAGTGGCGCAAGGTGGGCGCTATGACGAGATCGGCCAGGTGTTTGGCCGCGCCCGCCCGGCGACCGGCTTCAGCGTTGATCTGGCGACCTTGCTGCTGCTCGGTTCAACACCGGAACCGGTGAACGCTGGGATTTATGCCCCACCGCTGGCCGATGAGCCGGCCTTGGAACAACAGGTCGTGGCGTTGCGGAACCAGGGTGAACGGGTGATCCGGGCCCTGCCGGGCGCGGCGGTGGAACCGCTTGATTTGGGCTGCGATCGGGTGTTGGCGCAACGGGAAGGGGAGTGGATGGTCATCCCGCAGCCATTAAAATCTTCTCCTGAACGTGATTGATCAATGAAATCAGAATTGACCATTGAATCCATCAAGAATGAAGCGGCAAAATTCGCCGGGATGGAAGATTCACACGATGAGCCAGCTCTGTATGGCGTCACTGATGGGAAGGCCATCGGTACCTATCTTGAGCGTCATTTTCTTGATTATTTATCCGAAAATTACCATTACCAGCAGGGGAATTCTGCTTCTGGAATTGATGTGCCGGAGCTTGAAATCGATATAAAAACGACCAGCATCAAACAACCGCAGTCTTCCTGTCCTTTCAAATCGGCTGCTCAAAAAATATTTGGATTAGGCTATCACTTGTTAGTCTTCGTCTATGAAAAATTTGATGACCATGAAAGTAAAACCGGGAAATTAAATATAAGATACACAATATTTGTTGAAAAAGAACGTACTGCTGATTTCCAAACAACTAAAGGTTTGTTGGATATTCTGGAAAGAAATGCCAATAAAGACGACCTTATCGCGTTTATCGCTGAACGAAACCTTCCGGTCGATGAAATAGGGGCTGATCTGCTTGCGGAACGTATTCTGGAATCACCACCACGTCAAGGTTACTTAACAATTTCCAATGCGCTACAGTGGCGACTTCAATATAGCCGTGTTATCCAGCAAGCGGATCTTATTTCAGGCATCACCAGGATTAGATAATCATGGCAAAGAAAGCGATGGATCAATGGCAATTTGGCGATTTTCAAACCCCTGACAATCTCGCTAAAGCCGTGGTTAAAACACTGAATAGAAATCATGCTATTCAACCGGATGTCATCATTGAACCCAGTTGCGGAAAAGGTGCTTTTATCCGCGCAGCGGCGGCTTTTTTTATTAAAGCAAGGCTATTTGGATTTGATATCAATGCTGATTATGTAGCTGAAGCCAACGCTTCACTCACTGGAGAGTATGGTTTAATTAAAAATCAAGTTCAAATCAGCCAATCAGATTTTTTTGATATGGACTGGGAAACGATCATCAAGAACCTGCCGGGTTATATTCTGATTATTGGCAACCCGCCTTGGGTAACCAGTAGTGAATTAGGATTGCTAAACAGCACTAATCTTCCTTTGAAATCCAACTTTCAGAATCAGCGAGGAATTGCTGCGATCACGGGCTCAAGCAACTTTGATATTTCAGAATGGATGTTGCTTAGATACGTTGACTGGCTATCAAACCGACAAGGCGCGGTAGCCGTATTATGCAAATACTCGGTGGCCAGGAAAGTGATGCGCCAAATCATGCTAAACCGTATTCACCCTTTTTCAGGTCATATCTATCCGATTGATGCCAAGACTCATTTTAACGCTGCGGTTGATGCCTGTCTTTTCGTCATAACGGTTGATGATCAGCATTCGGTGTGCAAGGTTTATGAAGGGCTTGACTCTTATCAAGCTTCTTCCGTTATCACTGAAAGAAATGGCTTTATGGTTAAAGACGTTGCTGCCTACGAACGATGGCTACATCTTGCAGGGCAGGATATGAATTACATTTGGCGGTCAGGCGCAAAGCATGATTGTTCAAACGTCATGGAGCTGGAACCAGTAGGTCATTACCTGAAAAATGGGCTAGGTGAACAGGTTGATTTGGAAAACGACTATCTTTATCCACTGTTGAAAAGCTCTGATATTGGCAACGGGCGAGTTAAATTGAATCGAAGGCTGGTTTTGATCACTCAGCACTTTGTAGGAGAAGAAACTAGCGCCATTGCTGAAAATGCGCCAAAAACCTGGCGATATTTGTCTGAACATCTTGGTTATTTGGAAAAAAGAGCGAGTTCCATCTATAAAAATAAACCACTTTTCTCAATATTTGGTATTGGTTATTATACCTTTAAAGAATGGAAAATCGCCATTTCAGGGCTGTATAAAAAACTGAAATTTATGGTGGTTGGTCCAATCAACAACCGCCCAGTTATATTTGACGATACAATCTATTTTCTATCCTTTGACAGCAAGGAAGAAGCGGAATTTATCTATAAACTCATCTCTTCTGATCCAGCCCGCGAGTTTCTTGAGTCCATGATTTTCTGGGATGAAAAAAGACCTATTACCGCTGAAATTTTGCGCAGGATGTCTCTTAAAGCTTTAGCAAAAGAACTGGCTCTTGAAGAACAGTATTTTTACTGGATTCAGGCACTCTCAACATCTGGCGAAGGTCAGTTATCACTGGGAATCGCCGAACCCAATTCAGCGCATATCGCTTGGCAGTGATTTAGCCACCAGGAAACCGACATGGGCAAAAACGTAGTGGTCATCGGCGCGCAATGGGGCGACGAAGGCAAGGGTAAAGTCGTCGACCTGCTGACCGAGAATGCGGCAGCGGTAGTGCGATTTCAGGGTGGCCATAATGCGGGGCACACCCTGGTTATCAACGGCCAGAAAACCGTACTGCATCTGATTCCCTCCGGCATTTTGCGCGATGGTGTGCAATGTCTGATCGGCAACGGCGTAGTGCTGGCTCCGGCGGCGTTATTGACCGAGATCGACGATCTCGAACGCCGGGGGGTGGATGTGATGGCGCGACTGCGGATCAGCGGGGCGTGTCCACTGATTCTGCCTTACCACGTCGCTATCGATCAGGCGCGTGAAAAGGCGCGCGGCGAGCGAGCCATTGGCACCACCGGGCGCGGTATCGGTCCGGCTTATGAAGACAAGGTCTCACGCCGGGCGGTGCGACTCGCTGATCTGTTCCACCGGGAACGGTTTGCCGCCAAGCTGGGCGAGGTGCTGGATTTCCATAATTTCGTGCTGCAACACTATTTCCACACCGATCCGGTTGATTTTCAGAAGGTGCTGGATGAAACCCTGATTATGGCCGAACGGCTGTGGCCGTTGGTGACGGATGTGACTGAGTTGCTGGATGTTCACCGCCGACGCGGCGATAACCTGTTGTTTGAGGGCGCACAGGGCGCGTTGCTGGACATTGATCACGGCACCTATCCCTACGTCACTTCGTCCAACACCACCGCCGGCAGCGCGGCTACCGGCACCGGTTTGGGGCCGCGTTATCTGGACTATGTGCTGGGGATTACCAAGGCTTACACCACCCGGGTCGGCGGCGGGCCGTTTCCGACGGAACTGTTTGATGAAACCGGCGAGTATCTAGCCGAGCGCGGCCACGAATTCGGCGCAACGACCGGGCGGCGGCGGCGCTGTGGCTGGTTCGATGCAGTATCGTTGCGCCGGTCGATCCTGAATAACAGCATATCCGGGTTGTGCGTGACCAAGCTGGATGTGCTGGATGATCTGGACAGCATTCAGATGTGCGTGGGTTATCAATGCGGGCCGGATCAACGGGATCACGCGCCCTTTGGAGCCGAGGCGCTGGCCGAATGTGAACCGGTTTATGAGGAAATGCCGGGCTGGCGGACGTCCACCGTCGGCGTGCAGCGGTATGAAAAATTACCGCTTGCTGCGAGAGCCTATTTACGGCGGGTGGAGGAATTGACCGATACGCCGGTTGACCTTATTTCCACCGGGCCGGATCGGCTCGATACCATCGTGCTGCGGGATCCGTTTACCGGGTAAAGCCCATGCCCCCCACCCCATACGCGCCAACTTAAGCGCTAACTCTCAGATATTGCTGAGTCCCTGAGCTTGGCATTCCATGATCAGTTGGCGGATTCGTTCCGGTACGGTTTGCAAGGTTCGGCGGCGGGGGCGTTCTTGGAGAACGACGAGGGCTTCCGGCCAACGCGTCAAATTCCAGTGTCGGGCACCATGGATAGCGGTGGTCAGCTCCCGTTGTAACACACGCCAAATCCGCCATGGGGTGGCGCGACGGGGCTG
>CAIRMO010000108.1 GCA_903879705.1 uncultured Candidatus Competibacteraceae bacterium | reverse complement strand
GATTAATGTTGCGGAGAATTTTTAAAGAACGCGCTAAAAAACTAGCCGAAAGTGCTAAGAAGTTAGCTGAAAGCATAGCATTATTACCAGCAACTGCTTCTGTAGAAGCTTAGGAGAAAAGAGTTTTTCGACAGTCTCTGAGAATGCCAGTCTGGCTCCGGCGTAGGATACATCCATCATATACTGAGGGACATTTACCGAAAGTCAAAGTCGCCATCTAAAGACGGTGGTTTGAGTCGATCATATTGAAATCAAACGCTTTTAATTTCTTATTAAACAATTGGTTGGGACAAGACGATAGGGGGTAAGGCAAATAAGTAGTGAGTCGCCAGCGGTTAGTGGCAAAATAGCCACCCCCGCCTATTGATCCCTTGCTCATGACCATTCGGAACCTCGACTCCCTGTTCAAACCCGACAAAATTGCCCTGATTTGCGGGGGCGGCGACCGCGACGAGATCATCGCCCACAATTTGATGAGCGGCGGCTTCAAGGGGCCGATCATGCCGGTCGATTCCAGCCGGTGGGCGCTGGAAGGCGCGCTGGCCTATCGCACGATCGCTGACCTGCCACTACCGCCGGCGCTGGCGATCATCACCCGGCCCCTGCCGGAAGTTCCGGCCCTGATTCAGCAACTTGGCGAGTGCGGCACCCGGGCCGCGGTGCTGGTCAATGATGGGCGGAGCCTCCCGCGCCGCGAACGCGAGACGCTGTTCCAGACGATCCTCGCCGCCGCCCAGCCCCATCTGTTGCGGATTCTCGGCCCCGGCTCCCAAGGTCTGACCGTCCCCCAATCCAATCTCCACATCAGCCTCAGCCGCCAAGCGCTGCTGCCCGGTCAGGTCGCTCTGATCACCGAATCCGGCACCATCGGCCAGACCGCTCTCGACATCGGCAATCATTACGGCTTCGGCTTCAGCCATCTGATCCACCTGGGCGAAAGCCTCGATATCGATCTAGCCGACATCCTCGATTATCTGGCTGGCGATTACCGGGTGCAGGCGATCCTGCTTTATCTCGAACAGATCGGCGATGCCCGCAAGTTTATGTCGGCAGCGCGGCGGGCGGCCCGCACCAAGCCAGTGATCGTGCTGAAACCGCGCCGCTTTCCCGCCGAGCCGGATGATGCGGTCTTTGCCGCCGCGTTTCGCCGTGCGGGATTGCTGCGGGTCGATGACAGCGACGAATTGCTGCAAATGGTCAAGGTGTTGAAAGCCGCCAAACAGGTCAATAACGACCGGCTAGCGATTCTCGGCAACAGCTCCAGCATGAGTTTGATGGCCGCCGATACCCTGTACCAGTTTGGCGGACGGCTGGCGCAACTGTCCGAAGCGACCCAACAGAATCTGGAGGCGTTAATCGGTCCGGATGCGTTGCCCAATCCGGTTGATCTCGGCGATGAAGCCGGGGTTGTCGCCTATGGCCTGGCGCTGGATTGGCTGATCGCCGATCCGGGGGTGGACGGCATTCTGATGATCAAGACCCCCAGCGCCTGCGACAACGCGACCGCCGTGGCCGACGCGATGATTGAGCGTCTCGCCAAAAGCCGCTGCTGTCTGATCGCCAGCTTTCCCGGACCGGGAACCGGAGCGGAAGCGCGGCGGCGCTTGCTGGAGCAGCAAATCCCGACCTACGAAACTGCCGGTGGCGCGGTGCAGGCGTTCATGCGGATTGTTCAATACAAGCGTAATCAGACCCTGTTGATGGAAACCCCGCCGTCGCTGCCGGAGCAATTCACCGCGAATCCGACAGCGGCTCAGGCGATCATCGCCCAAGCGCTGGCCCAAGGCCGCCACTATCTCAACGAATACGAAGCGATGCAATTGTTGGCCGCCTACAGCATTCCAGTCGCTGAAACCTGGCTGGCGCATTCCCCTGAGGAAGCGGCGGCCATCGCCGCCCGGCTGAACCAGCCGGTCGCGCTGAAAATCATCTCGCCGAATATTGTCAGTAAATCGCAAATTGGCGGGGTCGCCCGTTACCTGAACACCCCGGACGCAGTGCGGCAAATGGCGGAAATCATGCTGGCACAATTGCCCCGTCTGGCCCCGACTGCCAAGATCGACGGTTTCGTGGTGCAACCGATTATTGCCCGCGATGGCGCTTACGAACTGACGCTGGGGGTGCGCCACGGCGGTGGTTTTGGCCCGGTAATCTATTTTGGACAGGGCGGCGATGAAGCGGAAATTATCGGCGATCTGGCCTACGGGTTGCCGCCGTTCAACATGCACCTGGCCCGCGAAATCATGGCGCAAACCCGCATTTACCAGCGGTTGCGCTATAGCCTGCTGCGCCGCGCCAATCTCAATGCCCTGGCGCTGACCCTGGTCAAGATCTCGCAAATGGTCATCGATCTGGCTGAACTGACCGAGCTGCACATCAACCCGTTGCGGGTCAACGCCGGGGGTGTGGTGGCGCTGGATGCCCGGGTGCAATTGACCCCGACCGTGGCGGTCCCCGCCCAGCGGCTGGCGATCCGGCCCTATCCCAAGACCCTCGAAGAACCCATCACCCTGCCCAACGGTCGGGAACTGCTGCTGCGGCCGGTGTTGCCGGAAGATGAGCCGACCTTGCAGGCGCTGGTGTCGCGCACCTCGCCGGACGATTTGCGGCTGCGCTTTTTCCAGCCGATCCGCGAACTGTCACACCGCATGGCGGCGGGATTGACCCAGATTGACTACCATCGGGACATGGCACTGGTGGCGGCTGATCCCGGCTTGCCCGGCCAGGCCGGGATTTACGGCATCGTCAATCTCAGCGCCGATCCGGGCAACGAACGGGCGGAGTACTCGATCATCGTTGATCAGGCCATGATCCGGCTGGGCCTGGGCAACTTGCTGATGCGGCGGATCATCGCTTACGCCCGTGCCCGGGGGATCGGAGAAATCTATGGCGAAGTCCTCCAAGAGAACAAACGGATGCTGCAACTGAACCGGACGCTGGGCTTTGCCATTCGCGCCGATCCCGATGATCCGGGTCTGAAGCATGTTACTTTGCAACTGCATAACATCGGCTTATCCGCAGGATAGTCGTTGCCCGTACGAGGGACGCGAATCATGCACAAGTCCATTCTGGACCCCACCAAAAGCTACACATTTTCCGACTATTTCAATCTCGCCTATTCAACCCGCGATGTGGTTGCCGAATTTGGTTTTCAATATCGGCTGGAAAGAATCGCGTTGCCGACCCATGCGATTGATCATCTTAATCTCGACCGGCTGCGGGAAACTTTTTATCGGAAATTGCCGCATATTTCTCTTAATTCAGAAGCCGCCAAGCGGGAGTTTTTTATATCGCCTCTCCTGCTGGAATTGCTGGATTATGTTGAGGCGAATATTGATATTGAATATCCCCTGAGCGTTGATCATCGACTCAAGGGCAATATTGATTATGTGATTCGCTCTACGCACGATTTAATTATTATTGAAGCCAAAAATGCCGATATGGAGCGCGGTTTTACCCAGCTGGCGGTGGAGTTAATTGGTATGGATCGCGATCTAAATGAGGAAACCGGCATTCTTTATGGCGCGGTTACGATCGGTGATGTGTGGCGGTTCGGGGCGCTAGATCGGGATAACAAGCTGATCATGAAGGATATGGCAGCATTCGTGGTGCCGGCGGATTTGGAAAAACTGTTCGCAGTCTTTCTCGGCATTCTCGATTAGGCTAATTTTAAATTAGCGGGTATTTTTCATCCGTTATAACCACTCAACACCCCTTTATGTTCTTTTGCAACTGCACAACATCGGCTTATCCGCAGGATAAATTGTAATGAGTGAAAAACGTTTGCTGGTGGTTGACGACGAACCGGAATTTTGCGAACTGGTGCGGAAAGTCGCTACCGATCTGGATTATGAGGTGCAGGTTGCCACCAATGGACATACCTTCCAGGCGGCCTACCTGACCTTGCAGCCCACACTGATCGTAATGGACATGGTCATGCCGGAAATGGACGGCAACGAACTGGTGCTGTGGCTGGTCGAGCAGCGGTATGCCGCCGATCTGGTGATCATCACCGGCTATAACCCCGATTACGCCAAGGACGCCCGCCTGCTGGCCGAATTCAAGGGCTTGCGTTCGGTCACCACCTTGACCAAGCCGATCCGGATTGCCCGGCTGCGCGAGGTTTTGAGCAGCAGCGGCTGATCGATCCCTCTTCTGATCCTCCGTGTAAATTTTCCCGTGATAATGGTGAGTCGTGGCGTGGATCAGACTGTCGCATCTCTTCCAACCCATTGATATAATTGATTCACGCAGGGTCTGCTTACCCGACTTGAGGATCGGATCGCAGGAAAATTTAGAGGAGGCAAATCACCGGTGCAGTACGTTCAACCGGAGGCTGGTCAACACACCCGTCATGGGCGAATCTGGCGAGCAAACCAGCCATTGCAGCAGCGGGAACTTTAGGTGCCTGTTTTCAAGCCAGCGCGTAACCGACCCGGAAGCCGCCCCAGTGTTCATCGCCGATGAAAATCGGCACCGATAAATCAAACATGATCTCGCCGGTATCGCGCCGGTAGACCTGGAGCCGATAGGGATCGGTGTGCGAACCCACGCTGCGGCCCACCCGGTCGTCAAAAATCCGCTTGGTCCGGTTGCCCACCAGGTCCCGGGCCTGATCACCGGTCAGTGGCTGGGCAAAGCGCAGGTTGTGGGTCGGCACATAGCCGTCATAGTTGGCGCAAATGGCGTACACGATCCACGGCTGCGAGGCGACGGCGGGTTCCTGGATCGGCGGCAGCAGCTCGTCGCACAGGCGGTCGAAGGGGGTGTGATGCTTGGGTGGCTGAGTGCCGGGGATGGGCTGGTAATCACTGGAGAACAAGTCTGCCGCGGTGATCGCGCCTGAATGTAAGGCAGCCGCAAAGGCAGTGCTGACCGCGCTGGCCGAGGCGGTCGCCAGATCGAAGACGGTGGCATGGCGAATCTCGTACAGCGGATCTTCGGGGAGCCGGAACAGGCCAACGCAGTCGCGCAGCGTGTCGGTTGCCTCCTGGAGGGCTTCGCTCCGTTCGGCAATCCGCCCGGCGTTCTCCAGATTATTTCGCCCGATAGCCAAGACCTGCTTGAGCGAATGGTCAATCGCGACCAGCTCTTGCCCCTGCCCGGTCACGCGCTCTGCCATCGATTCCATCGCGACGCCCGCCCGCGTCATCAATTCACCCAGCCCCGTCAAAACCTGCTGCGTTGCGGTGGCAGAACGCGCCCCATTGCTGACCGCGCTACTCGTCTCACCGATGATCCCCCGCACGTCCCGGGCGGCGGTGGCCGTGCGTACCGCCAGTTGCCGGATTTCCTGCGCGATCACCGCGAAGCCTTGCCCCAGTTCACCGGCATGAGCGGCCTCAATCCGGGCATTGATCGACAGGATGTTGGTCTGGAAGGCCACGGTGTCGATCACTTCGACGATCTTGTGCGCCCGCACTGAGCGTGATTCCACTTCCGTCATGGCGGTCGCCAGTTCCCGGGCCGCATCGCTTCCCGCTTGCGCACACCGGTTGGCCTCCTTGGCCAGATCGATGACCTCGCGCAGTTCATCACGCCCCCCCTGCAAACCGTCCAGCAACCGTTGGGTCGCGGTGAAAATCGCCGTCAGTGCATCCATCTGGGCTTGGGATTGGGTCGCCAACCCCCCGTTTTCGCTGGTGATATGCGGGACTTCTTCGGCAATCTGCACCGATAGGGCCGCCGCTTGCCGAATCGCTTCGGAGAGATTGCCGAAGCCGGCGGTTAACCGTCGGCTCATCTCGGTTTCCGGTTCGCCCGAAGGCGCCGAGAAATTGAGATCGCACCCCTTCAATTGATTGGCAACCTGATCGAGCAGGGCGCGCTCGCCGCCAATCATGAATTTGTAAACCATGTCCAACCAAAAATTGACCATACCATTGCCTCTTAATAGTGGTTCATTGTGGTACATAAACGGCTTCCTGCCTCCTTATTGGATTGAGTGCCTGACTACGGTGGCGGCGCTTTAGGCAATGGCTTGAACAAGTCCGCTGGATCCTCTTGCAGCGTGTCCGCGCCCGCATCGCCCTGATCCTCCTGCGGCGCCAGAAATTGCACCTGGGTCGACCCACCGGTCCGCACCGGACGATCCAGCCCGACCGTCACTATCGCGGGAAAGGCGATGATCAGCGCCACCATCACCACCTGAATCCCGACGAACGGCACTGCCCCCCAGTAGATTTCGCTGGTCCGCACCACCGGCGGCGCGACGCTCCGCAAATAGAACAGCGCAAAACCAAACGGCGGGTGCATGAACGAAGTCTGCATGTTCACGCCCAGCAACACCCCAAACCAAATCAGGTCGATACCCAGCTTTTCTGCCACCGGGGCCAGCAGCGGCAAAATGATGAAGCTGATCTCGAAGAAGTCGAGAAAGAACGCCAGCAGAAACACCAGAAGGTTCACGATGATCAGAAAACCCAGCGCCCCGCCCGGCAGGTTCAACAGCAAATGCTCCACCCACAGATCGCCGTTCACCCCGCGAAACACCAGGCTGAACACGCTGGAGCCGATCAGGATGAAGATGACGAAACTGGTGATCTTCGCGGTCGCCTCCATCGCCTCGGTCAGTAATTTCCGGTTCAGTTTGCCCTTGGACAAAGCCAGTCCCAGTGCCCCAACCCCGCCCAGCGCCCCGCCTTCAGTTGGGGTCGCCCAGCCAATGAAAATGCTGCCCAACACCAGGAAAATCAGCAGCAACGGCGGCACCATCGCCACAATCACCCGCTGGAACAATCGCCAGCCGCGCACCGTACGAGCCTCCGGCGGCAGGGCCGGGACGAGGCGCGGGCGGAATACCGTATTCAGGAACACCCAGCCGACGTACAGCCCGGTCAGGATCAGGCCGGGAATGAAGGCACCCTTGTACATATCGCCCACCGAGCGGCCCAGCACGTCGGCCATTACGATCAACACCAGCGATGGCGGAATGATTTGCGCCAAGGTGCCGGAAGCGGCGATCACGCCCGCCGCCAACGCCCGGTCGTAGCCGTAACGCAGCATGATCGGCAAGGAAATCAATCCCATCGCAATGACCGAAGCGGCAACGACCCCGGTGGTTGCCGCCAGCAGCGCCCCGACGAAAATCACCGCATAAGCCAGTCCGCCACGAATCCCGCCGAATAATTGACCGATGGTGTTGAGCAGGGCCTCAGCTATGCCGCTGCGTTCGAGAATCAGCCCCATGAAGGTGAAGAACGGGATCGCGAGCAGAATCTCGTTTTTCATGATCCCGAACACTCGATCCGGGAAGGCTTGCAGCAGATTCGGCGTCAGCAGGCCCAGCTTCATGCCGATCAGGCCGAAGGTCATCCCGACCGCCGCCAGCGAGAACGCCACCGGGTAGCCGATCAAGAGGAACAGAATCAGTGCCGAAAACATGATCGGTGCCAGGTTGGCGATCAGAAATTCCGCCACCTCAATGCCCTCCCTGCCCTTCAGGCAATGGCCGATCACCCGTGAGTACGGCGATATTTTTGATGATTTCGGACAGGCCTTGCAGACTGATCAAAATGAATGCGGCAGGAATGGCGAGTTTAAGCGGCCACCAGATCAGCCCGCCGGGATTAGGTGAACCCTCACGGGTCTGGAAGGCAATCAGGAAGAAATTCCAGGAATCGACCGCGATCAGCAGGCAGACCGGCAAGAGAAATAACAGGCCGCCGACAATCTCGATCCAGACCCGGGTCACCGACGACAACCGTGCGGACAGAATATCAATGCGGACATGGCCGCCGATGCGCAGGGTCCAGGCCGCGCAGAACAGGAACACCAGGCCGAACATGAACCATTGTGCCTCCAGCAGGGCGTTGGAACCCCAGTCGAATGCATAGCGCAGGGTGGCGGCCAGGGCGCTGGTCAAGGTGCAAAACAGGACGAGCCAACTCATCCAGCGACCGATGGCCGTGTTGAGGGCGTCAATTGCCGCCGCGCTGCGGAGAAGGAATTTCATGGCGTTTCCCAGGCTGCGGTTTGCAAGGTTCCGATCAAGTGTAGTGGGCACTTCCAGGATTAAACGGGTTTGCTGCTAAACTGCCGGCCCCGATTGTGCGAGATGTCCGCTATGCCCTATCAGGATTTACGCGATTTTATTACCCAACTGGAGCGGATGGGCGAATTGAAACGGATTTCTGTCGCCGTCGATCCGAAGCTGGAAATGACCGAAATTAGCGACCGGGTGTTGCGGGCTGGCGGGCCGGCGCTGCTGTTTGAACATCCAAAAGGCCATACTATTCCGGTGTTGACCAACCTGTTCGGGACGCCCAAACGGGTCGCGCTCGGAATGGGCGCAGAGAACGTGGCGGCGTTGCGGGAAGTCGGCACACTGCTGGCTTTTCTCAAGGAACCTGATCCGCCAAAGGGTTGGCGCGATGCCTGGGAAAAGTTGCCGATATTCAAGAAGGTGCTGGACATGGCGCCGAAAAAGGTTAGCCGGCCACCCTGTCAGGCGCAAGTGATCGAGGGGTCGGAGGTGGATTTGGCGCGCCTGCCGATTCAGCACTGCTGGCCGGAGGATGCCGGGCCATTGATCACGTGGGGGCTGGTGGTGACTAAAGGGCCGCACAAGTCACGCCAGAACCTGGGTATTTATCGCCAGCAGGTGATTGGGCGTAACCGAGTGATCATGCGCTGGCTGGTGCAACGGGGTGGGGCGCTGGATTTTCGTGACTGGCAACAGGCTAAACCCGGCGAACCGTTTCCCATTGCGGTGGCGCTGGGGGCCGACCCGGCGACTATTCTCGCCGCGGTTACGCCAGTGCCGGACACGCTGTCGGAATACGCTTTTGCTGGATTATTGCGCGGTTCCCGGACCGAGTTGGCGCAATGTTTAGGCAATGAATTACAGGTTCCCGCTTCAGCCGAGTTTGTATTGGAAGGCCATATTGCGCCGGGCGATACGGCATTGGAAGGACCGTTTGGTGATCACACTGGCTATTACAATGAAATGGATCGATTTCCGGTGTTCACTATTGACCGAATCACCCATCGCGAGAACCCGATTTATCACAGCACTTATACCGGTCGCCCGCCCGATGAACCGGCGATTCTTGGCGTGGCGCTGAATGAAGTCTTCGTGCCAATTCTGCAAAAGCAGTTTCCTGAAATCGTCGATTTTTATCTGCCGCCAGAAGGCTGTTCTTATCGGTTGGCAATCGTGTCAATTCGCAAACAATACCCCGGTCACGCTAAGCGAATCATGCTGGGAATCTGGTCTTTTCTGCGGCAATTCATGTACACCAAGTTCGTGATTGTGGTGGACGATGATGTCAATGCCCGCGACTGGAAAGATGTGATTTGGGCGATGACGACGCGCATGGACCCGGCGCGGGATACGGTGATGATTGAAAATACCCCGATCGATTATCTCGATTTCGCCTCGCCAGTATCGGGCCTGGGTTCAAAAATCGGCTTTGATGCGACCAATAAATGGCCGGGTGAAACGACGCGGGAATGGGGCCGGCCACTGGCGATGAGTTTGGCGGTGAAGCAGCGGGTGGATGCGTTGTGGGGGGAGTTGGGATTATAAAGGGTTGCGATCATGCGTTGGAAAATTCAATATTAAGATCAATCAAGGATTGCCTAATGGATTCCACCCATATTCGCCAGTTATTCATTCGCTGGCAAAACGCCTGCTCCAGTCCGACTACTGAACTATGCTATAAAACGCCATTTGAGTTATTGATTTCAGTGATCCTTTCGGCGCAATCGACTGATAAAAAAGTGAATCAAGCCACTACCCGGTTGTTTCTGGTTGCTAATACCCCACAGGCTATTCTAGATCTAGGCGAAATCGGGCTAAAGGACTACATAAAAATGATTGGTCTTTATAACATCAAGGCCGCCAATATCTGCAAAACCTGCACCCTGCTGCTGGAACGGCATGGCGGCGAAATTCCCCGCAACCGGGAAGCGCTGGAGGCATTGCCCGGAGTGGGCCGCAAGACAGCTAACGTCATCCTTAATACCGCTTTTGGCCAACCCACTATCGCGGTGGACACCCATATTTTCCGGGTCGCCAATCGTATCGGGTTGGCGCCAGGAGCCAATGTACGCGAGGTGGAAGATGGCTTGTTAGCTGTCATCCCGGAGGAATTTAAACTGGACGCTCACCACTGGTTGGTTCTGCATGGGCGCTATGTCTGCACCGCCCGTAAACCACGTTGCCCGGAGTGCCCAGTCCACGATCTCTGTGCGTATCCGCATAAAAGCGAGGTCCGTTGAATGTTCGGTAATGATCGCGACAGCCTGCGCCGCTATTACTGCGCCGTTTTGAAAAAAGCCAATGCCGGTCAAAACTTGGAACCCCTGGAACGTCTGATTGCCAGCGTGCTTGGCGAGCATCCTGAATATCAACCGATGCTGGTTGATGCCGAAGCCGCGTTAAGTCGGGAGTACTTGCCGGAGATGGGACAAACCAATCCGTTTCTGCATTTGGGGATGCACATCGCCGTTCATGAGCAACTCGGCAGTAACCGTCCACCGGGCATTCTCGATCTTTATCAGCAACTTTGTCGGATAGCGGGCGACCGCCATGAGGCCGAACACCGGATGATGGACTGTCTGGGTGAAACCTTGTGGGAAGCGCAACGCAATGGCCGAGAGCCGGATGAGTCGGCGTATCTGGAGCGGTTGATGAAGAAGGTTAAAGGTTAAAGGCCTCGGCGCGGGGTTTTGTTGACTTCCAGCGGACTGCTGATGTGCTGTAAAGCGCAAACAGGAAAGCTATCCGGTCGCGTTCCGGTATGGACAGTGGATCGTAAAGGTCGGCGAGAGAAAAATCCGGGAATTGCGCGTGTGCATCGAAAACCGCTTGTGCGGCAATTTCAATCGTCAGTTGCTGTTTATCGGTTGGAGATTGTGGCCACGGGAAATTGTTGTAGGCAATTCCGGCGGACTATTGATAACTGATTTCTATCTGCTCGCCTTATCACAGGAAAATTTACACGCAGAAAAAGCCGCTGCCAGAATCATCTGGCAGCGGCTTTATTGATTTCCGCAGCAGCGGGTTTTACAGATTGGCTGACCGCCACCAACTGTTGTGTTCGCGGCGCAGCGTGTCATGCGACGGCATCGGATAGAAGGCCAGATCGGGGCCGTTTCCGGTGTAGAAGCCGCTCTTGATCATCCGGTACGGGAATTCCAGCGAATGGACCCGATGCACCAGTTTAGTGTGCTTATCACTCGGATTCACTTCCAGCAACGCCTCGCGCAGGTGGTGCATGAATGAATAGGGTAGATCGCCGACCGGGCCGTTTTCGGGATCAGTCGACAAGGCGCCCAAGCCCAATTCGACAAAGCACAGGCCGGGGAAGCGGATGAACTTGGCCGGCTGGCTGGTGACGCCCTCGTAGTAAGCAGCGGGACCCTGGGTGCTGACCACCAGGCTGTTGACCGGGGCCAAGTCCTGATACATGTGCAGACCGGAGGCCTCAGGTGGCGCGGAATCAGTCCGGCTTAGGCCGAGAGTGTGGCCGTAGGCGGTGCTGAGATAAAGCTTGCCCAAGTCCCTGACCGGGATGTGTTCCAGCACACGGTAAATCGAGATGTACACCGAGTTCTTGGGCGTACCGTCCGGGTGCGCGGTGCAACGGCCAATGCCTTCGTCAATGTTGAAGAAGTCGTGCCGAAACGACGGATCGACCTCAAAAAAGATCGCCTGACCCTTGGATTTGTACTTATGGCCGGTCGCGTAGTACTGGCCGAACTGTTCCGGCGGCAGCATCGAGGCGATCAGCGCTTCGGGGATCAGCGAGAAGTAAAGATGGACAGTCATGGTGGTTTACCCTATCCGGGATGTAGGAAGCAGTTGGCCCCGACCTTGGCAGACCGGGGGATGATTTTTCAGATGATGATTCCCTGCCGATTATAGAAGCGCGGCAGTAAAACCGCTCAATTCTTATTGGCGGGCAAGCGTTCATTGGCCTTGCCCCCTGTGAGCATGAAACGGCTCAGACCCCTTCGCGCTCCAGATCGGCCAGAGATGACCCCGTTTCAACAGGACTCCTCGTGTAAATTATTCCTGTGATCCGCTCCCAAGCCGGGTATGCACACGATGCTCGAACCAGCTATATCAATCTGTTAGGAGAACCCAATGGTCTAGCTGCCTCCACCGCTATCACAGGAAAATTTACACGCAGCCTTTATTTTGTCATGTACAGAGAGAACCAGGTCAAGCGCCGCGCCCTGCTCCAGAAACAGCGAGAACTTGATGCTCGAAGAACTCGTCCGCAGAAGCAGGATCGCGTTGCTTATTCAGGCCACCGCCTTTTTCAGGTCTTCCCGCCGGGCTTGGACGACCAGCGCCGCGACTGCACAGGACGCCAGCCGGGTGGTGACCGAATCGGCGCGACTGGTCAGGATGATCGGCACTCTCGCGCCCAGGACGATCCCCGCTGCATCGGCCTCGGCCAGGAAGGTCAAGCTCTTGGCCAGCATGTTGCCCGCTTCCAGATCCGGCACTACCAGAATGTCGGCCAGACCCGCAACCGGCGAGGCGACATGCTTAATCTGCGCAGCGTTGAGGTTAATCGCGTTATCCAGCGCCAGCGGCCCGTCCAGAATGCCGCCGGTGATCTGGCCCCGGTCGGCCATTTTGCACAAGGCGGCAGCCTCGATCGTGGATTGAATCTTGGGATTGATCGTTTCCACCGCGGACAAAATTCCAACCTTGGGCAGATTGAATCCCAGCGCCAGCGCCAGATCGATGGCGTTCTGAACGATGTGCTGTTTGTCTTCCAGGGTCGGAAAGATGTTGATCGCCGCATCAGTGACAATGACCGGGCGATCCAGGGCCGGCACATCCATGATGAAGGCGTGGCTGATCCGCCGCTCAGTGCGCAAGCCGGTGGCCGTCCGCACCACTGCCCCCATCAATTCGTCGGTATGCAGGCTGCCCTTCATCAGCATCTCAGCCTTGCCCTCGCGGGCCAGTTGCACCGCCATATCGGCGGCGGCATGGCTGTGCGGGACATCCACGATCTCATAGCCGGCGATGTTGATCTGGAATTGCGCCGCGACAGCTTCAATTTTGGCGCGGGGACCAACCAGAATCGGTTTCAAAATACCCAGCTCAGCGGCTTCGATCGCGCCTTTGAGCGAACTTTCATCGCACGGATGAGCAACGGCGGTGGGTACTGGAGGCAGAGCTTTGCAGCGGGCCATCAGCTGATTGTATTTTTCGTGCTTGGGATTCATCAGATATTGCGCGAGAAACCCGGGCTTTTAGGCCGGGGAGGGATAGCGCGGAACGCGAAGCGTTCCCCTGTTCTCGCTCTCCTGGGTAGGTTGGCTATCTCGGTTGAACAGGACGCTGGTCTTTCCCAGCGGGTCGGGTAAGGAAGCGGGATTACTGCCACATCCTCCTCTAAGGGCCCGTCAAAAAACACGTTGAACACGTTGGTCCTGGGTTATCTCTTTCCGTCAGTTGCCATAATGCACCCGGAATGGGCCAACAATCGAATTGAAGATCAGATCGTCTTGCCAAAGGCCTGTTGGGTCGAAGCGGGGATGGACTCAAGATCCGGTTTTAAATAAGCAGGTGCCCCGTAGCCCGCGGTGAAAACACGCCGATAACCGTAGTGGTCAACGAATTGCCCGGCAATCAGCAACATACTCAATAGCAGCAGCAGATAAGCCAGAGCGATCCGGGACACTTCGCTGGCGTTAAACACCATGGTCATGTATCGGCAGCGAGATATTGACAATGCTGCTGTCGAGCCGAGCCAGGAACCCCGACAGGATGATCAGGATTCAGAATAGGGGCAGGGCGAGGCGGTATATCGTCTTCTTCATATCATTGGTGCAACGACGCCAGCGAACTGGATGACGAAATCAGCGATGCCATCAAGATCGGTGAGCAGGAATACGGGCAGACCCGGTCGTCCGTACTGGGCCGGGTCAAACCGCGGATCACCGGCGACCGCAATAATGGTCGGGTCGTCCGGGAAGCGGGGCTGCTGGCGTGCTGCGACCGGCCGCCAGATTTCCAGTTTGGGGTAAGCGTCAGTTTTCCAGCCTTCCACCAGCGCCAGATCCACCGGTTGCAGCCGACTTAGCAGTTCAGTCAACGTCGGTGCGGGTTTCCCGTGTAACTCGCGTAACAACGCCCAGCGCTGGCCGGTTGCCAGAATCACTTCCTGGGCGCCAGCTTCACGATAACGCCAGGTATCCTTGCCCTGCGTGTCCAGATCGATCTCATGATGGGCGTGCTTGAGGGTGGAAACGGTCAAACCCCGCGCCTGTAGCCGGGGAATCAGAGCAACGATCAGTGTGGTTTTGCCGCAACCACTCCAGCCGCTAATTCCAAGAATTTTCAAGGGTTATCTCCAGCCATTCATTCAGCTCAATCAAATAGAAAATACTTCCGGGCGTATTCATGGATCAGGTTATCCATTTCAAGTGCTACGCTGATTCGTATTGGCGGATCTTTCGCCAAGCGATGCCCCCCGGCCGATTTTTTATTGTTACTCCTGGAGACGAAGATGGGCGACTATATCGTGACAAAGGTTCCTTATGTTGCACAGAGTACTTACGAAACCTGCTGGCTTGCATCGTACAAGATAATGCTGGCCTGGAAAGGGAAACCGCAAGCGTTGGCTGAACAGCTTCCTAATCATCAAGCTATGCGCCAGGACGGGATCCTGGATGGTCAGTTCCTCGCCTGTCGTCAAGCGCTCGGTTTGTCATCCAGCACCTACACCGGCTTCCGTGATGCCGATGCGATTCAAGGAAAACTTCAGAGCTATGGACCGATCTGGGTCTCCGGAACGTATGCCAAAGGCCATAAACATATTGTGGTATTGTATGGGATCCGTGGGTCTGGCAATGACGCCGAAGTGCTAATTCATGATCCGGCGACGGGTATGAGTATCTCTAATCCAAAACCGGACTGGTGGCCTATTGGCTGGTTCGCTAATCGCTTGAACCCGGTTTCCTATGCCTGTCAGCACTGGTTTGATGTATAACCGCTGGACGGAGTACCGACTACCTTGATCGGCGGTTGCTGCACTGTCCCGATCCACTCATGGAGCCAGAATCGATCCAAAGATAGTGACCGCGAAAGCAGCCTAGTGCACCGTAAAAGGGCTGATCCGTGAGGTAAAGCGGCTTTTCGTAACGCTGTGCAAATAATTAAAATTAAATAATTGAATATCAATTGCTTATATAAAGCATTAAAAGGGCTGGTCCTGTTAGACTAACCTTCATCCAGTTTCCCTAATTGTGGGAAATCCACTTCCAGCCAATATGAAGGACGCCATGCAACACCTTTACATTATCGGTTCCGGCCCTGGCGGGCTGGATTATCTCAGCCCTGCCGCCCGCGCCGCGTTGGAATTGTGCAACGACCTGGTCGGGCATGGGCTGTATTTAAATCTGCTCGGCCCCCTGATTGTGGGCAAGACCCGGCATAAAACCCCGATGGGTGAAGAACTGGCCCGTGCGTCCATGGCGCTGGATCTGGCCGCCGCCGGTCAGACGACTGCGCTGATTTCCAGCGGCGATGCGGGCATTTACGGCATGGCGACCGTGGTGTTTGAACTGCTGGCCCGTAAACCGAAGCTGGAATGGGCAGCGGTTGAAATCGAAGTGATTCCCGGTATTTCGGCAATGCAGGCGGCGGCGGCGCGGGTTGGCGCTCCTCTGGCGCACGACTTTTGCGTGATTTCCCTCTCCGACCTGCTGACGCCGTGGGACTTGATCGCCCGGCGGATTGATCTGGCCGGTCAGGGTGATTTCGTTGTGGCGCTCTACAATGCGGTTTCCAACAAACGATCCTGGCAGCTCCAAGAGGCACGGGAGATCCTGCTGCGCTATCGCCTGCCGGAAACCCCGGTGATCGTCGCCTTCAACGTCACCCGCAAAGGCGAGCAGTCGACCGTCACCACCTTAGGCGAGCTTGACCCGGAACCGCTGAACATGTTGTCGCTGGTGCTGGTGGGCAATAGTGAAACCCGGCGGGTGGGAAAGTGGGTTTACACCCCACGCGGTTATCATGCTAAACCAGAATTAGCCGATCATCCCATCATTGATACCGGTTCGCCGTGAACCGGTTCGATGCCGATTCCGCCGTGCGACCCGCGAATATCGCATTGACCGTGCTGACGATGCTGTTGCTGCTATTCGGACTGACGCTGGCAGATGCCGCGTGGAAATCCGGAACCGCAGATCGAACTGCCAGCCAGGCGTTGATCCGGGAATTGGGCCTGAGCGATCTGAGCCTGTTTACCGAAGCCCGCTACACCCGCCATCCTAGCCAGGCTGACCGGTACGCCCCGTTTCAGGATCACCCGGCGGCGCTGGAGCATTTCCCCACCGGTCTGCTATTGCCGCCCCCGCCGCATCTCGCCGCTGCGCTGAAACCCTGATCTGATCGGGACTTTCGCTTTCTGTCTACCCGCGCCAGCACTGCCATTAAGTTAAGGATTCAGGACGTTGGGTTGTCTACTTTTTTCGTCGTACTCGCGAAAGCGGGTATCCAGTTTTTTCAGGAAGTTACTGGATTCCCGCATCCGCAGGTACTGGTTCAGTCCGATTATTCTCCAACTTGCTGATTTTTAAATCAGATCCCAAAGGCAGGTAGGCTTTGGATTTTCAACAGTTGCTCCCAAGACAGCCCTTCTTTCAAAATTCCTAAAG
>CAIRMO010000107.1 GCA_903879705.1 uncultured Candidatus Competibacteraceae bacterium | reverse complement strand
GCCGGCGGTGGCACTGCCGGTGACCGTGTGACCGAGGCGGGCGCTGCAACTGGCGGTGCTGCCGCCATTGCTGCCGGCGCAACTCCACGTCCACGGGCCGCTACCCGTCACGCCGCTGGCAGTTCCGGCGTTGCACAGGTTGGTGCCGGGCGCGCTGGTGAAGATGCCGCCGTTGCTGCTGCCACAGGCACCGTCGACCGGTGGCGGTGGTGGCGGCGGCGGTGGTGGTGGCGGCGGCGGCGGGTTGTCACTGTTGGTCAAACTGAAATTGACCGCAGTCGCTCCCGCTGCGCTGGCCGTGACGGCGTAGTTGCCCACGGTGCTATTGGCAGTCGCGGTCACGCTGGCCGAACCGCTGGCAATCGTAGCCGGGCTACCCACGAGAACCGCACTGGCTCCCGTGCCCGGCGCAGCAAAGGTCACGATGCCGCCATTGACCTGCCCGGCGCCGGTCGCGGTGACGGTCACCGCCAGCGGATTGGCAAACGCGGTGCTGATCGTCGCGCTCTGGTTATCGCCGGTTTTAGTGAAGGTGAAGCCTTGCGATTCATACGCACCGATGTCGCAGATCGTGCCTTGCGGGCGGGGGATGCCGCGTTGATCGGTACTGGCGCAGGTGGCCGCGTTACCGGCGTTGATCGCCGGACTGCCCGGCAACAACGGGATCGTCTGCGTTGATCCGCCATAATTGCCCAAGGTTCCGAGTAACGGGTTGGTGCTGCTTTGCGAGTTATTAACGGTAGTAAACCCGCACGTCGTGCCATCGTCCAGATTATTTCCGCCGTTAACGATCGAGCCAACGGTACAGTTCCCATTGGTGTTGTTGGCCAACAGGGTATTTTTCAGAGTGATCGTTGTTCCACCGTGACGGTAGATGCCACCGACGTTAGTTGCTGAATTCCCTGACAATGTGTTGTTGTGGATCGTGAGTGAACCGCCATTAGTCCAAAGAACACCGCCGCTACCATTATTCGCGGCGGAGTTGCCTGAGAATGTGGTGTTGGTGAGCGTGATGTCACCACCAGAATTTTGAATTCCTCCACCACCATCGGAAATATTGCCTGAAAACAGGCAGTTGCTGATGATAGCCGTGCCACCGCTGGCCTGATAAAGCCCACCACCGGCCAGACTCGTGTTGTTCGACACGGTCAGATTAATCAGCGTGAGCGTTCCAGTGCCGTTGGAAATGCCGCCCCCCACACCACCACTCACAGAGCCATTGGCAATGGTCAGGTTTTGCAGCGTGAAGTTCGCGCCATTGCTGACGTTGAACACCCGCACCGCATTATTGCCGCTGACCGTTACAGCTTGCGTCGTGCCATCGATGATCACGCTCTTGGCAATCGCCAATTCGCTGCCCAAGGTGATCGTCTTGGAGCCAGCGGCCAAATTGAAGTCGATGGTGTCGATCACCGTGCTGCTGGCGGTAGCGATGGCGTCACGCAAGGAGCAATCCGTCGCCGGGGCACTGACACAGCCGCCGACCGTGCCCGGATCGACGTTCGTCGTTACGGTCAGGCTGATCGCGGCATTCGGAATCGGTAATGCAGTCGAGCAGGCTTCTGTACCGGAAAGGGTGCCCGTGGTGGCCTTCGGCGTGACGCAGTAGAACAGGTCGTTGCCCCGATCCGCCGGGACGATGGTGTAGGTCTTATCAATGCCCAGCGTCGCCCCGCTTGCGCCGGTAATCGTGCTGCTGCCCCGCTTCCAGACGTATTGGCTGCCACTCCCCGTGATGTCCTCGAGATCGCCATCGGTGTCGCTGTAGCTGTAGCTGCCGGTCAAGGTATCGCCCACCGTCGTCGTGCCGGTGATGGCGCTGACGGTTGCTACTGGCGCAGCGTTAGCAACTGGGGTCACTGCTACAGCATTTGACGCCGCCCCCGAACCGACACTGTTCACGGCCCGCAGTTTGATCTGGTAGGCCACGTCATTGGTCAGCCCGGTGATGGTGACCGGGGAACTGGTCGTCGCCGGATTGAAGGCCGTCCAGGTGCTGCCGTTGTCCGTCGAGTATTCATAATTGGTAATCGCCGCCCCGCCATTCGAGGGGGCGGTGAAGCTGACCGACGCTTGGGTGTTGCCGGCGGTAGCGGAAATGGTGGGCGCGCCAGGCACCGTGGCGGGAGTCGCGCTATTGGAAGCGGCGGAGGGAAGGCCCGTCCCGGCCGCGTTGGTGGCGGTGACCGCGAAGGTGTAGGCGGTGCCATTGGTCAGGCTGGTGACGGTACAGGGCGAGACGGTGCAGCTGCTGCTGGTCAGGCTATCGGGGGAGGAGGTGGCGGTGTAGCCGGTGATCGGACTGCCGCCAGTGTTGGCCGGAGGCGTAAAGGTCACGGTCGCTTGTGCATTGCCCGCCGTGGCAGTGCCAATGGTCGGCGCATCCGGGGCAATAACTGTCGTGCCAAATGAAAAAGCGAGGGTTGGGAAGCTGGTAGCATTAATGGAGTAGTTTGCGGTGTTGCTGCGGAACGTATCCAGCGCCGTGAAGCCATTGCCCACCGTGTAGTAATTGTTGGTCGTGCCTGAGGCGTACCCCGTTACCCGCCCCATCCCGATGTTGACAGTGGGCATGTACGCGATCAGCGAGTACGCCGTCCCCGCGCTCATGGCATAGGCGGTGATATTCGGAATCTGCGTGGACGTGAGCGTGAGCGTGAAATTCGTCGCGGTCGTTGTCGGCATCGTAAAGTTGACCGTGTCCACCGCATACTCGGTCGTCCCGGCGACGGCGGAATATGCCGTGGAGTTGGTCGTGTTGCGCAGCGCCAGCGTGACGCTTCCGGTACCCGACGTGACAGTACTGGTACTCAGGTCGATCTTTACCCAGCCCATCGTATATGGACCCGATGAGCCTGTCGTGAAGGCCACGCCAAAATTGGTGGTGTATGCTGGGTTGTTGACCGCCGCCCAGTTAGCATTCGAGTTGGTTGCTGCCGACGGGGCGAACCACGCCACATCAGCCGCGTTGGCCACTGGCGCGGACCACAGACTGGCCGCTACCCATAAGAACAGCATGAAAACCGGGTTGATCCAATCGACAGGCATCCACCTGGAGGTTCGGCGCATGGGTAAGGCCAAATCGGATTGTGACAAATTTACAGGAAGCAAGGCGTTCATTAGCGACACTCCAGACACATTAAATTTCCTGATTAGCAAGATTCTTCAGCCTGCCGAAGCCAACGGGCAGGTCGCGATCCGATGGTGGCAGCGGCGACGAGCAGTCGGGCGGGGAGGGTGTCGACCGTCGGCATCGCGGTCATAATCTGGTTGCCGACGCCGCTATAGGCCACCGCCACGAACAGGCCGTTGCCGTAGGCGACGGACTTCCAAATGTGATCCAACGATGTGGTTACGGTTTGCCACTCCAAGCCCGTCTGGGCGGCGTAGACCGGAGCGAACGCCGCCAGCGGCAACAGACCGATGAAACCCAACAGCCCGCCGAGCAGCAACCGGCGCAGGAATGGGGGGAGCAGCCCGCCGAGCAGCAACAGGCGCAGAGGCGTGCATTCCAGACAGCGCGACAAAACCGGGCTAAGCAGCATGATGGAATCTCCAAGGGGTCAATCGTGTGGGCTTTTCTTTATGGCTATCCCCAAGGCGGAACTCCCCTCGGCAGACGGCAATGACGAATCGTCCATTTTCTCCCTAAATGCTTGAAATAGCAGTTGCCGCGTTCTACCCTTTAATGCCTGATTTATACCACTGCCGGACGTTGATGCTCCCAAACCGCCTGACCCTTCCCGCCCTCAATGTCCGCTGGCTCACCGAACCGGCGGCGGCTGAGGAACTCCCCACCATTCCCGCCACCCAGATTTTGCAGCGGGTGGACTATCCCATTCCGCCCGAAATCGGCCACGCCTGGTGCGAACGCCTGCCCTTGGCGCACGGCCTCTCCCTGTTTCGCGGGATCCATCGGTTTCGGCCCGCGGTGACCGGGCAACCGATTCCCTTGGGCGAATTTCACTTCACCTTCCCCGAATCCACGCTGGTTGCCCAGACCATCCAAGGCGCGACCATTTGCCATCAAGAGTTTTATCCCCGCGCTCAATTGACCTACCAACCCGGCTTCGACTTCTTCCGCCGCGCCGACGAGTTTCGGGTGATGCCGCTGATCGAGGCGTCCGCCGACAGCACCATGACCGCGCTCATCCTGGCCGAGACCGTGCTGACGGAACTCGTGGACGAGGATGTGGCGAAGCAACTGATCTGCCGGATCGGTCTGGATTCACCGCCTGCCGTCAACGTGTTGCCGATTCCCCTCGCCGTCTCCACCCCATTGCGAGCGGCGTTCTCGACCCAATTGGAGGGCAACTTGCAGCGGCTGTTCGCGCAGTCCAAGGTCTTGGAGTACCTGTGCGCACTGTGTACCTACGCGGCGGCTCGCGAATCGCCGACGCCGCTGCTCCAGTCCCTGCCGGATCGGCTCCAGGAACTCCACCAGTACCTGACGCAGTTGGAGGGGCAGCTACCCAGCCTGAAGGAATTAGCCGTACAGTTCAGGATGTCCGCCCGGCGACTGAACGCGGCCTTTGCCGAGCACTACGGCTTACCGATCTATGCCTTCATCGCCGACTGGCGGTTGAACGAGGCCTATGTGGCGATCCGTGACAGCGACGTGGCGCTCAAGGTGCTGGCTAGCCGACTGGGTTACTCCCACGTCAACCACTTCAATCGGGCGTTTCGGTGCAAATTCGATCATCCACCCGGACAACTACGGCGGAGTAGGCGAACCGCATAATCGGATGGCTCAGGGCACAATCCGCTAATCTATCTATTCACGTCTTCCAGGAGGAATCCTCCATGCAATTCCCTTATGGTCTTAGCGATTTCAGCAAAATCATCTTGGGCAGCTATTTTTATCAAGACCGCACTGATCGGATTCCCCTGCTGGAAGTTGCAGGCGATCAACTGATTTTCATTCGCCCGCGCCGGTTTGGGAAAAGCCTGTTGTTATCGATGCTGGAGCATTACTACGATCTGAACCGGGCCGATCAATTTGAGGCGCTGTTTGGGCATTTAGCCATCGGTAAAAATCCCACGCCGCGGCACAATCAATACTTCGTGATGAAATGGGATTTCTCGCTGGTGAAAGCGCAGGGTGATGTAAAAGAGATTGAAGCAGCGCTGCATCGGCATTTGAATGACTGCATTGAAGACTTTACGCTGCGTTATCAGGCGCATTTGACCCACCCCATACGGATCGAGCCGGATAATGCGCTGTCCTCGTGGCGTTCCGCACTGATGGCCGTCTCCCAAACCCCGCGCAAGCTCTACCTGCTGATTGATGAATACGACAACTTTGCCAATGATGTGCTGATGACTGGCCGCAAACAGGAGTATTACGAAGCTCTGCTCTATGGCGAAGGGTTGCTGAAAACCGTGTTCAAGGCGGTGAAAGCGGCGGCGGGTGGTTTAGGATTAGATCGGGTGTTCATTACTGGAGTCTCGCCAGTGGTATTAAGCGATATGACCAGCGGTTATAACGTCGGCGAGAATATTTATCTGGACGAGACGTTCAATGACTTGTGCGGTTTCACCGAAGCGGAAATTGCTGCCGTGCTGACGCGAATGGCCGTGGAGGGCGGTTCTTCCTGGTCGCCGGTGGACGCTCTGGAGACCATGCGCACCTTCTATAACGGTTACTGCTTTAGCGAAACCGGCGGGGAACGGCTCTATAACCCGACCTTAAGCCTGTATTTTCTGAAAGCGTTGTGGACCAAGGGCCGCTATCCGCAGGAGATGCTCGATGAAAATCTGGCAATGGATCGCGGCAAACTGGCCTATATCGCCCAGCTTCCTCATGGTGAAGCGGTGTTGATTCAGGCGCTCAATGGCGAAGAGGGCGTGATCATTCCACGCCTGGCCCGGCGTTTCGGCGTTGAGGATGTATTAACCGCCATCAAGGATCAGCCGTTCATGGCCTCGCTGCTGTACTACTTTGGCATCTTGACGTTCGCCGGGCGGGGCGTGCTGGGCAAGGCGATCCTGAACATCCCCAATCTGGTGGCCCGGTCGCTGTATGTGGAACGGTTACGCGAGTTGTGGCTGCCGACCTTTGAGGATCGGGACACGATCCCGCGCCTGGCGGAAACGGTTTATCTCCAGGGCGATTTGGCTCCGCTGGTCGATTTCATCGAACAGCGCTATTTGCCGGTGCTGTCGAATCGGGACTATCGCTGGACCAATGAATTGCTGGTAAAAATCGCTTTTCTGACCCTGCTGTTCGATGATCGGCTCTACATGATGGTGTCGGAAACCGAGGTGGATCACGGCTATATCGACTTGAGCCTGATTGTCCGGTCCGATATGCGGCGGTTTCAAGCCCTCGATCTGCTGCTGGAATTCAAATACCTGAGTCTGAAAGACCTGGGCCTGACTGGGGAGCAGGTATGGAAGTTATCGCGGGAGGCGTTAGCGGCGCTGCCGTCGGTCCAGACCCAATTGGCGGAGGCTGCGGAGCAGGCACAGCGTTATGGCGCGGCGTTGCAGTCTCGCTATGGCTTGACCGACCTGCGGCTGTTTGCGGTGGTGGGAATAGGGCTGGAGCGGGTAGTGTGGCGGGCGGTAAAACCGGATGCGTTGACTTAATGGCAGTCGGTAAGCCCACTGCCATTAAGTTAAGGATTCAGGATGTTGGGTTGTCTACTTTTTCCGTCATACTCGCGAAAGCGGGTATCCAGTTTTTTCAGCGAGTTACTGGATTCCCGCATCCGCGGGAATAACGGAAAACAAAATTTTGGCGTTATGGATCAAGCATCACTTCCTTAACTTAATCGCAATGACTGTGTACCTACAGGGTTGCTCGCGAATCGCACACGCCACGGCTCCGGAGTGAACAAGATCGGCTTCAGGAACTCCACGACTATCTGACGCAATTGGAAGGGCAGTTGCCCAGCTTGGAGGACTTGGCGGTGCAATTCAGGATGTCCGCACGGCGACTGAACACGGCCTTCGCCGATCAATACGGCTTACCGATCTATGCCTTCATAGCCGAGTGGCGGCTTAACGGGGCCTATGTGGCGATCCGCGACAGCGACGTTGCGCTCAAGGTCTTGGCAAACCGATTGGGTTACTCCCATGCCAACCACTTCAATCGGGCGTTTCGGTGCAAATTCGGTCATCCACCCGGGCAACTACAGCGGAGTGGGCGAACCGCATAACCGGATGGCTCAGGGCACAATCCGCTAATCCATCTATTC
>CAIRMO010000106.1 GCA_903879705.1 uncultured Candidatus Competibacteraceae bacterium | reverse complement strand
GTTGGCGATGCCCATAAGCTGTATGAAGAATTTCGCGGCGTGATCACTGGAACAACCATTGATAAGCCCTATTTAAGTCGCGAGGAATATCTGGAACTCGGAGTTCGGCAATCCATTTTTTTGGCTGATGAACGGGAGCAAGCCTACGCCATTTTTGAGAAATATCTGACATTTCTAAAAGAAACCGGGCGGTATGATCCGAATATATTGGCGCATGATTATTTGAGTCTGGCGCAACCCTCCTATGATTTTATCGTGATTGATGAAGTACAGGATATCACTAATATCCAGCTTAAATTGATCCTGCGCAGTTTGAAAAATCCGGAAAATTTTTTGCTTTGCGGCGATTCCAATCAAATTGTTCATCCTAACTTTTTCTCTTGGTCTAACCTCAAGTCGATGTTTTACCGGTCAGAGGAACTGGAAACGGGAAAAATCACCCGCATTCTCCACGCCAGCTACCGTAATGCTGCCGTAGTTACCGAACTGGCTAATCGCCTGCTCCGCATCAAACAGCGTCGGTTTGGTTCTATCGACCGTGAAAGCCATTATCTGACTGCCAGTCTTGGTGACCAGCAAGGCCATGTTGAATTTCTGCCGGATAGTGAAGCGGTCAAGAAGGACTTGAATCAGAAAACTCGACGATCGACAAAATTTGCGGTACTGGTCATGCGTGACGAACAGAAAGCCGAAGCGCGGCGGTTTTTCGATACCCCGTTGCTGTTCAGCATTCAGGAAGCCAAGGGACTCGAATATGAAAATGTCATTCTCTGGAATTTCATTTCCGGTGAGCGCGCCAATTTCCGGGCTATTGTTGAGGGAATTAGTCTTAGCGATCTGGAGGGCGATCTGGATTATGCCCGGGCGCGGGATAAGACGGATAAATCTTCCGAAGTTTACAAGTTTTTTATCAATGCGCTGTATGTGGCGATCACTCGAGCGGTTAGCAATCTTTATCTGATCGAGAGTGACACCCGGCATCCTGTGCTGGATTTGCTGGGACTCAAGGAAGCGCGTGACCCGGTGGCAGTCGCCGCCCAGCAATCCACTCTGGAAGAATGGCAGGCCGAGGCGCGTAAACTCGAATTGCAGGGCAAGCAGGAACAGGCGGATGAAATCCGGCGCGGGATTCTCAAGACGCAAAGCGTGCCGTGGGAAGTGTGGAACAGCGAACGGATGCCGGATTTGCTGGAACGATCTTTTGCGCCGAAACAGATTTCGCGCAAACCCCGGCAGGCGCTGTTTGATTATGCGCTGTATTACGATGAGATTTCACTCATTGACCAGCTTGAACAGCATCACTTTGATCCGGCGCGACCGCTAATTGAATTACGGTTTGACCACGGGTACGAACTGAACAAAAAGGTTTATGAACGCCTGCGCGCCGGACAGCTAAAAAAGCACTGGAGTCCTTATGAAGGACGCCATTTAAAGGATATTCTCCGGCAATGCGATAATTACGGCGTCGATTATCGCAATCCATTTAACCATACGCCACTTATGCTGGCGGCACAGGCCGGCAATGCCGCGCTGCTGGATGCCTTGCTGGAACGCGGAGCCAATGTCGATTGCATTGACAATTATGGCCTGACCGCTTGGCAACTGGCTTTACTGCGGGCCTTTGAAGACCGGGAATTCGCCATCCGATTGTTTCCTGCCGTACATGAGCGTCTGCAAGCCTCCAGCGTGAGTTTGAAGGCGGCGGATCGGCTCATCAAGCTGGATAACCGTGCGGGGGAATTTATGGCATTCCAGATGTTTTTTGTACTGCTACGCTGGAAAATAAACCACACTAATGGTTGGTGGCACAATGGTTTTACTGCGGCTGATTTTAGTGAGCGGTTTGAGCATTTTAGTGATGATCTCATTCCAACGCATCGCAAGAAGCGTACCTACTCTAACGCCCTGTTGGCTCGCAATGAGGTTAATGGCAACAATCCCTACAATCGCCAACTGGTCAAACGCATCCGCACCGGTTATTACCTGCTTAATCCACGCTTGGAAATCCGCCGGGGCGAAGACTGGATTAATATTTACCACGCGGCCAATTTGCCGCTCATGGAAAAAGCCGGTAGCGGAAACAACAAATTGCTGGAAACTCTGCAACAATTGATGATCGGAGAGGAGCCGATTAAACCGAAGGAATAAAATTTGTTCGCGCATTGTGTGGTTCCCCAACTTGGGGATTCGGGTTGGCCGGAAGCCCTCGTAGTCTTCCAAGAGCGCCCCCACCGCCGGACCTTGCAAACCGTACCGGAACGAATCCGCCAGTTGATCATAGAATGCCAAGCTCATGGACTCAGCAATATCTGAGAGTGAGCGCTTAAGTTGGCGCGTATGGGGGATCACCCCATAC
>CAIRMO010000105.1 GCA_903879705.1 uncultured Candidatus Competibacteraceae bacterium | reverse complement strand
GCAAATCCGGCGCGGGTGGCGCAACACCCTGTAATTCGTCCAGCGCCGTCGCCAGTTCGGCCAGCGTAGCCCGCTCTGCCGGCTGCGAACGACCACCCCGCGCCAGCACCTCACGCGCTTTTCCGGCCAAGGGATCATCGCCACTAAACAGCGTCACCAGCGTGGCGCACAGCGCGTAAACATCGGCGGGCGGAGTGGCCGCCGCCAACCCGCCGGTCAGCAGTTCCGGGGCGACATACGCGGTCATTGCCCCAAAATCCACCGCCATAGCGGAAATGCTCGGCGAATCGGTCAACCGGCTCAGGCTGAAATCGGTGAACAGTGGGCGGTTGTTGTGCCGGACCCGCAGGCTGGCCGGCGTTATCCGGCGATGGAGCAAGGGCGGCTGGTCGGGCTGGTCAGGATGATGAAAACCGGCCAGGGCGCGAATGGCCTCGCCGGCAAACGCCAGTCGGGCCGGAGTATCCCAAGTCGTATCCTGAGCGCGTTGGGTCAGCGTCGGGGCGGCGGGATCGACCAATGAGAAGAAGCACAACTCGCCCGGATAGCCGTCGGCATCCTGAAACGAATCCAGCAGGCTCGGCACGAACGGCGACTTTTGCCAGCGCTGTAGCGTATCGAACTCCCGGCGGGCCAATTCCAGCGGTTGCTTGTCGGCACTGGCGGACAAGTCGTACAGATGCAGAATCACCCGGTCGCGGCGGGTCGGATGCTGGCCGCGATAGCGGCGATGAAAGGTGTCGGCGGGGTCTGCTAGCCGCTCCAGATGGATCAGGCCGGCGAAGGTTCGCAACTCCCCGTTCAAGGCCACCTTCACCGTCGGCTCCAGCAGTTGCGCAGCCTGTTCCACCTGCGCCGGAGTCAGGCGGGTCGGCCCGTCGACCGTGAGCAATTCGCGCCATTCCGGCAAACCGAACACGGCCACACCGCGTAGCAGGGATCGCGGTTTACCGGCCGTCTCTAGGCGCAATTCGCCCCGGGTCACCAACAGTCGGGCGGTGACGAAGCCCGGATCAAAATGCCGGCGTAACTGGCCGGCGATCCGCTTGGCTTTGGCATTGATCCGCTCTGCTTCCGGTTCGGCAATGAGTGCCTGCTGGCGCAGATAAGCGGCGTCCCAATGTTTGATTTCAATGGCGTAAATGCCGGGCGGGCCAATGGCGATCAGATCGATTTCGTCGGAACGCGACCCCGGCTGGGCGGAGTGATTCAGATTGGAGAGCAGAATCCAGAACGCCTCAACGCTCTGCAATTTGGCGCGCAACCGCTCAACCGCAGTGCGCTCACTGGCATTAACGAATTCTCCACAGGGAATGAAACGAACGCTCATGAGGTTTCCTTACGCTAATATCGAGGGTGCGGCGACCACAGTTTACAAGACTTGGCGACCCGCGAGCCGTTCGTTCTCGATGGACTGGAACGCGGTTAACTCCGGGGTCAAAATGCCGGGCTGGAATCCAAAGATTTGCCGCTGAACTTTCAGGAGTCTCCACGATGGCCACCCTCCAAGCGACTCAGGAACTGTTCTCTACCCTGACGCGGGCTGAGAAAGCCCAACTGTTGCAATGGATTGTCTGTGATCTCGGCGACGTTTTCCCCGGTATCGAAACGACACCCGGCGTTGCTGGCGGTGAGCCGTGCATTGTTCGCACCCGCATTCCAATCTGGGTCCTGGAACAGGCCCGGCGGCTTGGCGTTAGCGAAGCCGATTTACTCCGCGCTTATCCGAGTTTGCGGGCTGAGGATTTAGCCGGCGCCTGGGCGTATGTCCGCTCCCATCGCCACGAAATCGACCAGCAAATCCGCGAAAACGAGGACGCCTAAACCGTGGCGCAACTCTACGCGGATGAAAACTTCCCGTTGCCGGTCGTGGATGAACTGCGCCGCCTGGGACACAACGCACTGACGATGCAGGAATCCGGCAAGGCTCGGCAGGCCATTCCCGATGAGGCCGTTTTGGCCTTGGCCGGCGCTGATCAGCGAGCCGTGTTGACCCTTAATCGCAAACATTTCATTCAACTGCATCGCCTGACTCCAGAACACGCCGGCATTGTGGTTTGCACCTTCGATCCCGACTTCATCGGTCAGGCCCAACGCATTCACGCCGCGCTGACTGCAATGGAAACGCTATTTAACCAACTGATTCGGGTCAATCGCCCGTGATCCCTCAATACGGCCAAGACCGTGCAGATGCGAGCGTCTCATGTTCCACGTCCATCAAAGCAACCGCCTGGAAATCCTGACCGACCGGCTGGCTGAACTGCTGCGCCAACCGCTGCGCTTGCCGCTGGCTCAGGAGATCATCGTCACCCAAAGCAACGGCATGGCCCGCTGGCTGGCGTTGCGCCTGGCTGACCGGCTCGGCGTTTGCGCCAACCTGAGCTTCCAGTTTCCCGCCACCTTTCTCTGGGAGATGAGCCGGGCGGTATTGCGCTACCTGCCGCCGACCTCGGCCTTTGAGAAACCGGTCCTGACCTGGCGATTGATGACCCTGCTGCGGAACATGGAGGATGCACCGCGCTTTGCCGAACCCCGCGCCTATCTGGGGACCGGTGATGACGATTTCCGCCGCTATGAACTGGCGGTCCGTCTGGCCGACTGTTTCGATCAATATCTGATCTACCGCCCGGACTGGATCGAAAAATGGGAGGCGGGCCAGGACGATCACTGGCAGGCGGAACTGTGGCGGCGGCTGGGGCACAGCGGCGAAGCCCACCGGGTGCAGGTACAGCATCGATTCCGCATCGCGCTGGATCACGGCGAGGTCAACCGCCGCCGGTTGCCGGAGCGGGTCGCCATCGTTGGCATCGCCGCGCTGCCGCCGCTGTATCTGGAGCTGCTGGCCGGTCTGGCCCGTTATCTCGATGTGCATTTGTTCCTGCTCAATCCTTGTCAGGAATACTGGGGCGACATTCTGGCCGAGCGCGATCTCGCCCGGCTGGGCGAGGACATCGATCCGGAGGAAGCCTATCTGACAGTCGGCAATCCGCTGCTGGCCTCGCTGGGCAAGCAGGGCCGGGATTTCATTGACGGGCTGCAAGCCTATCCCCGAGCGGAAACCGATGACTTCACTGAACCGGTCGGGACGAATTTGCTCCAGCAAGTGCAAGCCGACATTCTCCATTTGCGCGACCGGGGCAGTGACGACTGCCCGCTGTTGCTGTTGCAACCCGCGGATCGCTCGGTGCAGGTCCACGTCTGTCACGGGCCGATGCGTGAAGTGGAAGTGTTGCACGATCAATTGCTGGCGCTGTTCGAGGCGCACCGGGACGTGCGCCCTTCCGATGTGATCGTGATGGCCCCGGACATCGCCGCCTACGGGCCGCTGATCGAGGCCGTGTTCGACACCGTGTCGGCTGATCGACGAATTCCGTTCAGCATTGCCGATCAAGGCCTTCAAACCGAAAATCCGCTAGTCGAAGTCTTTTTTCAACTGCTGGATTTGGGCGGCGGGCGCTTTGACGCGGTGCAAGTGTTGAGTCTGCTGGAGCCCTCGGCGGTGCGGCGACGGTTCGGACTGAGCGAAGACGACCTGACACGGGTTCGGCGCTGGGTGCGGGAGACCGGGATTCGCTGGGGGATTGACGCCGGGATCAAGAGCCTGTGGCAATTGCCGGCCACCGCTGAACATACGTGGCGGGCCGGACTGGATCGGCTGTTGCTCGGTTACGCGCTGCCGGGGGAAGGCCGCAATCTGTACGGCGGCATCCTGCCCTATGACGAGGTTGAAGGCGGCGACGCGCAGGCGCTTGGCGGCTTGTATGGCTTTACCGAGACGCTGTTCGGGCTGGACGCCCGGTTGCGGGAACGTCGCCCGCTGACAGATTGGGTGACGGCGCTTCATGCGGTGCTGGAGCAGTTTTTTGATCCCCGCGACCGCGAGGAAAATGAATTGCAACTGATTCGCCGGGCGCTGGAAACCCTACGCACGAATACCGAAGGGGCCGGGTTTGCCGAACCGGTCACGCTGGCGGTGATCAAGGCGGCGCTGCGCAGCCAGTTGAATGTCCCGGAGAGCGGCGCGGCGCGGTTTCTGGGTGGCGGCGTCACCTGTTGCGCGATGGTGCCGATGCGCAGCATTCCGTTTCCGGTGGTGTGCCTGATCGGCATGAACGATGACGCCTATCCGCGCCCGCACCGGCCCGTCAGCTTTGACCGGATGTCCAGCCAGTTCCGGCGCGGTGACCGCTCCCGCCGTCAGGACGACCGCTATCTGTTTTTGGAAACCCTGCTGTCGGCCCGGCGCTGCTTTTATCTCAGCTATGTGGGCCAGAACATCCGCGACAACTCGGTATTGCCGCCGTCGGTGCTGGTCAGCGAGTGGCTGGATACCCTGGATCGCGGTTTTCAGTGCGTCGATGGCCGCCGGGCCAGTCAGCAACTCGTGGTTCGCCATCCCTTGCAGGTGTTTAGCCGGCGCTATTTCAGTGGCGATCCCCGCCGGTTCAGCTATGCGCGGGAATGGGTCGCTGCGAGCCGGCAGGCTGGCCGTGGCGAGCAGGATGCCGCGCCCCTGCTAACGGCGGATTTGCCCGAACCGGACCCGACGCTGCGCACCGTGACGCTGGAGGGCTTGATCCGGTTTTTCAAGAATCCTGCCCGCTGGCTGTTGCGGGAACGGTTAGGCGTCCGCCCGGAAGAGGGCGAGGTGGCCTTGGCGACCCGCGAACCGTTTGTCCTCGACGGACTGGAGCGCTATCAACTGCTGGAGGAGATGCTGGAGCTGCATCTGGATCGGCATCCGGCAGCGGAGATGAACACGATTGTGCGGGCGGGTGGGGGCTTGCCGCACGGCCAGATCGGCGAATGCGTGTTTACCCAGGCGCAGGAGCGGGTGGTGCGCTTTGCCGGACGATTGGGGCGGGTGTTGCCGCGCCGCGCCGGGGAACCGCTGGTAGTCGATTTGCCGCTGGGCGAGTTTCGCCTGACCGGTCAGGTGGGCGGTCTGACCCCGCACGGTTGGCTGGGCTACCGGCTGGCGGGCATGAAAGCCAATGATTATCTGAACCTGTGGTTGCATCATCTGACCCTGAACGCGGTCGCGGCGGATGGCGCAGCGCGGCACAGTCATTGGGTGGCGGAGGATCGGGAAGTGGAGTTGGCACCGGTTGAGGGGGCGGATGCCCATTTGCGGATCTTGCTGGAGCTGTACTGGCAAGGTTTGCAGCGACTCCAGCATTTTTTTCCAAAAAGCGCGTTAACTTATGTTGAAACGCTGCGCAAGGACAAAAATCAGGATACGGATAAAGCGTTGCGGGAGGCACGCAAGACGTGGGAAGGCAGCGTCTATGGCGACAACCGCGCTGAGCGAAATGACGCTTACTATCAATTAGCGTTCCGGGGCACTGACCCGCTGGACGAGGAATTTGTGGAATTAGCGCTGACGGTATTCGGGCCGCTGTTCGCCCAGGTTGAACAAGTCGCGCCGGAGGGGTAATGAATCGTCCCTCAATCTCTGAGTCGGTCGAAGCGTCAGGGCGAACGGATCAAACGAAGCCTGCGATCCTGTGAATTTTTCTGTGATATGAACTATGGGGCGGACAAGCGCAATTAGCATGTTTTAACAGGATCAAAGGGTTGAGTGAAGACAACGATCCAGTCCCACGTCGCAACCCCTCGTATGCTGTTTCCCGATAGATTTTATCTTTTTCAGGTCAAAAACCGCCCCGTTCGTCATACCCGCGAAAGCAGGTATGACGAAACCCAGGAGACCTGAATGCGAAAACCTACTGGAAATTGGCATTATCACAGGAAAATTTAGAATGAGGATTAAAGTTGACTTTGGCTATCATAAAAAAGGGGCTGAAATTTCAGCCCCTTTTGCGTTTATCGAGCGTTCAAACCGTCGGCCTGGATTCGGCGGCGGGATCCGGCGGGGAATCAGCTACGGGTTGAATGAATTCCGGCGCTGTAGGCGCGGGCGGTTCCGCGGGTTCCGCCATGACGGCCGGGATAACGACTTCCCGTTCAGCCGCGGCTTCAACCGTTTCCTCCAACACGGGTTCAACTTTCGGCACCGGCTCGACCGGCGCAGCCATCACCATAACCATTGGCGCAACCGCGTCGGTCGGCAAGGATTCTGTCAAGACCGTGGGAACTGATTCCAAGGTTTCGGCAACCCTCTCCACGACGGGCGGAGCCACCGGTTCTACCGGTTCTACCGGTTCCACCCGTTCCACCGGTTCCACCGGTTCCACCGTCTCCCGAGCATCGGGATATTCCAGGATTGAGGGCGGCGGCGCAGGCAATTCGGTTAGATCGACCGGCAACTCCTGGGCAGCCGCCGCGGCCTTTGCGGCGGCGGCCAGGATTTCACGGGGCAAGCGGGGGCGACCACTGCGAATGCGCCGTTGCGGCGGGAGCGGCCCTGTGGCCGGCGATGGTGCAGCGACGACCGGTTCAGGAGCGTGCGGCAGGGCCGGAGTCGTTTCGCCGGTATCGATGTTTTCGTCACCCGCTTCGCCGCGCCGCCGCCGCCGCCCGCCACGCCGACCACGTCGGCTGCGGCTAGCGGCTTCTTCCTCCGATTCGACCGGGAGTTCGCCAACGCTTTCAATCGGGGCGGCGGCCGGCTCGATCACCGGCTTGGGTTCCCGCCGTGCCGCTTCAATGACTGGTGTCAACGCAGCAACAACCGGTTCGGGGACGAGCGGAGTGGCAACCGGTTTGGAGACGGGCGTCACCGCCGCCGATTCGGCCTCATTACGCCGGCCCGACCGATCGCGACGTTGCCGCTCCGGCTTAGGTGGACGGGGTCCCGATTGTGTGGCAGAACGCTCCTCTTTGGCCGGTAGTGGCGGTTGCCCAAACAGATTGCCCCACAGCCAGCCAAAGAAACCGGGGTTGGCTTCGGGTTTGGCGGTCGGAACCGGGGGCGGCGGGATCGGCGTCGTCGGTGAAAGGCTCTTGACCAGCGCTTCCTCGTCAGCATCCCGCGGCACGGCGCCGGTGGGCAGCTCGTATTGCTCCTCGTAGTTCTCGGCCAGGTTGTAGGACAGCCGCTGAGTTTCGGATAACTCGTCGGTCCGCAGCCGACTGAGCTTGAAATGGGGGGTGTCCAGCGTTTGGTTGGGAATCAGCAGCACCCCGACCCGGTGGCGCTGCTCCATAGCGCGGATCACGTCGCGCTTTTCATTCAGCAGGAAGGTGGCGACCTTGATCGGCAATTGCACAACCACCCGCCCGGTGCGATTTCTCATCGCCTCCTCCTGGATCAGCCGCAGTAGGCTCAGGGCCAGCGATTCGACATTGCGGATCGTGCCTTGGCCGTTGCAGCGCGGGCAGACCACATGGCTGGCCTCGTCCAGCGAAGGTCGTAGCCGCTGCCGCGACATTTCCAGCAGGCCGAAGCGGGAAATCCGCCCGACCTGGACCCGGGCGCGATCCATTTTCAGCGCCTCGCGCAACCGGGTTTCGACTTCGCGCTGATTGCGGGCGATGCTCATGTCAATGAAATCAAGGACGATCAGTCCACCCAGATCGCGCAACCGCATTTGTCGGGCCACTTCGTCGGCGGCTTCCAGATTGGTGGTCAGCGCGGTTTCCTCGATGTCGCTGCCCTTGGTGGCGCGGGCCGAGTTGATGTCCACCGAGACCAGCGCCTCGGTGTAATCAATCACGATCCCCCCGCCGGAAGGCAGGCTGACCTCGCGCTGATAGGCGGTTTCGATCTGCGATTCAATCTGGAACCGGGTGAAGAGCGGGATGCTGTCCTGATAGGGCTTGAGCTTGTTCAGGTTGTGCGGCATCACCTGCTGCATGAAATCCTGGGCCTGACGGTATACCGCAGCATTGTCGATCAGGATTTCACTAATGTCGGCGCGCAAATAATCCCGCAGGGCGCGAATGATGATGTTGCTTTCCTGGTAGATCAGGAACGGGGCTTTTTTCTGGGGGGCGGCGGTTTCAATCGCCCGCCACAAATTCAGCAGGTAATCGAGATCCCATTGCAATTCTTCCTGCGAGCGGCCAACGCCGGCGGTCCGCACGATCAGACCCATGCCATCGGGGATATCGAGGCTACTCATCGCCTCGCGCAATTCCTGGCGGTCTTCGCCCTCAATCCGCCGCGACACCCCGCCGGCGCGAGGATTATTGGGCATCAGTACCAGATAGCGGCCAGCCAGGCTGATAAAGGTGGTCAGCGCCGCGCCCTTGTTGCCGCGCTCCTCCTTCTCCACTTGAATCATGATCTCCTGGCCTTCGCGGATCGCCTCGCGGATGCTGGGGCGGTTACTTTCAGCGTGGGGATCAAAGTAGCTGCGATTGATTTCCTTGAACGGCAGAAAGCCGTGCCGGTCGGCGCCATATTCGATGAAAGCCGCTTCCAGCGCCGGTTCAACCCGGGTGACGCGGGCTTTATAAATGTTGGCTTTTTTCTGCTCCCGCGAGGGAGTTTCGATGTCGAGGTCATACAAACGCTGGCCGTCCACCATGGCTACTCGCAACTCTTCCTGCTGAGTTGCATTAATCAGCATTCTTTTCATTAGCTTGGCTTCCTTGCGCTCGACCATCGCCGGCAGTGTCGGGGTTGTCGCCGTGGGCGTGGCTGGGATAAGGAACGGCCCGGGAGTGGTAAGATCCAGAATGTCGGGCGAACCCCGATACGCCTTAAGGTCGTGACAGCCGGCTGGGAGCGCGGTTGAGAGCCGCTCAAAAAGGGAGAGCGAGCGGCCGGTGAGTCCGTTGAACAAACCCCGCCCGCCGGATCACTGGCGTGCGGGTGCGAAAACCGAGTATCGTTATTTATCCAGTTTCGCCGGCCCTTGGGGCCAATCGGCGACAACGCTCGCAACTATAACAGCCCGATCCATAGGCTTCAAACTATGCCTGATTCTCCCTCTCCTGGCGGCGTGCGCTATTTGGAGATTACTGCTGATTACGCTGGCCAGCGCCTCGATAATTTTCTGCTGCGTGAACTCAAGGGCGCGCCCAAGAGCCTGATTTACCGTATCTTGCGCAAGGGCGAGGTGCGGCTCAATGGTGGACGGGTTCAACCCGATCGCCGTCTGCAAACCGGTGACCGACTGCGGATTCCACCGGTGCGGTTGAGCGAACCGGATGAACGGCCATTGCGCCCGCCGCCAGCACTGGCCGAGCAATTGCGAAACGCGGTGCTGTATGAGGATCGCGAGATTCTGGTGCTGGATAAGCCGGCCGGGCTGGCGGTGCATAAAGGCAGCGGCCTTGATTACGGGGTGATTGAGTTGCTGCGGGCCATGCGCCCTGACGATCCGTTTCTGGAGCTGGCCCACCGGCTGGATCGCGATACCAGCGGCTGTCTGGCGCTGGCCCGCACGCCTGCCGCTTTAAGGCTGATTCAGCAGGCGTTCCGGGTCGGACAGGTGGAGAAACGCTACCTTGCCCTGGTGTGCGGCTATTGGAATCACGGCCCGCGGGAAGTCAATCAGCCGTTGCGGCGCAACGTGCTGCGCGGCGGCGAGCGGATGGTCGAAGTTCTGGAGGATGGCAAGCCCGCACGGACCCGCTTCCAGCCGGTGAGTCTGTTCAAGCCAGCCTCACTGCTGGAAGCGAACATCTTGACCGGCCGCACCCATCAGATTCGGGTTCATGCTGCCCATGTTGGCCACCCCGTGGCCGGCGATGACAAATACGGCGATGCTGGATTCAACCGGCTGATGGCGGAACAGTACGGTTTGCGCCGTTTGTTTCTGCATGCGCATAGCTTGAATCTGCCACTAGGCGGGCGTGAGATTGCGGTCAGCGCCCCGTTGGACAATGATTTGAAAACCGTGCTGAGCCATCTTGGTTCGGCCCATCAACGCCGATCCAAGAGAGAGTAACTATGGCTGACCTGACTCCGAATCTGCCCGGCGATGATCGCTGGGCGCGTGAGGCTTTAACTAAATTGGCGTTTGCCGCTGTGACTGAACAACGGCGGGCGCGGCGCTGGGGAATTTTCTTCAAATTCCTGTTCTTTGGCTATCTGGTCGGATTGCTGTTTCTGGCGTGGCCGGACAGTCTCGACACGACTGCGGTGACCGCGTCCGCCAAAAAGCATACAGCGCTGGTTCGCATCGACGGGCTGATTGCCAGTAGCACTGAAGCCAGCGCTAAAAATGTGATTGAAGCGTTGCGCAAAGCCTTCAAGGACGATAAAACCGCCGGGGTAATCCTTGAAATCAACAGTCCTGGCGGCAGTCCGGTGCAGTCCGGCGAGATTTACGATGAGATTAAGAAGCTGCGCCAGCAGCATCCCAACATTCCGGTTCATGCAGTGACCAGCGATGTTTGTGCTTCCGGTGGTTATTACATTGCAGCGGCCGCACAGAATATCTACGCCAATAAAGCCAGCATCGTGGGTTCTATTGGAGTGCGGATGGACAGCTTCGGTTTTACTGACGCTATCGCCAAAATCGGGGTAGAACGGCGGGCCTACACGGCTGGGAGCAATAAAGACTTTCTTGATCCGTTCAAGCCGGTCAATCTAGAGGAAGTCAAGCATTTACAGGGAATGCTGGATGCGATTCACCAGCAATTTATCACTGCGGTCAAACAAGGTCGGGGCGAACGGTTGAAGGATAACCCGGACGTATTCAGTGGACTGATGTGGACGGGGGAACAAGGCGTCGGATTAGGGCTGGTCGATGCGCTGGGCAGCACCCGCTCGGTCGCTGAAGAGGTGATCAAGGAAAAAACCATCGTCGATTACACCAAACACACGCGCTGGCTGGATCGGCTGTTTGATGAAACCCAGGCCAGTTTAAGTGCAGCTCTGCGGAACGGACTGGGCATGGACGGCATGGCGCAGTGGCGATAATCTACTGGGGCAGGATTGCTATAATCGCAGTTCAACTCGACTGGAAGGAGAACAATGAATGGCCGCTCAACTCAAATCCCACTGGCTTTCGGTGACTGACTATCTGGCCTTTGAAGAAAGCAGCGAGGTTAAGCACGAATATATCAATGGCGAGATTTACGCGATGGCTGGAGCCAGTGTCCGGCATAACCGAATTACCCTTAATCTGGCTGAGCGGTTAATCGGCCATCTGCGCGGAACGCCCTGCGAAGTCTTTGTTGTCGATGTCAAGCTTCATTTGCAGCAATTGAGGCAGGACATTTTTTATTACCCGGATGTCATGGTTTGTTGCGACCCGAAGGACCGTGAACCGTATTACCGCACCCGGCCCTGTTTGATCGTGGAAGTCCTGTCTGGCGGGACAGCCCGGGTCGATCAACGGGAAAAGCTGTTTGCCTATACCCGGCTGGACAGTCTGCAAGGCTATTTGCTGTTGGATCAGGATCGGATGATCGCCATGTTGCACCGGCGCGAAGGCAATGAGTGGCGACTGACCGAATTTCGCGATCCGGCGGCGGAATTGACCTTGCCTTGCGCCAATCTGACCGTTCGGCTAGCGGAGCTTTATGAAGGGACAGAATGACTGGAGCTGCCACTGGCCGTGGTATCCCCATAAGCGCTGTTTCGCCGGTGTGGGTGACGCGCAATTCGGGTAATCACCGTGCGTAGCGGGTTCGCCCGGCCGGTCACAGCACCATCACCCCCGCCGCCTCCAGCATTCGGGTCAACCGGATCAGTGGCAACCCGATCAGACTGGTTGGATCAGCGCCTTCCAGCCGCTCGAACAGCGCAATGCCCAACCCCTCGGATTTGAAGCTGCCGGCGCATTGATACGGCTGCTCCCGCTGCAAATAGGCTTCGATCATGGCGGGCGTCAGCGCCCGGAAGACCACCCGGAATTCCTCCACCGCAATTTGCCGGTGGCCGCTGGCGCTGTCCAGCAGGCACAGTCCCGTGTAAAAAACCACTGTTCGGCCCGCCGCCCGCTGCAATTGCACCACCGCTCCTTCGTGATTGCCGGGCTTGCCGATGATCGCGCCATCCAGCACCGCCGCCTGATCCGAACCAATAACCAAGGCCGCCGGCTGCTGGCGGGCGACTGCAGCAGCCTTTGCTTCGGCCAGCCGGGCGACCAGGGCCGGCGCATGTTCACCGGGCCGGCCCGTTTCATCCACATCCGGCGCTTGTACCGTGAACGGCAGGGCGAGGCGCGCCAGCAGTTCGCGACGGAAGGACGAGGTCGAAGCCAGGATCAGGCAGCGACCGTCAGATAAGGTTGCGGACATGGCAATCCCTCAGTGAACGCCTTGCGGAATGCAGCGCGGATAAGGCCAATTATGCGAAATCCAGCTTTGATTTTGACAAGAATCAGACAGGCCTATATATTTCGCGCCCTATGCTGACCCCATCGCTCCCTGACAAGCTCTATCCTTGGCAACTCGCTGCTGACAACGGGCGGTTGACTGGCGATTTGGCGCTGGACAAACTACCGCGCCTGATGGCGCTAATGAACCCGGCCAACGGCGTAGTCAGCATCGATCTGAGTGCGGGGAAAAATGGGCAAGGGTTACCGTTCATTACCGGTTGCCTGCGAACCGAAGTCGAACTGACCTGCCAGCGCTGTCTAGGATCGCTGCGGTGGCCGCTGGAGGTGGCAGTGCGGCTGGGACTGGTTCGCACCGAGGCTGAGGCCGCCCGCCTGCCCGACGACTATGAACCGCTGTTGGCTTCCCCGGACTGCGCCATGTCGGTCGCTGATCTGGTGGAAGATGAATTATTGCTGGCTTTGCCCCAGATTCCCCGCCATGCGGATCAGCGGGAATGCGAGGCCCACGGTTACGGAGCGCCTGATCCGGCGTTCATTGCGGAGCAACGCCGGCCTTTTGGGTTATTGGCGTCGCTGTTACCCGATTCCAAGAGGAGCTGTTAAGTCATGGCTGTACAAAAAAGTCGCAAAACGCCTTCCAAGCGCGGAATGCGCCGTTCCCACGACGCGCTGACCACCCCCATGTTATCCATCGATAGCGCCTCTGGCGAACTGCACCGCCGCCATCATATGACCCCCAAGGGTTTCTACCGGGGTCGCCAGATCATCAGCGTACCGGTGACTGCGGCCAGCGAAGAGTAATCCTCCGGTCCCCATGTCCCGGCTCACTCGCCTCCCGGTCTGGCCACAATGACCCGCTTCTCCCCTCCATGACCCGCCCCCTCACCATCGCTGTGGATGGCATGGGCGGCGATATTGGCCCCGAAGTCGTGGTGCCTGCGGCGTTGCAGGCGCTAAACGCGACCGATGGGCCCCTGCGGCTGATTCTGGTCGGGCAGGACGACATCCTGACCGCCCAACTCGCCCGCCTCAAAGCCAAAGGTCATCCCGGCATCGTGGTTCGCCACGCCTCACAATGGGTCAGCATGGATGAATCGCCCGTCCAGGCGTTGCGGCTCAAAAAAGACTCCTCGATGCGGGTAGCGATCAACCTGGTCAAGCAGGGCGAGGCCGACGCTTGCGTCAGCGCGGGCAATACCGGGGCGTTAATGGCCACTTCGCGCTTTGTCCTCAAAACCCTGCCCGGCATTGATCGTCCAGCCATTTGCGCCACCTTGCCTACCGTGCGCGGTCATACCCGGGTCCTCGACCTGGGAGCCAACGTGGACAGCAAGGCTGAACATCTGCTGCAATTTGCGGTGATGGGATCAGTGCTGGCCGAGGTCAACGGCATTGAGCATCCCCGGGTCGGGCTGCTGAACATTGGCGAAGAAGACATTAAGGGCAATGAACAGGTCCGGGGCGCTGTCCGGTTGCTGGCTGCCAGCGATCTGCACTACATCGGGTTTGTGGAAGGTGACGGCATCTATCTGGACGATGTGGACGTGGTGGTGTGCGACGGCTTTGTCGGCAATATCGCGCTCAAAAGCAGCGAAGGCGTCGCCAAACTGGTTCGGCATTACCTGACGGGCGAATTCAAGCGCAACCCGCTGACTCGACTGGCCGGACTGATCGCTTTGCCCGTGCTGCGGGCCTTCGGTCGCAAAATCGATCCCCGCCGCTACAACGGCGCCAGCCTGCTCGGCTTGCAGAGCATCGTCATCAAGAGTCACGGTGGCGCTGACGCTCTGGCGTTCGCCAACGCCATTCAAGTCGCGATGCTGGAAGTCGCACAGGCGGTGCCACAACGGATCGCCGCCCATCTGGCCGCCCTCCACGCCGCGAGGCAAGCGCTTTGAACTACGCCAGAATCACGGGAACCGGCGGCTATCTGCCAGAAAAGGTGCTGACCAACGCCGATCTTGAACAATTGATCGCGACAACGGCGGATTGGATTGTCGAGCGTACCGGGGTTGAGGAACGCCATATTGCCGCACCAGGGGAAACGACCTGCGATCTGGCTGAACACGCCTCCCGCCGGGCACTGGACGCCGCAGGACTGGAACCTCGCGACCTTGATTTGATTATCCTCGGCACCACCACCCCCGATCATGTATTTCCCAGCGTCGCCACCCAGTTGCAACACCGGCTCGGCTGTTATGGCGGCCCGGCCTTTGATGTGCAAGCGGTTTGCACCGGCTTCGTCTACGCTTTGGACATTGCCAGCCGGTTCATTCGGACCGGCGCGGCGCGGCGGGCGCTGGTGGTGGGGGCGGATACCTTCACCCGGATCATTGACTGGCAGGATCGCGGCACATGCATCCTGTTTGGCGACGGGGCCGGATCGGTCATTCTGGAAGCGGCTGATCAACCCGGCATCATTGACAGCCGGTTAGGCGCGGACGGTCGTTATAAGGAACTGCTGTGGGTTCCGGCTGGAGTGTCCAGCGGCTACGAGCAGACTCGTCAGAATACCGCCTTTGTTGAAATGCGCGGCAGCGAAGTCTTCAAAGTGGCCGTGACCACCCTCAAGGACATCGCCGAACAGATTCTGAGCGCCAATCAGATGACCGTTGCCGACGTGGACTGGCTGATCCCGCATCAAGCCAACCGCCGCATTCTGACGGCCACCGCCAAACGGCTGGGTTTGCCGACGGAACGCATGATCGATTGTGTGCGTACCCATGGCAACACCTCGGCGGCGTCGGTGCCTCTGGCTTTGGACGTGGCGGTGCGCGACGGTCGTATCCAGCGTGGCGATACCGTACTGCTGGAAGGCTTCGGCGGTGGTTTTACCTGGGGCGCGGTACTGCTCAAGTATTAGGAGATTCCGATGAGGTTGAATGGTGAAATTGCCCTGGTGACCGGGGCCAGTCGGGGCATCGGCCAAGCTATCGCCCGCGAGCTGGGGCAATGCGGCGCGACCGTGATTGGCACGGCGACCACTGAAACCGGCGCTGAAGCGATCACCCAGGATCTATCTGAACGCGGGATCGCCGGGCGCGGTTTGGCGTTGAACGTCACCGATCCGGTGGCGGTCGAGGCGGTAGTCAAGGTGGCGGTGCAACTGTTTGGAGCGCTGACCATTTTGGTCAACAACGCCGGCGCGACCCGTGACAACTTGCTGCTGCGGATGAAGGAAGAGGAATGGGCCACGATCATCAACACCGATCTGTCTTCAGTCTACCGGCTGAGCAAAGCCGTGTTGCGCGGCATGATGAAAGCCCAGCGCGGGCGAATCATCAACATCGCCTCGGTGGTTGGAGCGGTCGGCAGCGCCGGCCAGGCCAACTACGCAGCGGCCAAGGCCGGGGTCCTCGGCTTTACCAAATCGCTGGCTCGCGAGGTCGGCTCGCGCAACATCACCGTCAACGCGGTAGCGCCGGGCTGGATCGAAACCGACATGACCCGCAACCTGCCGGAAGCGCAGCGGCAGGCGCTGATCGCAACGATTCCGCTGCAACGGCCGGGCGAACCGCAGGAGGTCGCCAAAGTCGTGGCGTTTCTGGCCTCGGCGGATGCGGCCTACATTACCGGTGAAACCTTGCATATCAATGGCGGGATGTATATGGCGTGACCGCAGCTAATGGCTAGAATGGGCGGCATCCGCGCTGACCGGCCAGCGGTGCCGGAACCGGAAACCGCCGTATCTGGAATATATCCCGAGATCGTTCCAGGATTTGGGTGAACGGGTGAAACCTCCGCCGGATTTTGTCTGTTGGCAAAGGCGGGTTTGAATTGAAACAACGAGGAAGCAAACCATCATGACTGACATCAGCAACATCGAAGCGCGCGTCAAGAAAATCATCATTGAGCAACTCGGGGTGAAGGAAGAACAAGTTACTACCGATGCTAATTTTGTCGAAGACCTGGGCGCGGATTCTCTGGATACCGTGGAACTGGTGATGGCGCTGGAAGAGGAATTTGAGCTGGAAATTCCCGACGAGGATGCCGAGAAAATTACCACGGTGCAGCAGGCGATTGACTATATCTTGTCGCATCTCGGTTGAGGGTGTCGTTTTAAGCCCCGGGGCCGGCCGCAATGGCTAATCCAAGACAACAAGGATTGAAATAATAAACAAACAAACGCACGAACGAGGAGTACTCCGTGGCCAAGCGGCGCGTGGTAGTAACTGGCATGGGTATGGTGTCTCCGGTTGGCAGCACCGTGGAGACGGCCTGGACCCATATTCTGGCCGGGCGCAGCGGGATCGGTCCGATTACTGCTTTTGATGCCAGCACTTATCCGGTGCGAATCGGCGGGGCGGTCAAGGATTTTCAGGTTGAGCAGTACCTGAATGTCAAGGAAGCCCGCAAGATGGACGCCTTCATTCATTACGGGATCGGGGCCGCGGTGCAGGCGATCCAGGATTCCGGGCTGGAGATCACCGAGGCCAACGCCGAACGGATCGGGACTTTTATCGGTTCCGGGATCGGCGGTCTGCCGGGCATTGAGGACGGTCATGCTTCGTTTCTCAAGGGCGGGCCGCGCAAGCTGACCCCGTTCTTCGTCCCCCGGAGCATCATCAATATGGTGTCTGGCAACTTGTCGATCATGTACGGGATCAAGGGGCCGAATCTGGCGGTGGTGACGGCCTGTACCACAGGTACGCACAGCATCGGCCTGGCCGGGCGGCTGATCGCCTATGGCGATGCCGACGTGATGCTGGCGGGGGGCGCAGAAATGGCGACCACCCCGACTGGACTGTGCGGCTTCGCTGCCGCCCGCGCCCTGTCCAGCCGTAACGAGCAGCCGGAGCAAGCCAGCCGGCCGTGGGATAAAGATCGCGATGGTTTTGTGCTGAGCGATGGGGCCGGGGTGGTGGTACTTGAAGAGTACGAATACGCCCGGCAGCGGGGGGCGCAGATTTATGCCGAGCTGATCGGGTTCGGGATGAGCGGCGACGCTTATCACATGACCTTGCCGCAGCCCGATGGCGATGGCGCCCGGCGGGCCATGCTCAACGCCCTGCGCGATGCCGGGATCAATCCCGAGGCGGTGGACTACATCAATGCGCACGGTACTTCAACTCCGGCTGGTGACAAGATCGAAAGCGATGCAGCCAAGGCCGTGTTCGGCGATCACGCTTACCGGTTGGCGATGAGTTCCACCAAGTCAATGACTGGCCATTTGCTGGGGGCGGCGGGCGGGGTCGAGGCGATCTTTTCGGTGTTGGCGATCCGTGATCAGGTTGCCCCGCCGACCATCAATCTGGACCATCCCGAGCCAGGTTGCGATCTGAACTATGTGCCGCACACCGCTCAGGAACGGCGCATCAAGGTTGCGTTGTCCAATTCCTTTGGCTTTGGCGGCGCCAATGGCACGGTGGTATTCCGGGCGCTGGAGTAGACCTCTGCGCACGGTACGCCGATTGAGGTGAGGGCATGGCGGGTTCCACCGGGCTGCGCCGATGGTTGCTGAGCCTGACTGCGCTGGCGCTGATCTTCGCTCCGGCGCTGTATCTCGGTTACGCGGATTACCGCGCATTTATCAACACCCCGCTCGGCGTTCCCAGCGGTGGGCTGACCTTGGAGGTCAAGCCGGGGATGGGGATTGGCGCTATCGCCCAGGCATTGCAGCGCCCGCCGGGCTTGTTACGTTCGACGATCTATCTGGAAGTCTATGCCCGGTTTAGCGGATTGGCCCCCCGGCTCAAGGCCGGCGAATACGCGCTCATTCCCGGCATGACCCCCCGCAGCCTGCTGGAGCGAATCGCCGCCGGTCAGGTCATTCAACACGCGCTGACGGTGGTGGAAGGCTGGACCTTTCGGCAATTGCGCCAGGCGCTGGCGGAACAGCCCAAGCTCATCCATACCCTGCAAGACCTCAGTGATGCCGGGATCATGGCCCGACTGGGCCGGCCCGGCATCCATCCTGAAGGGCGGTTTTTCCCCGATACTTACCATTTTCCCGCTGGAACCCGCGACCAGGCTTTTCTGCAACGGGCGTTGATCGCGATGGACCAGCGACTGGTGGACTTCTGGGGTCACCGCGCGCCCAACCTGCCGTTGCACGATCCCGAACAGGCCCTGATTCTGGCCTCGATCATCGAGAAGGAAACCGGACAGACGGCGGAACGGGCGCAAATTGCCGGCGTTTTTATCCGGCGCTTGCAAAGAGACATGCCGCTGCAAACCGATCCTACGGTGATTTATGGCTTGGGCGCGGCATTTGACGGCAATCTGCGCCGGCAAGACCTCCTGACCGACGCGCCTTACAACACCTATACGCGCAAAGGCTTGCCGCCGACCCCGATTGCATTACCTGGCGCGGCGGCGTTGATTGCCGCGGTCCAGCCCGCGTCCGGCGATGCGCTGTATTTCGTCGCCAATGGTGAAGGCGGTCATGTGTTCTCCCGGACGCTGGAAGAACATAACCAGGCGGTTAAACGCTATCAGTTGAAGGCAAAATGACATGACGGGCCGATTTATCACGATCGAAGGCAGTGAGGGCGCGGGTAAAACTACGCAACTGGCTTTCATGCGTGAATTTTTGGAACAGTCGGGTTGCCCGGTCACGCTGACCCGCGAACCGGGTGGCACCGGCTTGGGCGAGGAGCTTCGTGCGCTACTCCTTGGGCATCGCGCTGATGGTATGGCGCTGACCACCGAAACCCTGTTGATGTTCGCCGCCCGGGCTGAACATCTGGAACGGGTCATCCGTCCGGCGCTGGCAGCAGGACAGTGGGTGCTATGTGACCGGTTCACCGACGCCACCTACGCCTATCAAGGCGGCGGGCGCGGGTTGCCGATGGCGCAAATTGCAGTTTTGGAAAACTGGGTGCAGGGCGATCTCCGCCCGGATTTAACCCTGCTGTTGGATTTGCCGGTCACTGTGGGTCTGGCGCGAGCCGGAAAACGCGGTGCGGCGGATCGGTTTGAACGGGAAACGGTGGACTTTTTCGAGCGGGTGCGAATGACCTATCTCGACCTGGCGCGGCAAGTACCTGAGCGTTACCGGATTATCGACGCCGCCCGGTCGGTTGAACGGGTGCGGGTTGAGGTAAAGAGCGTTCTCGCCCAATGGCTGGAGCGCGGTTGATGGACGAACATTTACCTTGGCATGACCCGTTGTGGCAGCAGGTTCAGCAACGCCGCGCCGCTGATCGCCTGCCCCACGCGCTGCTGTTGGCCGGTCCCACTGGACTGGGAAAACTGATGTTCGCCCGGCGGCTGGCCCAGGCGTTGCTGTGTGAATCGCCCGCTGCGGAAGGCAACGCCTGTGGGCAATGCCGGAGTTGCCGGCTGTTTCGGGCGGGCAGCCACCCCGACTACAGCGTGGTCCAGCCGGAAGACGAGCAGAAAAGCGGCGAAGGCGATCTGTCCACCGGGGACACTGGCAGTAGCAAAAAGAAAAAGAGCAAGGTCATCAAAATTGACCAGATTCGCGATTTATGCGCCTTTCTGGGCTATACCGCGCAATACGGCGGCTACAAAATCGCCCTGCTGGAGCCGGCGGATCAGTTGAACGTCAACGCCGCTAACAGCCTGCTGAAGACCTTGGAAGAACCGCCGGGAACCTGTCTGCTGTTGCTGGTCGCCGCCCGCCCGGCGCGGTTGCCGGCCACCGTGCGGAGTCGCTGTCAGCTCATCCGCTTTGACCGGCCTTCCGTAGCTCTGGCCCTACCCTGGCTGACCGCGCGGATTGGCAGTGATTTGAATCCGGCCATGATGCTCGATGTCGCCGGAGGATCGCCGCTGGTGGCCCTGAGCTATGCCGAGGGGGATCGCTGGCGGCGGCGGCGGGAACTGGCCGAGAGTTACGACCAGACTCTGACGGGCCGACTCGATCCAATTTTGGCGGCGGAAGCGTGGACGCAGGGCGATTTGGCTGAGAACTTGCGCTGGCTGATCGGTTGGCATACCGACCTGATTCGGCTTAGGATGAACGCAGTAGATCAGCCAATACCACAAGGATTGAAACCGATGAATCCCGAACCTCCACGTTTGAGCCATCCCGATTTGCGGCCCTTATTGCGGCGCTGGGCGGCTCGGCCCGCGCCGCGAGTCCTGTTTGAACGGCTGGATGCGGCGGTTCGGCTGCATACCCTGTGTACCACTGCCCAAGTCAACGCGCCTTTACTGTTGGAGGCGTTTCTTAGCGAAGCGGCGGACGGCTAATCTGCTGCAACAAGGATTGAAACCATCATGGCGGCACCTCCCCGGCAAGGCGTCATTTCGCTCGCCATCAAGGACAAGACGATGCTGCATTCCAGCTTCATGCCCTTTATCAAGAGCGGCGGCATTTTCATCCCGACCGAACGCTCCTTTGAACTGGGTGATGAAGTGTTTTTGCTGCTGACCCTGCTGGAAGACCCGGAACGCTTCGCCATTACCGGCAAGGTGGTCTGGATCAACTACCGGACCACGCCCGGCGGTCGGCAGGTCGGCGTCGGCATCCAGTTTGGCGGGGCGGACAGCCCCCGGCTCCAGAAGAAAATCGAGGCGCTGCTGGCCGGCTACACCCGTCTCGATCAGCCCACCAACACCATGTAAGGCCATAATCCAATGATGCTGGTGGACTCCCATTGCCATCTGGATCGACTCGATCTGGCCCCATTTGACGGTGGTCTGGCCGGAGTGCTGACCGCCGCCAAAGCCCAGGGTGTGACGCGGTTGTTGAGCGTGGCGACCGATCTGGAAAGCGTGCCGGCCTTGGCCCGGTTGACCGAACCCTATCCGCACATTGCGCTGTCGATCGGGGTGCATCCCGGCGAGGATGGCGGGCGGGCACCCACCGTGGCGGAATTGGCGATACTCGGTCAGGAGTCGCGGGTGGTCGCTATTGGCGAGACCGGGCTGGATTATCACTATGGCGCCGATTATGCCCCCCGCCAGCAGGACTGGTTCCGCCTCCACATCGCCGCCGCCCGCCAACTGGGCAAGCCGCTGATCGTTCATACCCGCGACGCCGGCGCTGACACCTTGCGGATTCTGGCCGAGGAAGGCGCAGCGGAAGTCGGCGGGGTATTGCACTGCTTTACCGGGGATTGGGCGATGGCGGAACGGGCGCTGGAGCTGAATTTTTACATCTCATTTTCCGGGATCGTCACGTTCAAAGCGGCCAGGCCCATTCAAGACGCGGCTCGACGAGTACCCGCGGATCGGTTTCTGGTGGAAACCGACTCACCCTATCTGGCCCCGATTCCGCACCGGGGCAAACCCAACCAGCCGGCTTGGGTACGCCATGTGGCTGAATTTGTTGCTCAATTGCGCGGCGAGTCGCTGGAACAGGTCGCGGCGACGACGACCGCCAATTATCTGCGGCTATTCGGTTTACCGGCGGAGGCCGCGTGAATCACTCAAAATTGCGGGATCGGATTCGACGCTGCCTGCATCCGACCCATCACATCCAAACTATCACTGGCGATTACGCGGTGGCCGGGATCGCTGCCGAGCAGCGGACCTTGACTCCGGCGGCGGTGCTGGTGCCGCTGGTCGAGCGACCCGAAGGTTACATGGTGTTGCTAACCCAGCGCACCGCTCATCTGGAGCATCACCCGGGCCAGATCAGTTTTCCCGGTGGCCGGGCCGAAGCGGAAGACGCCAGTCCGGTTGAAACCGCATTGCGCGAAGCTGAGGAAGAGATTGGTCTGGATCGCCGCCATGTGGTCGAAATTGCCGGCTTTCTGGATTTATATCAGACCGTGACCGGGTTTCTGGTTACCCCGGTTGTCGGATTCGTTACCCCGCCGTTTGACCTGAAACTCGATGCTTTCGAGGTCGCCGATGCGTTTGAGGTGCCGCTGGACTTCATTCTGGACCCGCGTCATCACGAACAGCACAGCATGGATTATCAGGGCCAGCCGCGCCGCTACTACGTCATTCCCTACCAAAACCGCTTCATTTGGGGTGCGACCGCGGCGATGCTGGTGGGCCTCGCGCGCCGAATCGCCGGCAACCCGCTATTGGCTTGACTCCGGATCGTCGCTGGCCGTACCCCGGTGGTGGACGAACTGCCGCAGCAGGAATTCCTCCTCTTTCGGTGCCAAATCAAAGCGCAAGCTGGCCTGTTCGATCGTTTGCAGGGTGCAAGGCCCACCTTGGTCGATCAGCCACTGGAACGCTCGGCGCAGCGCCTCACCTTCAGGAATCAGCGGTTTTACCATGACGATCTCCCGGATGTCTGATCCCTGTTGGCCATTCGCCTTGATGAGGCGCGATGTTTGCCTTGATAGCCGGTTTTACGGCTTTACCCCAGTTCTCCGCTATTTTAGCGGCCTTTGACTCTGCCCTTTTCAGGAGCTGTTTGCACCATGGCTGACGATTTTAACGAACGCGCCCTGCACTACCACCGGATGCTTCCCTACGGCAAGATCGAAGTGACGCCGACCAAGCCACTGGCCAATCAACGCGATCTGGCGCTGGCCTACTCGCCCGGCGTTGCCGCCGCCTGCGAAGTGATTGTCCAGGATCCCCGCGAAGTCTCCACCGTCACCGCTCGCGGCAATCTGGTAGCGGTCATTACCAATGGCACCGCGGTTCTCGGTTTGGGCGACATCGGGCCGCTGGCCGCCAAGCCGGTCATGGAAGGCAAGGGCGTGTTGTTCAAGAAATTCGCCGGGATCGACGTCTTCGACATCGAAATCAATGAGCATGATCCCGACAAGCTGGTGGAAATCATCGCCAGTCTGGAGCCGACTTTTGGCGGGATCAATCTGGAGGACATCAAGGCTCCGGAATGCTTCCAGGTCGAGCGCCAGTTGCGCGACCGGATGAAAATTCCGGTGTTCCACGATGATCAGCACGGCACCGCCATCATTACTGCCGCCGCCGTACTGAACGCCCTGTTGCTGGTGGGCAAGGAGATGGGCGAGGTCAAAGTCGTCACCTCCGGGGCGGGCGCGGCGGGCATTGCCTGTCTCGATCTGTTGGTCGGGCTGGGCCTGAATCGCAGCAACGTCATCGTGTGCGACAGCCGGGGCGTGATCTATCAGGGCCGGGGTCCACTCGATCCGGAAAAAGCCGCTTATGCCGCTGACACTCCCGCGCGCACTCTGGCGGATGCGATGGTCGGCGCGGATGTGTTCCTCGGTCTGTCCAAAGCGGGCGTATTGACCGACGAGATGGTCAAAACCATGGCCGCCAGACCGCTGATTCTGGCGCTGGCCAATCCCGTCCCGGAAATCATGCCGGAAGTAGCCAAGGCCGCCCGGCCCGACGCGATCATCGCGACCGGTCGTTCGGACTACCCCAACCAGGTCAATAATGTCCTCTGCTTCCCCTATATCTTCCGGGGCGCGCTGGATGTAGGCGCGACCACCATCAATCAGGAGATGCAACTGGCCTGCGTCCGTGCCTTGGCGGAATTGGCGTTCGAGCCGCACTCCCAGGAAGAAACCGCAACTTACGGCGACCAGCCGATCAGTTTCGGGCCGGAATATCTGATCCCCAAACCGTTCGAATCACGCCTGCTGCTGACTCTGCCGCTGGCGGTCGCCAAGGCGGCAATGGACAGCGGGGTCGCCACCCGCCCGATTCAGGATTTCGCCGCCTACCGCACCCAACTCAGTCAACGGGTGTACCGCTCCGGCCTGATCATGCGTCCGGTGTTCAACCGCGCCAAGGCTGATCCAAAACGAGTGATTTATGCTCAGGCCGAGGAGGAGCGAATGTTGTGGGCGGTGCAAGGCGTGGTTGAAGACCAGTTGGCCCGGCCTATTCTGATCGGACGGCGCTGGCGGATCGAACAACGCATCGCCGAACTGGGGTTACGCATTCGTCCCGATCAGGACTTTGAGGTGATCGACCCGCAGAATAATCCCCACTATGAGGAATGTTGGCAGGAATACCATCGACTGCGCGGGCGCTACGGGGTCGATCCCAACAAGGCCAGAATCCGGGTCAACACCCGCGCCACGGTGATTGGAGCCTTGCTGCTGCGGCTCGGTTACGGCGACGCCCTGCTGTGCGGGATGATCGGCGGCTATCCCGATCATATTGAATATGTGCTGGACATCATCGGCCTGCGTGAAGGCGTCAGGACTCCGGCGGCGATGAACATGCTGATTACCTCGCACGGACCGCTGTTTTTCTGCGACACTGACATCAACACTGACCCAAGCGCCGAGCAACTTGCTGATATTACCTTGCTGGCAGCAGAGGAAGTCAGTCGCTTCGTGCCGCCGAAAATTGCATTGCTCTCCCATTCCAGCTTTGGTTCGCACAAGTCGCAACAGGCCCGCAAGATGGCCGAGGCCCTGCAACTGATTCGGCAACGCGCCCCGAATTTGGAAGTGGACGGCGAAATGCGCGGTGATGCGGCTCTTTCCGAGGAACTGCGCAGTCGGGTGTTCCTGCATTCGCAGTTGAAGGGGGCGGCTAACCTGTTGATCATGCCTAATGCCGACGCCGCGAATATCTCCCATAACCTGCTCAAGGAAGTCACGAATAGCGTTTCGGTGGGACCCATCACCCTCGGTCTGGCGAAACCGGCGCATATTCTGACCCGCTCGGCGAGCGCCCGGCGGATCATCAATATGACGGCGATTGCGGTGGTGGATGCCCAGGATTATGCACTGCGCTGACTCCCTCTCCCCAACCTTCTCTCCCATTCATGGGGGAGAGGGAATTGAACGCTTGTTCAATCACCTGGGAGCGTTATATGTCGTCGCAACGCCCATCGGCAATCTGGAAGACCTGAGCGCCAGAGCCTTGCGGGTGTTGCAAGAGGTGGATTGCATCGCCGCCGAGGATACGCGCCACACCGGCCAGTTACTGCGGCATTTCGGCATCGTTGGATCGCTATTGTCCTTGCACGAACACAACGAACGCGCCCGGTTGGAACACATTGCCGGGCTATTACGGGAAGGAAAAACGGTCGCGCTGGTGTCGGATGCGGGCACTCCGCTGATCAGCGATCCCGGCTTTCCCTTGGTGCGTGAACTGCGCCGGCAAGGTTTGAAGGTGATCCCGGTGCCGGGGCCGAGCAGCATTCTTGCGGCGCTGTCGGTGGCGGGATTGCCGACCGATCGCTTTGTGTTTGAGGGCTTTTTGCCGGCTAAGGGCGCCGCCCGCCGCGAACGGTTGCAAACCCTGGTTCGGGAGGAGCGAACCTTGGTGTTTCTGGAAGCCAGTCATCGAGTGGCGGAGACCCTGGCGGATTTGGCGGCGGTGTTTGGCGGTGACCGGCCAGCGGTGATTGCCCGGGAATTGACCAAGCGGTTTGAGCAGGTCCAGGGCGACACGCTGGATGGACTTGTGACTTGGCTGGCGGACGATCCTGTGCGCAGCAAGGGCGAATTCGTGCTGCTGACCCAGGGTGCGCCACCGGCAAGTGAGGCCGATACGCCGGAGATTCGCCGGTTGCTGACCGTGTTGCTGGCGGAACTTCCGACGGGCCGGGCGGTGGCAGTGGCGGCTAAATTGACCGGGTTGCGGAAAAAGCCGCTGTACGATTTGGCGCTGGGGCTGGGCGGACGGCAGGAGAGGGAAGAATCGTGAAGCCAGCCGGTCGCTGCTTGAAAACACTCGGAACGGTGAGTATAGTCTAGCCCGTTTCAGCAGTTTTACTCGGCGAGTGGTTTCAACATTGAGTATCGTCGGCTATAGTTTGCGCTGACACTGAAATTTAGTGCAGAAGTTGACCAGTCCACATTCCCTTTCCTTGCCTTACCCGCAGAATAAAAGGCAGCAAAGGGTCCTCTATCCTTCGCGATTTGTAAGGTAGCCTGATTATGTCCACCCCATCCCGTGACTATGATGACCTCCAAGCGCATTTGGAAAAACTGAAAGCTCTTGGCCTTCTCCATGTCATCGACATTCCAATCAACAAAGATCGGAACCTGCATCCATTCGTCCGCTGGAGCTATGTCTCACAACTCGAATCCAGCCAGCGTAAAGGGTTTTATTTCACCAACGTCACCGACAGCAATGGCGTCAATTATCAAGGCGATTGTGATGTTTGCGTGGCGACCACCGCGGGCAATGAAAAGATCTATGCAGTTTCGATGGGGCTGGAGAAAGAATTTGATGTCACTTTGAAAGACGTTGACGTCCCAGCGCTCAGTCAAGCGATTGCTGCCAAATGGGATCACGCCTTCAAGAACCCGGTGGCCGCCGTTGAAATCGCGTCAGAAGATGCCCCAGTGCATGAGATCGTTCTCACGGGCAATGATTTACTGGGAGATACCAAAGGCTTGGCGTCATTACCTATTCCGAACAATACGCCCGGGTTTGACACCGCGCCGTATTTTTCAGCCGGGCTTTGGGTCACAAAACCGGTCGATGGCGATCGCGAGAATTTCTCGCAGAATCGCACCAATGTTAAAGCTTCGAATCGAGTGTGTGCAATGTGGCTGATCCAGACCGGCGGCGATGCCCATAACAACTGGGTCGGATATAAACAGGCCGGGAAGAAAATGCCGGTTGCTTTGGTGGTTGGCGCGCCGCCCTGCTTACAACTCATCGGGCCACAGAAAACGCCGGGTTCGATTGACGATCTGGATATCGCCGGCGGTTTGGTCGGCGCGGCAATTCGCAAAGTGAAATGCAAAACGGTCCCGTTGTTCGTTCCAGCGGATGCCAATATCGTTATTGAGGGGTGGATCGATCCGGAATTTCTGGAAATGGAAGCGCCCTTTGGCGAGTCCCACGGTTATATGAGCGTCGAGGAATATAACCATAGCGTCGAGGTCACCGCCATTACCCGCCGGAAACATGCAGTCATCACGTCGATGATTTCGCAGATGGCTCCGTCGGAATCCGGCGTTATCAAGCGACTGAATTACGGTGCGGTCACCCTCAACTTCCTCAAAAACACGCTCGGAATCCACCAGGTTCAGAAGGTCGATCTCCACGAAGCAATGGTAGGCGTTTCGCGGTTCACGGTCATTGTTTTCCAGCGGAATACGCCCAAAACCGAAATTTGGCGAGGACTCCGCGCGGCTACGGTACTGATGCGCTCAGTGGGGAAAATTACCGTTGCGGTGGACGAAGATATTGATCCGACCAACCTTGAGGAAGTGGTATGGGCCATCGCATACCGCGCTCACCCCAAACAGGATTACGAAATCCTTGATTACCAGGCTAACGGACATGCTCCCAAGTTGCGGGGGGATCTATTCTGGGAATCGCTGGTGATGATTGATGCGACTCTTAAATATGACATGGCACCCATTGCCCTGCCGAAAAAGGAATTCATGCTCGAAGCCAAAGAACTCTGGGAAAAAGCCGGCCTTCCTCCCGTTCATCCCGTCAGGAAATGGTTTGGCTACAGCCTGGGCGACTGGTGCGATGAGTGGGATCAGTGCGCCCGCCGTGCGGTTGAAGGCCAATGGCTGCTCAACGGGCTTCGCACTCAGCGCCTGGTGCGCACCGACGATGTTGGCGGGCCGACCACCGGGGTGGGGCGTCATTCGACCGTGATCTACGACGAGACGACCGGAAAGATTACTTATCCCGATGATTTTCCCCATGTGGATGAGGCCATTCCCGACTTTTCCGCCAAAGATCTCTCGGAATTCTGATCGCTGCACACGGCCAACTCCATGATCAATCCTCGGACTTACCAAGACCTTAACGAACACCTGGAGGCGCTGGGCGCGGCGGGCTTGCTCTGCGTCATCGACACTCCGATTGACAAGGACAAGCACCTCCATCCACTGGTCCGCTGGCAATTCCGGGGCGGGATCGCCACCGCCGATCGCAAAGGATTTCACTTCACCCACGTCACGGATGCTTCGGGCCGGAAGTATCCGGGGTCGTGCGCCGTTGGCGTACTGGCCTCCAATCCGCGTATTTATGAAATCGGCATGGCCGCTACTGCGGTGGAAGTCGGCCCAAAGTGGCTGGCCGCGATTGCTCATCCTATTCCCCCGAAGTTGATCGATGTCGCTGAATGCCAGGAAGTCATCATCCTCCGTTCCGACATTCGTGACGGAAATGGCATCGATATCCTGCCCATCCCGATTTCTACGCCGGGCTATGACGTTGCGCCGTATTTCACCGCCGGTTGCTGGATCACCAAAGATCCAGCAACCGGCGTCCAAAATATGGGCGTTTATCGAGGACACGTTAAATCCTGCGACCGGGTAGGCGTGATGATGGAAATGTCCACGCTGGCCGGAGGCTATGTCCACTGGAAAAAATATCAGGCGCTGGGCCAAAAGATGCCGGTAGCCCTCGTGCTGGGGGCACCGCCGGTGGTCGAATTTACCGGACCGCAGAAGTTGCCGATTGGACAGGATGAACTCGGCGTGGCGGGCGCGCTGGGTGGCGGCCCGATTAATGTTGTTCGATGCAAAAGCGTTGATCTGGTGGTTACGGCGGAGGCCCAAGTCATTGTCGAAGGCTGGATCGACACCGACTACCTTGAACCTGAGGGACCCTTCGGCGAGAGCCACGGCTACATGCAGGTCGAGGAATACAACTTCGTCATGTACGTCGAGACGATCACCCATCGCCGCGATCCGATCGTTACGTCGATGATTTCCCAGGTGACGCCGAGCGAATCGAGTGTCATTAAAAAGCTGGCCTACGAGCCGCTCTACCTCGACCACCTCCAGAATCATTTGAATATCAAGTCGGTTAAGCGAGTCTCGATGCATGAGCCGCTCACCAACCTGCGAAAAATCGTCACCGTGGTCCTCGAACGGGGGGTTTCGCAAACGGAAGTCTGGCGCGCCCTCCAAGGCTTGGCTTCCCTCCAGCCCGCGGTCGGAAAAATCTGCATCGCAGTCAACGAAGACATTGACCCTGACAGTTCGGATCACCTGCTCTGGGCGATAGCCTACCGCGCCAACCCAGCAGTCGATATGCAGATCCTGAACTACCGTTCGCCGGGCCATGTGCCCCGCACGACCTGCACCGGGACGGAATCCACCCTGTTCATTGACGCCACGCTGAAATGCGATTTCCCGCCGGTCGCGCTTCCGACCAAAAATTTCATGGAAGAAGCCAAAGCGATTTGGGAGCAACTGGGTCTGCCGCCGCTCAAGCCTGAGATGCCTTGGCACGGCTACGATCTCGGCCAATGGACCCCGGAGTGGGATGAGATGGCCGCAAAGGCGGCGGCCGGGAAATGGAAGGAGAACGGTGACCGAGCCTTAAAACTGCGAACCGTTCTCAACGATCCACAGGTTGACGCTGCCGGGATCATCGCCAAACTGCGCTCTGCCGGAGATGTGGATCGCTCGTGATTCCATTCGCTTTAATCGTCCGTTGCGGTGAGGAAGCCTTCTTCTTTGTATCCGAACCCGCGACGGTTATCGATTAACCGTATCCAATGCGGTTTCAGGCGGTAGAGATGGGCTGCTTTAAGCCGCTCGGCAATGGTTTCTTCGTCGGGATTGCGGGGCGTTTCAAACAGCGCCCGCACATCGTGAAACTTGGCCAGGTAGTGTCGCAAACCCGCCACGCGAGCCAAGCCCTCCAAAGTCTCGACCCGCCCCGTTAATTGCAAACCCCGCACATCTCCCCACGCGCTACAGTCAGGGTTGATCGCTCCCGCCGCTTCCGAAGATGCGGCCAGGTGCCGGCCATGCCGGGTCCGGTGGTCCGAGACAAAGTAAAGGTTCAAGTCCGCATCGCTGGCGAAAAAAACCGTGGCCGCCCAAGGTCCGTCCTCGCCCACGGTCGCAAGAGTGACGGTGTTGTGCGCTTCAAACAGTCGCCGCACGGCATCATGAAAGTCCTTGGTCACGCGCCGTTCCATCATTCCACAACGCAGGAGGGTTCCTGCCAGCGTCTGACCAGGCCGCTATCAAGGTCGAACAGGTCCAAGATCCGGCCGACCGTTTGGTTGATGATGTCGCCCACCGTTTGCGGCGCATTGTAGAAAGAGGGCATCGGCGGACAGATGATCGAACCCATCATGGCCGCTTCGTGCAGGAGCCGCGTATGACCCACATGCAGAGGCGATTCTCTGGGAACCAGCACCAGGCGTCGCCGTTCTTTCAGAACCACATCCGCAGCGCGCACGATCAAGTTATCGGCGTAGGAGTTGACGACGCCGGACAGCGTCTTCATTGAACACGGGACGATGACCATGCCGCCGGTCTGGAACGAGCCACTGCTGATCGAGGCGGCGAGATTCTGGTCGCCGTGGATAATGTCGGCTAATGCCTCAACTTCCTTCACGCTCCAAGCGGTCTCCAGCGTGATGTTCAGTTTGCCGCCTTTACTGATCACGAGGTGCGTCTCAACGTCGGGCATCGCCTTGAGCGCCTCAAGCAGGCGAATACCGTAGATCACGCCACTAGCGCCGGATATTCCCACGATCAACCGCATCTGCAATCACTCCTGCTCTTTTGGTGAAGGCATGGTAAGCGCGAAGGTCTTCCCTTGCCAAGCGTCGCGCAGTTGCCGACACTGTGTACCGGGGACCGGCTGGACGGTCGCTGTATCGCCTTGCGATATGGAGGAAAGTCCGGGCTTCACAGGACAGGGTGCCAGGTAACGCCTGGGCGGCGCAAGCCGACAGAAAGTGCCACAGAAAACACACCGCCTACGTTCGCAAGAACCGGTAAGGGTGAAAAGGTGCGGTAAGAGTACACCAGCGCGGCTGGCAACAGGCGCGGCACGGTAAACCCCGCTCGAAGCAAGACCAAACAGGGTGCGCTTGACTCTCAAAGCCCGATCTGACAGAGTCCGGGCATGAAAACATCCGCTTCCAGCTTCAAACTCCAGGCCAACGCCCCGGAGAGCCGAAAGCGATTTCCTATCAGCCGTAGTCCCACGGCAAAATAACGGGTAAAACTATGCCGAATTTCACCCAAACCGCCACGCGGGCCGAAAATAACGTCGGCAACGCTCCGGCTGGCTGGCTGGCACCCGCGAACGCGCCGATTTTGGCGCGAGTTTTCCCGGTTTTCCCCCCGTATTCCCCCGTCCGACACAATCCATGAAATCAAAATTTCTATTAGTAAAATTGGTATTTTTATCATGCGTTGCATTGTCGAGTGTGCTATTCGCAGAAAATGAATCTAATGTTACAATTTCGGGAAGCGATCTGGTACAGTTGAGTAGTAATTCAAATATGTATTCAGGTGAGCAAATGTTTCAAGTTGCTGGATATCCAACATTGGTAAAATTTGTTAAAGGGAATCCTAGCAAACCAACAGTTGTTTTAATTCCCGGAAATAATTCTCTTGCAAGAATATTCTACGGATATCCAGGGTGTAATCCGAAAGATTTTTTAGAATATTGGCTGCATAAATCAGGGTATTCTGTTTTAGCCATTTCTTATCCAATGGATAATTCAGTATATCCTAATCCAACTAAATATGCCCAATTGACCTTAGCGGATTATGCAAAGCAAGTTAGTGTTGTAACCAAATATTTTATGACACAAAATAATCTTTCAAATAATTTTATTTTAACTATGTGGAGTGGTGGCGGAAGACCTGTAGTAGATATTAGTAATGCTTTTAAACAAAGTAATATAAATCTTAATTATGGCATATCATTAGCAGCTACGCCTCCAATGATGGGAGTAGCTGGGTTAAATCAACCGGTTATTTCCCCTCACTTTCCAGTTGATAAAAATGGATATTTAGCTAATGTAATGCTTGAAAATTTAGAAAAACAAATTGCTGTTGAAAATAAATTGAATAACGCGATAATCATACCTAGAAATATCTATCAAACACAATTTGTTGGTGCTTCACCAATTCCATTTTACAACCCATCGATTAAATGGAATGGACAAAAAATTGTTGTTGATACGGAAGGACTCCAAAATCATGTGTATTATTCAAATTTTACTGATTATCCGATAGTTGCCGCTTTTTCAGGGAATAACCAAATAGATGCGTTACATGAACTGTTAGGCGTACCATCATGGACTCTGATTTCTCAAGAGTCAGTTTATTTAAATCACTTGAACCTTTCGATAACAGGATTAAGCAGTTCGCAATGGAGATTATTATCAAACACAATTAAAACCATGCCTACACAACTAACTTATACCGTGACGGGATCACATTTTTTCTTTATAGGGGAGAACGGAGCAAAGCAGACAGTAGCAAATATTACAAAAGTTGGTGTTAAGATTAATAAAATAAGATCAGTAGTCGATAATAAAGAATTTGCTGCACCAAATAGCTGGCTCATAAAGTAAAAAGTTTAAATAATAAATATGTCAGCCCTAAAATTCCCTATATCCGCCGCAAGGCCCTTATTCGTTATCCCGTCCACCGCCGTCAGTCCGCGACCGGCATCAGATAGAGCAGTTTCGGCGGCGCGGTCGCGGCGGCAAGGGCACGCGCAGGAGGATCTGCTCGAACAGCGCGGGGTGTGTCCGCCCGAAGAAGCGCTCGGCGGCGGTCGGGCGGTGGATGTGGAGGTTGTGCACGGCCGTGAGCGCAGCGAGCTTGCGATCGCTCAAGCGTGTGCGCCGCGTCATGAGCCGATGCTCCGACCGGGTCTCGAACGTCCGGGTAGCGTCGCGCTCGCGCTTGGTCTTAAGTGAATTCCGGCAGAATCTTCGAACATCTTTCCGAACCCTCGGTGAGTTTGCACTTCCAAGGGTAGGAAATTTCGAGGGTCCTGCCAAATCCCCGCACGTCCACCACCAAGCCCTGGACTCGGACTTGGCCGGGCTTATGAGCGAAGCCGGTATTTTTTGTAATAATGAAAGAAACTTAAAGTGAAAGAAGGTAAAAAATGGTGAGAAAAATAATTTTAATTGCATCACTCGTGTGCTGTAGCATTGCTTTTGGAAGTAATTTTTCGGGATGTTCTTCGGGAAGTTCAATAGTAAGTAATACACTTCAAAGCGCGCAGGCAAGTGGTAGCAGTATTACCTTAATTCAAAATAGCCCGAATCTATACCCTGGAGAGCAAATGTTTAATTCAGCTGGATTTCCAACGCTTGCCAAATTTGAAAAAGGTAATGAAAATAAACCCTTAGTGGTATTTATTCCCGGATATGATAACACGGCAAGAATAGCGTATGGCTACCCTGGGGATAATCCTAAAGACTTTCTAGACTATTGGTTACTTAAAGAGGGGTATTCGTTTTTAGGTATCTCATTTCCTTTAGAAAATGAAGTGTTTTCTGGAGATAACACACAATTTAATATGAATGCGTGGGCAAATCAAATTGCGAATGTAACGAATTATTATTTAACTTCAAATAAGATGAATAAAAATATTATTTTTATTACT
>CAIRMO010000104.1 GCA_903879705.1 uncultured Candidatus Competibacteraceae bacterium | reverse complement strand
TTGATTTTAAATTTGTTTGTGTTTTCTGACGATGGAACACACCGGAATTTTATTAAAATATACCGTATTGCATTGCAGCAAAAAATAACTCAATTAATTGTTTTTATTTAACTATTCTACCCCGGGAACTCCCAAAGAGCCGACAAAAAACCCAAATAACGAAAAACGTATTTGTAACTTATTGATTTTCAATAGCCACAAAACCAACAGATTAACTTAAAATCAATGAGTTACATTTTTTCATGTACAAAGGGTTAAATGTTAAATAATGGGAGCGCCGTCTTATGTCCGTTCGTTCCTTTGAGCAGTACACCCCGCTGATTCATCCTGACGCTTATATAGATGAGTCTGCGGTCGTGATTGGCAATGTTGAAATTGGCGAGGACAGTTCGGTCTGGCCGTTGTGCGTGATTCGCGGGGATATTCAGCGGATTCGGATTGGCGCTCGCACCAGCATTCAGGATGGAACAGTGATTCACGTCACGCACGACAGCCGGTTTTGTCCAGGTGGCCAACCCACGCTAATTGGCAACGATGTCACGGTCGGCCACAAGGTCATCCTGCACGCCTGCACGATTGAGGATTTTTGCCTGATCGGGATGGGCGCGATTGTGATGGACCGGGCCGTCGTGCGGTCGCGAGTGACCCTCGGCGCAGGTAGCCTCGTGCCGTCCGGCAAGGTGCTGGACAGCGGTTTTCTCTATGTGGGCAGCCCGGTGCGGCAGGTTCGTCCGCTTAATGAGCGCGAGTTGGCGTTTCTGGAGTACTCGGCGCAGAACTATCGGCGCTTGAAGGAGCGACACCGGGTAAGCCAGCAGCCGTAGCCGGCGCTACACTGCGGCTTCCATAACAACGCTGTTTCCATAACAAGCAAGGTCAATGAGAGATGACGCGACGGGAGCTATTCATCAGGTTGCTGGGGTTGGCGGCCAGTGGGGCCTTGCCGGTTTCATCACTAAGCACGGCTATGGCCGGGAGCGAAACTCAGGCCAGCGGCCAGCCATTCAGTCAGGACTGGCTACGCGAAACCGCCCAACGCCTGGCCCAGGAGCCTTATGTCGCCCCCAGCGATGCTCGCCCGCCGTGGCTAGTGGCGATGGATTATGACGATTATCAGGCTCTCAACAATTTCCGTATTGATCACAGCCTGTGGGCGGGCGGCGAACTGCCCTTCCAGACCCGGTTTTTTCATCTGGGCCTGAATTTTCATCATCCGGTCAGTCTCTACGAAGTGGTCAACGGCCTGGCCCGGCCCATCGATTTTTCGCCGGAGATGTTCAAGTACGGCCCACGGGTCAAGGACAAAATTCCGGATCAGGTCGGCACTCTCGGCCTCGCCGGATTCCGCGTCAATGCCCGTTCCGATTGGGATCGGGACATGTTCTCGTTTCTCGGGGCCAGCTATTTCCGGGCGGTCGGGGCCAGCAAGCAGTACGGCCTGTCAGCGCGAGGGCTGGCGATCGATACCGGGATGGAGCGCCCGGAGGAGTTTCCCGCCTTTCGTGCGTTCTGGCTGGAGCGTCCGAAGGTGGACAGCGTGGCATTGACGATCTACGCCCTGCTCGACAGTCCCAGCATCACCGGCGCTTACCGATTCATCGTCACGCCCGGCGAGATGACCATCATGGAGGTGGTGACCCAGCTCTTTCCCCGCCGCGCTATCGACCGGTTGGGCATTGCGCCGATGACGTCGATGTTCCAGTGCGGCGAAAACGACCGGCGACAGGCGGATGATTTCCGCCCGGAGATTCATGACTCCGATGGCCTGGCGTTGTGGACGGGAACCGGCGAATGGATCTGGCGGCCCCTTCTGAATCCGCATTACGTCCGGGTGAATTCCTTTGTGGATGATCATCCGCGTGGTTTTGGCCTGCTGCAACGCGACCACGATTTTGCCCACTACCAGGACGACGTTTCGTTCTATCACCAGCGACCTTCGCTGTGGGTAGAACCCTTGGGGAATTGGGGCAAGGGCATGGTGCAACTGGTCGAGCTGCCGACCGCCGACGAAACCCTCGATAACGTCGTGGCGTTTTGGAATCCCGCGCAGCCGGCACAGCCCGGCCAGGCGTTGAATTTCAGCTATCGGCTGTATTGGGGCGCGCAACCGCCGATCCGGCCCACGGTCGCTGAAGTCGTCGCTACCCGCCTTGGCGCTGGCGGGGTTCCCGGCCAGAAAAAGACCACGCCAATGCGCAAGTTCGTCATCGACTTTCAGGGCGGACTGCTGGACCCGCTGCCCAAAGACGCCACAGTGGAAGCGGTGGTCGAGGCCTCGCGGGGAGAGATTCACAACGTGGTGGCTCGTCCGATTAAGGAATCGCCCCGGTGGCGTTGCCACTTTGATCTGAGCGCCCCTGGCCGTTTGCCGGTGGATTTGCGCTGTTATTTGCGCGACGCCGAGGGCGCGCTGAGCGAAACCTGGCTCTATCAGTGGTCTCCGCCGCCGTCGCCATAAGGCAGGACCGGATTCCAGCCGGCCTCACAGGCATACCGTCCCATGGTGCTTCGCTTCCTGCATTCCATCTTTACCCTCGCCTCCGGCCCGCCCGGCAAAACCGCCGACCCCATGATCGAGGCGGCGATTGAGCGGGTGATAGACGGTACCGATCCCCGGCTACGCGCGGTAGGCCGCTATCGGCGCAAACTGCGCGGCCCGGTGGAAGCCGCTATTCAGCACGTTATGACGCTCATCGACCGGTTGCCGCCGGCGATCGACGCCAGCTACCGGAGCTTCACCGCCAGTCCGCACCTGCGGGCCGCCTTCGTTTCGCCGGATCAGCTTCAGGAAACCCTGAGTTTTAACAAACATACCCGCAATTATCTGCAACAAACCTCCGGCCCGCTGCCGGTGGAACTGTATGCGGTGCTAGGTATGGAGCGGGTCGAAAAAACCATCCTGGGCGTTGAACTGCATGGCGATCTGATCCAGCGCGACGTGCCGCAAACCACGGTCAATTTCCGCAACCAACGGCTGGCCGGGGTGACCCGCAGCGAGCAGGAGACTCGTCGGGAACTAATGCAACGGGCCTTTGATTCGCTGATCGAAGTCGCTCTCGGCAATCTGACTGTCATTCGCACGCGCCGCCGACAACTGGAGCAACGCCAGCGGGAACTGCTGCAAAAAAAGGCCAGCGCGCTGCGGTCAGCCCGGATGGGACTGGATTCGTTACTGGAATCGACCATGCCGAATCTGGCCGATGCCGGGAATATCGAACGGCAACTGTGGGATCTGGAAGCCGATCTGGGGAAAATCCGCGCCGATTCCGCCACTCTGGATCATCTGCTCGCCATCATCATCGCCACCTTGAACAAGCCGGAACAGCATCTGCGGCTGGAGCAGGTAGCGTTGACCCTGGATCACATGAACATCAAGGTCCCGGCGGATTCGCCCCGGATCGCCAGCGCCCTGATTTTCGAGGAGGCGCTACTAGGGCTGGATCGCCGGCTGACGGTGCTGCTGGTGCGTTTCCCCAGCCGCGAACTGTTGTCGCCGCCGGACTTTTTCCAGGAAGCACAACGGTTGCTGACCCCGCGCCTGTTGACTTGACGATCGACATCGCGGCTTGAGGAGAATCCGATCTTTTCCCGGTAATCGTTTACAATTCGCGCCTCAGCCGCCGGTTTTCTTGTGCCGGTGGTCATGCCTAACACTTTCATTAAACAGTCTATTTTCCATTCCTGTCGAGGCGGCGCATGGCGCGAATCAAGCTGAACCTGCCGGGGCGATTTCCATTCAGCACCGAGCTGCGAATCAGAATCACCGATGTCAATTATGGCGGCCACATGGGCAACGACGCGCTGCTCGGCCTGCTGCACGAGGCTCGGGTGCGGTTTTTGGCCCATTACGGCCTCAGCGAACTGGATATTTACGGGGCCGGGATCATCATGGCCGACAGCGTGATCGTCTACAAATCCGAGGCGTTCCCCGGCGAACTGCTGGAACTGGCGGTCACGGTGACGGATTTCAACAAATATGGCTGTGATTTCGTCTACCGGGTGACCGAAAAAACCAGTGGCCGCGAGGTCGCCCGCGCCAAGACCGGCATTGTCTTCTTCGACTATCAGCAACGTGCGATTCAAAAAGTGCCGCGACCCTTCCTCGATCTATTTCCGCCCGATGTCGTCGCTGCCTAAACTTCCCCCGATCCCGCTCTCCATCGCCGCCAAGGCCTGGCTGCCCTTCCGCCTGCTGCTGGCCGTCGGGGCTAGCGTCGGGGTGGCGTTCCTGCTGGTGCTGGTGCTGTACATCACCGACCTTGGCCTGTCGGTCTGGGATCGGCTGCAACAGCGTGGGCCGGCGTTCTGGATTCTCTATCTGGTGCTACTGGCCGGGCTGAGCGCCGGCGGCATTTACGGAGTCTGGCGGGTATTGCACTGGGGCCAGCCTGCCAGCAAATCTCGCCACAAGGCTTCGGCCAAACCCCCGGATGAAGCGACCCTGCGCGAGCGACTGGAACGCCACGGAGCCGCCGGGGTGCCGGTGGACTCGATTCATCGCGAACTGGATGAGTTGCAGCGGCGGCGGGCGGCGGGCGAGATCGTGGTATCGGTGTTTGGCGAAATCAGCGCCGGCAAGTCCTCGCTGATTCGCGCTCTGCTGCCAGGCACCGAGATTGCGGTGGACGTGCGCGGCGGCACCACCCGCGAGGTCAACTATTACACCTGGACCAGTTCCGCTGGCGACCGGCTGATTCTGGCTGACTTGCCCGGCTTGAACGAGGCCGACGGCAGCCTTGATCCAATGGCCCGCGATGAGGCGCTGCGCGCTCATGTGGTCATCTACGTCTGCGAAGGCGATTTGACCCGCGATCAATATACGGCGATGCGGACCCTGATTGACTTGGGTAGTCCGCTGATCGTGGCGCTGAACAAGACGGATCGTTACACCGAACGAGAGCTGGCGCTGGTGCAGGAGCGGCTGGCCGAACGGATTGGCGAGCAGGTCGAAGTCGCGCCGGTGCAATGCGGCGGCTCCGAGGAAGTGACCCGGATCTATCATGATGGCCGCGAGGAAACGACCCGGCGCGAACGGCAACCGCGCGTCGAAGAACTGCGCCGCGCCTTGCAACGCTATCTCGATAATGACCCGCAGGTGCTGGATGCGCTGCGCGATACTGCGGTATTCGTGCTGGCGCAGCAAAAACTGGACGTCGCAGTCGCCCAGCATCGCCGTGAGAAAGCCGCCGCCATTGTCCAGAGCTATTCCCGCAAGGCGGTGTTCGGGGCGCTGGCCGCGGTCAGTCCGGGCACCGACATCCTGATTCAGGGCTATCTGGGCTTTAATCTGATCAAGGAACTGTGTGCGTTGTACGAAGCGCCTGCCCGGGAAGTGGATATGCAGCGATTCCTTGACCTGGCCGGCAACCAGATCAAGCGCAATATCAACCTGATGCTGGCGCTGGTCGGCAACATTTTCAAAGCCTTTCCCGGCATCGGCACGGTGGTGGGCGGGATGATGCACGCCGTGGTCTACGGCCTGATCTTCGAGAGTCTGGGTAAAGCGGTCGCCCGTTCTCTGGACAGTCGTGGCGAACTGGTCAACGGCCCTGCCTTGCGGATGTTGGAGGACAATCTGAGCGAAGATCTGGAAGCGCGGGCAAAACGGCTGGCCCAACTGGTTTGGAGCCGGCAACGGGACGGAGAACCGGCCGGAGCCGCACCCGGTTAGCGGCGATACGCACTTGGCCGCAGTCGCCTTATTCCTGGTTGAACCCGCGCTGGGCCGGTGGTGAGTAGCGCGGGTCAGTGGTAACCGGATAGGACGATGATGACGAATTTGAGTAAGTTGAGGAATTTACGGGACCCGCCGAGCTGCGCTTATTGTCCCAGGAGCCAGAAAAGGACCGAAGCGGAGGCGGTTCCTGCCCAGTCGGGTTCGAGATAGTGCGGGGCGGCGGTGGGCTGCTGGTCATCCAGTTCGCACCGCGCTCGTTGAAAAAATCCGCCCCGGTCGCCGCCGTTACCGACAGACCCAGGACCATAGCGAAGGTAATTTGCGCTTTCACGGCTGTTCTCCGAATGATGAAAATGATCGCACAGAGTAGCGCAACCGCCTGAGCCATGCATCCGTTCACTCATGCCGCAGCGCCTCCACCGGCTTGAGCAACGCCGCTTGGCGAACGGGATAGAAGCCAAAGAACACCGTTTGGTGCGTCCAGTTCTGGCGGATATGGGCGATTCGAGCGTGGAGTTTCGCCAGTTTCCGGGCGGACTTGCGCCGGTTGGCACTGCCTTTTTGCTTGCGGGAATGCTGTTTGGATCGCCGCTTCAAGCGTTGCAACGCCTTTTTCAGCGGCTTGGGGCTGTCGATTTTCTCCCCCGTGGACAGCGTAACCGCAGTACTGACTCCGAGATCAATCCCAACCGTCGCTTGGCTTTCGCAGACGGGTTCGGGACGCTCGATCTCAACGGGAATCGAAATAAACCACCTTTCAAATTTTCACGCTTGGTGAATTAGAACTGCCGCGTATGGCGATCTTCATGAGCCCGTATGAAAATTTGCCAATAGATTTTGCCGGCACCTCGCTGGTCATTCTGGCCGAGCATCTCGAACATGGGCGTATTGTTTCCATGGATCGACATGATTTCAATGCCTACCGCTAGAAAAATCACCATCCCTTTTATAACTTGCTGGATGTGAATTAGCCACGACATTGACCCGGGTGGTTAATCGCTATGTAATACTAATTTCCAGTAGGTTTTCGCATTTAGGTCTCCCGGGTTCCGTCATTCCCGCGAATGCGGGAATCCAGTCAGCCGCTGAAAAACTGGATACCCGCTTTCGCGGGTATGACGAACGGGGGGTGGTTTTTGACCTGAAAAAGATAAAATCTATCGGGAAACGGTATAAACAAGGCCAGCGCTGCCGGTTCGCGGGCTGAACTAGAAATCTGGCCGGAGTTGCCGTACATCTAGCATCTGTTCGGACCGATTCTGCCGGAAGCCGGGGAAGCGTTCGAGCGAATCGGCCAGTTTGTGAAGCGTTGCACTGGTGGGCATTGACGCAAGCGGTTTGGGCGGGTGCGGGATCGCCCACCATTCCCCTGTTTTTTCCCCTACCCGCTTGTCATGCGCCACCTATACTTGTCGCCAATTCGCCAAATTGAAGGGATGATTTCATGGAGCTGCAAGACCTGTGCATGGGCTGTATGGCCGAGAACGGTGGGGCAGCGGTGTGTCCGCAATGCGGGTTTGCCGAGAGTCAGGTGACGACCGGCGGCGGGTTGTATCTGCCGCCGCGCACCGTGCTGAATGAGCGCTATGTGATCGGGCGGGTGCTGGGTCAGGGCGGTTTCGGGATCATCTATCTGGCGTTCGATGTCACCTTGAATCTGAAACTGGCGATCAAGGAGTTTCTTCCGAGGGAATTAGCGGCGCGGGGTGCGGATGGCGTGTCAGTGTCGGTTTATCAGGATCAGGCGCGGCAGTTGTTCGCTTACGGGCTGGAGCAGTTTCTGGCTGAGGCGCGAACCCTGGCGCGGTTAAGTGAGCATCCGGGGATTGTGATGGTGCGGGATTTCTTCGTTGCCAACGGCACCGGCTATTTGGCGATGAGCTATCTCGACGGCCTGACGCTCAAGGATTATGTGGCGCGGAAAGGCGGGCGGTTGCCATTTCTGGCCGGGTTCCGGGCGTTGCTGCCGGTGATGGATGCCTTGCGCGAGGTTCATGCGCTGGGGCTGCTGCATCGGGACATCAGCCCGGACAATATCTATCTGACCCGCGACAAGCAGGTGAAGCTGATTGATTTTGGCGCAGCGCGGGTGGCGCTGGGCGAGCGCAGCAAGAGCCTGTCGGTGATTTTCAAGCCCGGTTTTGCCCCGGAGGAGCAGTACCGCTCCAAGGGCAATCAGGGGCCGTGGACGGATGTTTATGCGCTGGCCGGGACGCTGTATTACGCGATTACCGGACACGTTCCGCCAGAGGCGCTGGATCGGCTGGCGGAGGATACGTTGTTGCCGCCATCGGCCTTGGGCGTGGACATTCCCCCGGCGGCGGAGGCAGTGCTGCTCAAGGCGTTGGCAGTGCGGGCCACTGGGCGCTATCCGACCGTCGATGTGTTTCAGCAGGAGTTGATGCGGACAGCGGTCAATCGGAAAGAGGAAGCGCCAGCGCCGGTGGTTCAACCTCAGTGGGGGCAATCGGTAATACCTGTTGCTCGTCCTGTTAAACTCGTTGCGAAACCAAAGAAAAACAGCTTTGAAAATGAATTTCTGCTTGCGGTAGCTATTATTGGGTTTGCTGGTTTAGTAGCAGTTATTTTGCCGCTAATCCCGATACCTGCACCTCCATCAACTCCGATACCTGCGTCGTTGCCAACTCCGATACTCGCGCCGCCGCGTCTATCATTTGAACCTAAGATGGTAGGAATCGTGGGCGGCTGTTTTCAAATGGGCAGTCCTCAGCAGGAAGATGGACGTGATTCTGATGAACAACAGCACCCAGTTTGTTTGCGGGAGTTTGAGATCGGTAAATACGAAGTGACTCAGCGTCAATGGCAAGCGGTGATGGGAGGTAATCTTTCTTTTTTGTCAAGCTTTTCAAGTTTAATTTCACGTTTAAGTTGCCCCGATTGCCCGGTAGAGCAGGTCTCGTGGAATGCGGTTCAGGATTACCTCCGCAAATTGAACCTACAGACCGGGAAAAATTACCGGTTGCCGACTGAAGCGGAGTGGGAATATGCCTGTCGAGGTGGTGTAGAGGGGCAAAGATATTGTGGCGGTGACAGTCCTGACCGGCTGGCTTGGTATGATGAAAATAGCGGTAGTAAGACTCACCCTGTGGGTCAGAAAGCCGCTAATGGGTTTGGGCTGTACGATATGACCGGCAACGTCTGGGAATGGACCTGTTCGGCCTATGACAAGGATTACGGGGGTGCGGAAAAGGTATGCATTAATAACAGTACAGGCGGCCATTTATCTGTGCGGGGCGGCGGCTGGTTCAACATACCCGCCAGGGTGCGTTCCGCCTTCCGCGGCGGGAACAATCCTGCCTTCCGCACTTACGACCAAGGGTTTCGTCTCGCCGGATCATTATAACCCTTTATTCTTTATCCTTTACCGCCCGCGAAGCGGGCGGTTTTTGGCGCAATATCACTTCGGATAAAACAGGTAATGCGATGACTACAGTTGCTATTTTGCCTATTTTCGATGTTCGTGGAGAAAAAACTTATCGTGCCATTGCGGGTAACAAGCAATCGGTAGGGAAAACGGCGGGACAAGCCTTAGATGCGCTGACTGATCAATTGGAACCACCTGGTTTTAGCGGATTACTCCTGATTCCCGACTTTCAGCCAGATGCGCTGTTTAATGTCGCGCAACAACAGCGACTGGCTGACTTGATGAATCAGTGGCGAGCGATGAGGGATCGCGGCGAAGAGTTACCAGAAAATCAGCAAACAGAATTAGAACAATTAGTTGAAATGGAGTTGACCGCAGCGACCGGGCGTTCAATCCTGCTGGCCCGATCATGAATCCTGCCTATCCGCTGGTCAGTGCGCGGGCGAATCATCGTTGCGAGTATTGCCATGCCCCGGAGCTGGTTTTCAACTTTCCGTTTGAGGTAGAACATATTCTTCCTCTTCGGCACGGGGGAATAGACAGCGCTGAAAATTTAGCGCTGGCTTGTCGCTCGTGTAACCTTCGCAAAGGTATTCACACCACTGGAATGACTCCGGATTCACCGCTTGAAGTACGTCTGTTTAATCCCAGAGAAGATCATTGGCATCAACATTTTCAAGTCGTACCGGACAGTGGAGCATTGCTTGACATCACGGCCATTGGCTACGCAACCCTGACCCGGTTGCAGATGAACAGCATCGCGCAAAGATCTGCTCGGCGTTTATGGATGCAGTTGGGGTTATTTCCTTGAATCAGGGAAGGCCAAAGTTTTCCCTGTAAATTTTACCGTGATCCCGTTTAGGCTTTTGCTCGATGTTGTCGCAAATGAACTCGCGTGATTATCCTTTAGAACTTCGTCCGTTAAGTCCTGCCGATGGCGGCGGATGGCTGGTCACTTTTCCAGATTTGCCGGGTTGCATGGCCGATGGTGAAACCCCGGAACAGGCTATTCAGGAAGGCTGGGACGCTGCTGCTGCGTGGCTAGCAGTCGCCGCGCAATATCACGATCCGATTCCGGCTCCAAGCCAGGACTTTGAATCGAGTCAAGCAATAACCCGCATTCCCAAACAGTTGCATCATCAATTAGAAACCTGCGCTCGGCAAAAAGGCGTCAATGTTAATGCTCTCGTCGTAGAGTTATTAACCGAAGATATGACGGAATACTCTTAAAATGATTCCACTCGATTAACTGCCATCGGCCAACACTCCCAGAGAACCCAAATCATGCCTCTCGCCCGCTTCCCGTTATTGCTCGGCCTGCTCCTGCTTATTAACAGCGCCCACGCCAGCGATGCCGAAACCCTCCGTGTCCGGGAAGCCCGCGCCGCATTGCCGGCCCTCACCGCCTATCTCGACCTGCTCGACCACACCGGCCAGCCCGCCCAAGGCATTGACCTCAAACAACTCACCGCCACCATCGGCCCGCATCCGGCCACCATCGAAACCCTGCAACCGCTCGCCCAAGCCAACGAAGGCATCGCCTACCTGCTGCTGGTCGATGTCTCGCAATCGCTCAAGCCCGCCCAGTTCGCCCGCGTTCAGACCGCCCTGCTCGACTGGATCAACGCCCTCACCGACCGCGACCGCGCCGCGCTGATGACCTTTGGCGACACGGTGCGACTGGTGCAGGATTTCACCGCCGACCGCGACGCCCTCAAAACCCTCGGCGGCATTGCCCGCGCTGCCGGCGGCGACTATCTGGAAACCCGCGACGACAGCCTCGCCGTCACCTATCAAGCCCTGCGCCAGCGGATCGGCCAAGGCTTCGTCGCCCGCCTGAACTGCCCGGCCTGTGCCGCCGATGGTCGCTCCTACCGGCTGCAACTCAACCTGACCTCCGGCCAGCGCATCCTCAGCGACGGTCTCGACCTGCGGCTGTTGCCCAACCCGGCCTCACCGCCCGAACCGCCGAAACCGGTCCCGCTGCCCGCTCCCGAACCGGTGGCTCCGCCCAAACCGGTCCCGGTCCCGGAACCGACCCTGCTCGGTCTGCCGCCACTGTGGGTTTACGCCATAAGCGGCGGGGTGCTGGCACTGGCGCTGCTGATCGGCGGTCTCCTGTTCAGCCGTCGCCGGAAACCGTCCAAAGTCGTCACCCCACTGCCGGAACCAATGCCCGCACCCGAACCGGCCCGGTTCATCCCGACCGTCGTCGCCACCCCCAGCCAGACCGTGCAAATCCTGGTGGTGCGCGGCCCCCGCGATGCCCCCCGCGACTACACGCTGATCTTGCGCGACCGTGCCGTGCTGGGACGCGGCCCGCACGGCTGCGACCTGATCATCGAAGGCGACCCGGAAATCTCCACCCTGCACTGCCTGCTCATCCGCCAGAACAGTCAACTGGTGTTGCGCGATCTCAACTCCACCAATGGCACCCTGGTCAACGGCGTACCGATTCACGGCGAATACCGCCTGTCCGACCGTGACACCGTACTGCTCGGCAATACCGAATTGCGCCTGTTGCCCGGCGTCGCACCGTGAAGCTCCGGCCCGGCAACGCCCAGCACCTCGGCACTCGCCGCGAACAGCAGGACACCTTTGGTTTCAGCGATCTGGACGACCCGACGTTCACCGCACATGGTGGCGTACTGGCTGCGCTGGCTGACGGCATGGGCGGCATGGCGCTAGGTCGCGAAGCCGCCCAAGTTGCCATCGCGACCCTGCTCCAGCATTACGCCGCCAAAGACCCGGCCATCCCGCCAGAAGTCGCGCTGCAACTCGCTGTGCAAGCCGCCAATACCGCCGTCAACCAACTTACCCACGCCACGGGTCTCAGCGAAGGTGCCGCTGGCGCAACGCTGGTGGTCGTGGTGGTGCATGAGGCGCGGCTGTACTGGATAGCGGTTGGCGACAGTCGGATTTATCTCTGCCGAAAGGGTGAGTTGGCGCAACTGAACCTGGAACACATCTTCGCCCGCCAATTGTGGCGGGAGGTCGCCGCAGGCAATTTGAGCCGTGATGAACTGTTCAACGACCCCGAGCGTGAAATGCTGACCAGCTATCTGGGGCTGCCCGAACTGCCGGAACTGGACTACAACCGCCAGCCGCTGCCGTTGCAACCCGGCGACCGGCTGCTGTTGTGCAGCGATGGCCTGTACCCGATCCTGACGGTGGAAACCATCGCCGCGCTGCTCATCGGCGACCCGCAACCCGCCGCCGACCGGCTGGTTGAAGCCGCCTTAAATCGGCAACATCCCCAGCAGGACAACGTCACCGCCGTCATTCTGGCCTGCGACCTGGACGTGCCGCCTACCCCGCGTCCCCGCCGCTGGCGATTATTCGGATTGATCGTGGTATTGCTGCTGTTGTTGCTCATTCTGATGTTCACCACGTCCGTCCGCGCCGACTCGCCCATCGACCAGATGAAAGCCAGCACCGTGCCGGTGTTCTGCGCTCGTCCTCCGAGCCTGTCGGGCGGTTCCGGCTTCATCATCGGCGCGGGTCATCATCTGGTCACCGCCTGGCACGTCGCCGACTGCATCACCGAGGGCGGCGATCTGGCGGTGCTGTTGAACAGCGGCGAAATCCTCAAGGCGCGTGAAGTCTGGCATTCCAGCGTCAAAGACCTCGCGGTGCTGGAACTGGATCGGCCCTCCAATCGGCCACCGGTGACTTTTGCCACCCAGGACGGCGTTGACATCGCCCAAATCGTGTATGTCATCGGCTTTCCCGGCGCTGCCGACATCGGCACCACCCTGACCGGGCGGCTGGCTGAGGCCAAAATTACCCGGGGCATCCTCAGCGCCAAGGTGCAATCCCCGGACGGCATCGCCCTCTATCAGACCGACGCCGCCATCAACTCCGGTAATTCCGGCGGGCCGCTGTTCGACGAGGAAGGCCGGGTGATCGGCATCAACTTCGCCAGGGCGACCACCGGCGAAGGGGTCGGCTGGGCGGTGCGGATCGATGAACTGCTGCCCACCCTCCAGCAACTCGGCATTCCCTATCAGGCCGCCACCCGCCAATGGAACGATCCACTGCGGCGACTGTGGCAGCGCGAACCGCTGATCGTCACCGGGTTGTTGCTGCTGTTGGCGCTGGGAATCGCAACCGTCGTTCTGCTCACCCGCCGCACCCGGATTTCACCGACTCCCGCCGCCGCGCCGGTGGCCGCCCAACCACGGCTGGCGTTGCGGGCGCTGACTGGCCCCTTTGCCGGCAATGCCATCCCGCTGCATCAAGGCGCATTAACCCTGGGCCGCGACCCGCAGCAATGCCAACTGGTCTTTCCACCCGACGCCGCACAGATTGGCCGCCGCCATTGCACCGTCCGGCTGGCCAGCGACAGTCAACGGGTATATGTGCAGGACGGCCAATCGGCGAATGGGGTGTTTCTCGCGAATGGCGTCCGCCTGACCGCCGGCGAAACTCGCGCCCTGCATCCCGGCGACCGGTTCTATCTGAGCGATCCGGGAACACTGTTTGAAATTGCGTTCGCCGCTCATACGCCTTCCTGAAACCTGATCGAGGTCATCCCCATGATTCGCTGTCCCAACGGCCATTATTACGATCCCGCCAAACACACCGGCTGTCCGGCCTGCGGAGTGCAAAGCATCGAAGTGGTACCGACTCGCGCCCGGCCCGTCACGCCGCCGGTCGCCGAAGTTCAGGCCACTCGCGCCCGCGCCCCAGGGATTGCTGGCGACATTCAGGCCACGGTGGGCTTGCTGCGGAAAAAAACCGGCCTCGATCCGGTGGTCGGCTGGCTGGTCTGCATCGAAGGTCCTGACCGGGGCCGCGATTACCGGATTCGCAGCGAAAAGAACTTCATTGGCCGCGACCCGCGCATGGACATCTGCGTGGCCGGCGACGAGGGCATATCCCGCGATCATCACGCCGCCATCAGCTTTAACCCGCGCAACAACCGCTTCCGCCTGCTGCCGGGCGATGGGCGAGGACTGGTTTATCTGAACGGCGAAGAAGTCGACGCGCCGCGCGAGTTGAAGACCCGCGACCTCATCGAACTGGGCCAAAGCCGGTTGATGTTCCTGCCGTTCTGCGGGCCGGAGTTCCAGTGGGATAGCCACAATGGCGAGTGACCACGCCGGCGGGACAGCCCCCTTTGGCAAAGGGGGAATGGGGGGGATTTCAGCGACCCTCAGCCGCGCCGGCGGTCGCGCCGAACATCAGGATGCCTGCGCGGTCTTCGAGAACCGGCAAGGCGGGTTCTGCGCGGTTTTGGCGGATGGGCTAGGCGGGCATCGCGGCGGCGAACGGGCTTCGCAACTCGCGGTTCTGGCCGTGCAGGCGGCGTTCGCGCAACAAACCGAACCGAAATCGGCCACGGTACGCGGCTATCTGCACGCCGCTCAGAATGCGGTGCTGGCCGGGCAACAGCAGCACCCGGAACGGGCGGCGATGCGGACGACACTGGTGGCGCTGCTGATTCAGGCCGGGCGAGCGATCTGGGCGCACAGCGGGGATTCCCGGCTCTACCAGTTTCGGACCGGCGCGGTCGCCTTCCAGACCCGCGATCACAGCGTCCCGCAACGACTGGTCGAGGCGGGCGATCTCCATCCGGCGCAAATTCGCCATCACGAAGATCAGGGCCGATTGCTGGCAGCACTGGGCGAACCGGGCGATCTCCGCCTGACCGTGTTGCCTGAGCCGGTGGCGTTGCAATCGGGCGACGCCTTCCTGCTCTGTAGCGACGGACTTTGGGAGTACGTCACCGAACTGGAAATGATCGCCGACCGTCTCAAAGCCGCTACGCCCGTGGAATGGCTGGAACTGCTGGAATATCGGGTACTGAGTCGCACTCCCGCTGATCACGACAATTACTCGGCGGTGGCGGTGTGGATGATGGAATAGTTAACCGCTTACCGCGCTAATAAGGCGGTTCTGCCGGCCCGGCATAACCGCACATGCCCATTCGGGGCGAATTGACGAGCTGTACGGGTTCTCCGTAGTTACGGTGGGGATGGGTTTCAGCGTGTTCATCACATAAAACGCCCCATACATCGTGTTCACTCACGCATTCTTTGCAGAGCCATGCCGCCGGTTTGCCGCATTCGATGCATTTAGTTTCCGGCATCCGGTTACGCGCCATCAAGGCAATAGGATGCGTCGTGGTCGGCTTACCTTCCCGCGTTCCGACCACCTCGATCAGCGTCTCCGAAGTCGTGCCAAAATCGTAAATGTGCAGGAGCGATTCGCTGACGGGGAAAACCGCCTTGGCTTTGCGCGTCTGGGCAATTTCTTCGTCATATGCGCCCATTATTGAGAATTGGCTCAAGTGTCCGCAGCATTCCAGCCAGATCGCCCGCAGATAATGATCCAGAGCGGACAGCGAGGAGTTGCCGCGCATTTCCAGATCCAGCCAGTAATTGCCGCCGTGGTTATCCTTCGCCTGCAGGTGAAACAGGGTTTCAGACACGCCATTTTTACCATTAGCCTCCTCAATAATCGCTTGGCGCTGCGGGCAGGCCGCCAGATGTTTGCTCATGCCGCTCTTGGTGGCTTCGTGTCCGCAGTAAGTACAGCAACCTTTCGATTGGAGTCGACGGGGCATGGGTCATTGCTCCTTGGCAAGGGTTTGGATCATGGTCGCCGGCGAGGCGGGTTCATGGCATTTTACTTGACGCGCTCGATTTTTCTCCTACTGTGAACGCTCCTTTGACCAAAAATTATGCTGCCTGCGCCATGATCATCACTCAAACCCTCGCCCGTGAACTCGCTGTTCAAGAACGCCAGATTGAAGCCGCCGTCGCCCTGCTCGACAGTGGCGCGACCGTGCCCTTTATTTCCCGCTACCGCAAGGAAGCCACCGAGGGTCTCGACGACACCCAATTGCGCCTGCTGGAAGATCGGCTTGGCTATCTGCGCGAACTGGAAGATCGGCGCGGGGTGATTCTGACCAGCATCCGTGAACAGCATCAGCTCACGCCAGAACTGGAAGCGGCGATTCTCACCGCCGACACAAAAACCCGGCTGGAAGACTTGTACCTGCCCTACAAGCCCAAGCGCCGCACCAAGGCCCAGATCGCCCGCGAAGCCGGCTTGGCTCCACTCGCCCACGGTCTGCTGGACGATCCCATGCAAGCCCCGGAAACCTTCGCTGCCGGATTTGTCAACGCCGAGCGGGGGGTTCCCGATCCCAAGGCGGCGCTGGACGGGGCGCGGCACATTCTGATGGAGGCGTTCGCCGAGAACGCCGAGTTATTGGCCGGGCTGCGCGACTATCTGTGGGACAACGCGGTGCTGCATTCGCAAGGGGTTGAAGAAAAAGCCGAAGCGGGGGCCAAATTCCGCGACTATTTCGACTACCGGGAACCGCTCCGCCAAGTGCCTTCGCACCGGGCGCTGGCTTTGTTCCGGGGCCGCAATGAAGGCGTGTTGCAACTGACTTTGGAGATCGGCGATCCCGCCGCGCCCGGCCCCAATCCGGGTGAACGGCGGGTGGCCGCCCACTTCAAGCTCCGCGACGCGGGCCGAGCGGCTGACCCGTGGTTGCAGGAAACTGCCCGCTGGACCTGGAAAGTCAAACTGTTACCGCATCTGGATACCGAACTCAAACAGCGGTTGCGCGAGGCGGCGGAAGAAGAAGCGATCAAGGTGTTCGCCCATAACCTGCGCGATCTGCTGCTGGCCGCGCCCGCCGGTGCCCGCACCACGCTGGGACTCGATCCGGGCCTGCGCACCGGGGTCAAGGTCGCGGTGGTGGACGCGACCGGCAAGCTGATCGACACCGCGACGATTTATCCCCATGTCCCGCATAACCGCTGGGACGCCAGTTTGCACGCCCTGGTGGAACTGTGCCGCCGCCATAAAGTGGATCTGATCAGTATTGGCAACGGCACTGCCTCCCGCGAGACCGACCGGCTGGCGACCGCGTTAATCCAGCAGTGTCCCGACTTGCCGCTGCAAAAACTGGTGGTGTCAGAAGCCGGGGCTTCGGTGTATTCCGCCTCGGAACTGGCAGCGCGGGAGTTTCCCGACGTGGACGTAACCCTGCGCGGGGCGGCATCCATCGCCCGCCGCTTGCAAGATCCGTTGGCGGAACTGGTCAAGATCGATCCAAAAGCCATCGGCGTCGGCCAGTATCAGCACGATGTCAGCCAGAGCCGGCTGGCGCGGATGCTCAATGCAGTGGTGGAAGATTGCGTCAACGCGGTCGGGGTGGACGTGAACACCGCCTCAGCGCCGTTGCTGGCGCGGGTGGCCGGGCTGAATGCGACGCTGGCTCGCAATATTGTCGAGTTCCGCGATGCCCACGGCCCATTTCGTCGCCGCGAGCAGTTGCGGAAAGTGGCCCGACTGGGTGACAAAACCTTTGAGCAGGCCGCCGGTTTTCTCCGCATCGTCAATGGCGATAACCCGCTGGATCGCTCCGCCGTCCACCCGGAAGCCTATCCGGTCGTTGAGCGGATTCTGGCCCGCAGCGGGCGTGGTTTGCACGACATCCTGGGCAACGCCGCCTTTTTGCAAACGCTGGAGCCGGCCCACTTTATCGATGACCGGTTTGGCCTGCCCACGGTGCGGGACATTCTGGCGGAACTGGAAAAGCCGGGCCGCGATCCTCGCCCGGAATTCAAAACCGCCGCATTCAAGGATGGCGTGGAAAAAATGACCGATCTGCAACCGGGGATGGTGCTGGAAGGGGTGGTGACGAATGTCGCCAATTTCGGCGCATTCGTGGACATCGGGGTTCATCAGGACGGACTGGTGCATATCTCGGCCCTGGCGGATCGCTTCGTCAAGGACCCGCGTGAGGTGGTGAAAACCGGCCAGGTGGTTAAGGTCAAGGTGCTAGAAATCGACCTGAAACGGCAGCGGGTGGCCCTGACCCTGCGGCTCAACGATCCGCTCCCGGACCCAGCGGCTCAGCCAGCCAAAGCAGCCCCGGCGGCTGGACGTCGGGAGCGGGGAGCGCGGTCGCCGGCACCGCCCGCGCCCGTCGAGAGTCGTCCCGGCGCCTTGGCCGAAGCCTTTGCCCGGGCGCGGCGGGCGTAGCACGGGCTTCCAGCCCGTGTTGCAACAGGCACGATGCCCGTTCCACACCACAACCACACCACACCACAACAGGAAGCGAACGTCCTGTTTATAAACAACAACTTCCTATTGAGAACGGGTAATGACCAAGACGAGTACACCGGAAATTCTTCGATCTGCTGCATTCGCCGGAAGCGGTGGCGGCTTTGCGGGCCTTCGCCAACCGCCGCCGGGCGGGTTAGCGAGGGTGCGAGTGGCCACGGCGGGATTTGCGGTTCGGGCGGCTACGGCGAGCCGGGGGCCGCTGGTCTTCCAGTAGCGGTTGCGCCGGATCGACCGTGTACTCACCTTCGATCAGGCCAGGTGGAGCCTTGCGGGTATTCTTGATCATCTGGCGATAGGTCCACCACACCCAGATGGCGACGGCGCCTCCGACCGCCAGCAGCACGATAAACAGCAGCGAGGCAACCGCAAAACTGGCGACGATGGCGACGGCACCGCCGACCACCATTCCCAGCCGGTTCATCCAAGGCAATTTGGGGAAATTGAAGCGTTTCATGGGCGGGCCATCCAGAACCACCAGACGATCAAGCCGATCAGGCCCAGTCCGGTGAAGTTAATGAGAGCGGTGATCATGCCAGGTTTCTCCCGTGGGTTTGACTGGCGGGCGAGTGGACAATGGGGGCGGCGGGCGGTTGAAATCCGCGCAACCGGTTAGCGTTGCTGACCACGGTCAACGAGGATAGC
>CAIRMO010000103.1 GCA_903879705.1 uncultured Candidatus Competibacteraceae bacterium | reverse complement strand
CTTTGCCCGCGCGGCGCAGGCGGCGGCTCGCACCTTTGCCCAAATCGCTGCGTGGTTCGGCGTTAAATTCAAAAGTCATGCTCATCGGGTGTACTCCAGTAGTGAAGACAAAAAGACGACGCGCCCGCGACCAGACGCGCCATTTTGGCGATCCCGCCATGAACCGGGCGGGGCGGTTTAAATCGGAGACAGCAATTTGGGGCGAATGTGTCCAGTTAGAAAATTTCTAAGCCGCTTTCTTCTGAATTTGAGAAAGCAACATGCTTTCAATACTGAGGTGATAGTCAAGATCAGGCCACTCAATACCTGTACCCTGGCAAATAAATTCGTAGTTTTTTAGTTGAAGTAGTGAGGCATCCTGTAGTTCTTTATACCAAGACATAGGAGTTGAAATAATCCGTTCATCTTCAAGTTCTACATGAAGATAGCGGTCATCAAAGTGAACCAGCTTACCTTTGGTTAAAGTATTCATCCCATTTTCTCTCAAAATCACCTTGGTTTTCTTCAACTATTAATAACGCTTTTTTCAAATCTTTAGGTTTCATGTAATTGTTAACAACCCGAAGTGTTACCAATTCAATTTTGACAAATTCGCCTGCTTTTTGAACATGAATATGCTTTGGCTCATGCTCATTCGCATAGAAAAAGAACTTGAATCCACCTTGAAGTAGTAATGTGGGCATATCAATTAGGCTTATGTTGACGACTTTCTGAACCGTTTATTTTCTACATTATCAAAGCGGTATGCAGCACTTCTCCGCCTATCAAAACCTGTAGGTCGAACTGGTCTATGCAGGCTTTCTTGCAGCAATGCAGGTTTGCTCGGTAGAAAAACGGGATATCGCTTAATTCAGGATATCGGCATACCATGTATCCACAGTTCATATTCACTAATATCTATTTCGTCATTCCAATAAACCGCATATCCTCCTTTATCAACTCGGACATTTTTGAATAACCCTGAGTTTTTTAAAGGGGCGAACATTTCTCTTTCAAGTAAAGGAACTATATCGTATTTTCTCCTCTGCTGATTTTCAAACTCTACAACTAATGTATGATCGTCAATCGCTTGCACAGAGATAATTCTAGCGTGCATAATAATTAAGCTCACTTGAGTGGTGGAAGCTTACGGAACTCCTGTTTCTCCCAAATATCCATCAGTTCTCTTTGATATTGTGTAGCCCAATCGGTTATCATTTTTCTTGCTCTTTGTGGTAAATCACCTTCCATCATTTCTAATGTTTCTATGTTAAACAGACCATTGTATTCACCATACACTGCATGAAAATGCGGTGGTGGATGATCGCCAAAAAACAACTTGATAATAATTCCATAAAATCTTGCTATTTCAGGCATTTTTCAACATCCAGTCGGGCGGGTTGAACTGGCTTATGTAGATTTTATCGCTGCAAGACAGGTTTAGACGGCGGAAGTTGAGGGCTTTAATTTAAATAAAAATCGACTTGGTTGATTCATATATTTTTGAATCTCTAAAAGTTGAATTTGTCCATGATAAACGAAAGATTCACGGGAAGTCTGACGGTAGAAAAGATGAATTTCATCATTAGTCTGAACTGTGTTAATCATTACGTTGTTCGGCAAAATGATCATTTGGTCCTTCCCATTCTAATTTATTATCGGAAAAGCGATCATTATATTGGGTTGCTGAAGGTAATTTGTCTTCAGTTACAAACAGAATAATCTTATTATCATTATGCGGAGTAACAACACCTCGTTGAAGTGCCTGAACTCCTGCATAACCCCATAGCTCAGCGAGTTGGTGTCTTGAGTAGGTTTGACTAATTTTGATGTTTTCAAATATTACTGGCATAGTTTTACGAATAGCCCTAATTGTTGAATAAACCCCCCAACAGTTATAATCGAAAAACTACTTGGGGATATTACGCATCCGGTTATAGCTTAACCCGATGCTGCTGTAGTCTGCCTACGCACTGAAGCGTTTCTAAAACCGTTCCAGATCGCCGCTTCTCCAACCCAAACCCGCTTGCTACTCATAAAAACAGCGAGCTGACCGACTCTTCGAGGTGAATGCGGCGCATGGTTTCAGCCAGCAGTCCGGCTACGGGGATTTGACGGATATTGGGACAGGCCGCCGCTTCAGGGCGTAAAGGGATGGTGTCGGTGACCACGAGTTCATCGAGCGCCGACTTGCGGATGTTGTCCGCCGCCGCACCAGACAGCACGGCATGAGTGCAATAAGCCCGCACCGAGGCCGCGCCCCATTCCTTAAGCGCCTTGGCCGCCAGACAAAGGGTGCCGGCAGTGTCCACCATGTCATCGACCACAATGCAATGCTGACCTTCCACATCGCCGATGACGTGCATCACTTGGGATTGATTCGGCGCAGGACGACGCTTGTCGATGATCGCCAGTTCGGCACCATCCAGCCGTTTTGCCAAAGCGCGGGCGCGAACCACGCCGCCCACATCCGGGGAAACCACCATTAAATCGCCGAGATTCTGAGCGCGGATGTCGCTCAGGACGATAGGAGTGGCATAAATGTTGTCGACCGGCAGATCGAAAAAGCCCTGAATCTGATCCGCATGCAAATCCAGAGTCAAGACGCGATCGACCCCGACGCTGGTAATCATGTTGGCGACCACTTTGGCGGAAATCGGCACCCGCGCCGAACGGGGGCGACGATCCTGCCGGGAATAGCCAAAGTACGGGATCACTGCCGTAACCCGCACGGCCGAAGAACGCCGTAGCGCATCCGCCATCACCAGCAGTTCCATGATGTTATCGTTGGTGGGCGCGCAGGTCGGTTGAACGATGAACACATCCTTGCCGCGCACGTTCTCCATCAACTCAACCATCACCTCGCCGTCGCTGAAACGGCTGACCACCGCCTGACCGAGCGGCAGTTGCAGGTGATCGACAATAGCGCGAGCCAGGTGGGGATGAGCGTTGCCTGCAAACACCATCATGCGGCCTTCGTACATGATCCGCTTCCCCATTAGTTTGGCTGTGAAAAGATGGCTGGGCCGCCAGGATTCGAACCTGGGAATGCCGGATCCAAAATCCGGTGCCTTACCGCTTGGCGACGGCCCAAAAATTCAGAGATGATTCAAATGGCTACGGCGCATTCCCGCGCCAGACGCTGATGCAGGGGCGAACGATTAAGCCCTTGCGCGACAAAGCCGCTCCGCCCCGGCGGCAATTGCTCCAGCACCTGTTGCGCGCTCCCGGCGTCTGGAAAGGCAGCAAATACGCCAGCGCCAGTACCGGTCAACCGGGCGACGCCATGCCGGTTCAACCAGGCGGCGGCGGCGGCGACTTCCGGGTAGCGGCGGTACACCACCGCTTCGCAATCGTTACCGCCCGCCCCGCTCACGAAGTCGGCTATTGTGCTGAGCGGGGAATTTCTTGTCAATTCCGGATCATTGAACACTGCGCCGGTCGCGACCTGGCAGGCCGGGGTCAACACCACGAACCACGGCTCTGCCAGTTCCACCGGGGTCAGTTCTTCCCCCACTCCTTCCGCCCACGCCGCCTGACCGTGAATAAACACGGGCACATCGGCGCCCAGTTGCAATCCCAGGTCCGCCAGTTGCGCCAAATTCAGGCCGGTCTGCCAGTCATGGTTGAGCGCAATCAGCGCGGTCGCGGCGTCGGAACTGCCGCCGCCCAGCCCACCGCCTAACGGCAATCGCTTTTCAATGCGAATCGTTGCGCCACAACGGGTTCCAGTGGCTTGTTGCAAGAGCCGGGCGGCGCGAATCGTCAAGTCCGCTTCCGGGGCAACGTCGGCCACGACGCCCTCCCGCACCAGGTCACCATCAGCGCGGGGTTCAAACCACAGCCGGTCGCAATGATCCAGAAATTGAAACACGGTTTGCAGCAGGTGATAGCCATCGGGTCGCCGGCCTACGATGTGGAGCATCAGATTGAGTTTGGCTGGAGCCGGCCAAGCGGCGACATCGGCCCTCACCGGCTCCAGTCCTCAATGATCAGTTTGACGCTCAAGTCCTGCCGGCGGGCGCTGATCCGTTCCGGCAGTTCCAAACTCAAAGGTGCAGCATAAGCGTAGGCCAGGTACTCAATGGTCCAGCCGTTCTGCTCCAGGCGAATCAACCGGCCCTCGGCATCGAACTGAAGGGTTGGCGGTGCGCCGGGTTCCGGGAGACCGCGAATCCAGTAGCGCAGGCCATTCACCGGCAGCCGCGCTCCAACCGCCTGTTCCAGCAGCGCATCGGGATTGGGCGCGGTCTGGGTTTGGCCGTCCGCCGTCTGAATTCGCACCATTTGCTCATCGCCCTCAACCCGGACCCGGCCCTGACCCAGCGGGCCAATTAAATCAATGCGGTAGCCGGAACCCTGTTGCCCCCACCGGAACCCGGCGTGCCAGCCATCCGAGCCATTGACCACCCCAATCCGCCCGGCAGCGTTCCAGTCCGTCAGTTTCAGCAAGATCGCTTCGCGGTTAGTCCAGGCAGCCGCCGCTTCCGGGGAAGTCATCGGTGGAACCGCACAGCCGGTCAATAACGCAAGAGAAAATACAATTCCGCGCATTACCATTGATTGAAACAACAGGGGATCAGGGTGCATAGGGTCGGTCCAAATGGCTATATTCGAAGATCAATTCCTTGAGTTTCTGGCGTGATTCGTCATTCAATGCCGCGACTCTGGCAGCATTCCCGGCGATGCAATCGGTCGCCAGATCAGACCAACGCTAATGTCGTCGCCACTGCCTTGTTGCGAGGCTTCATTCAGCCAGTTTTTCAGGTACGGTTTGACTGCCGTATCGCCGTCGTCACGCAACATCGCCCACAGATCCCCCGCTACCTGCTTAAAACCAGCCTCGGTACGGAAAGCATTAGCGTAACCATCGGTGGCGGCCAGAATCAGTGCTGGCGGCGCTCCGGCCAAGGTCTGAAACCGGACTTGCATCTCATTCCATGCCTGATCGGAACACAGCGAGGTAGTTTCATTGGCAATCAGCCGTGGGTCTTTGGGGATCGGGCGTTCAACTACACCCGCAGCAGAGACCGTCAACAGGTCGCCATCGCCCAGTTGCAGGTAGAGGATAAAATCGGGCGCGACGATCACTACCAGCAAGGTCGAGCCATAGGCTAGATGCGGATGGGTTGCCACCAGACGGCGACTGGCGGCATCCAGCGGGGCCAGTTCCGCCGGGGTGAAGGGTTTAATCGCCAACGACTTGTTCACTCGTTCTCGCCAGCACCGCACCAACCCTTTGGGCAATTCTTCCTCAGCCCAGCGTTTAATTTTCGACGGGCTGACCGGCTTGAATATGAATAACTGGCTACAAACCTGTTTTGCCACGACTACTGCTAACCGCGCCCCGCGTTGACTGCGAAAACACTTGGCGCTGCCGTGGCCGTCCGCCACAGCCACTAATAATGACAGATCATCGTTGAACCAGGCGACTCGCACCGCATCCTGATTAGGCAACCCGGCGCGATAATGGGCCGCGCCGCGCACACTGGCCTTGAGCGTCCGCCACTCATTCATGGCCGAGTTACCACACATCGCCCACGGCATTGGGGCCGGTTTGGGCGAGTGGCGCGGGAATCGGCACGTTAAGACCGCCCGAAATTGCGCCCGCTGCTTGACTGGCCGGCGATGAAGCGGCTTTCAGCACCGCGGTCGATACCCATTTAATATGCCGCACCAGGGCTTCGGGATTATTGGCTTGCAAGGGTTTCAGTTCCGGGTGGCCGATAAATTTCTGGAGAACTTCGGTATCCGCGTCTTCACCAATGGCAATGGCGATCCGCACGGCTTTTTTGCCCCACGGTTCATTCATCAGGGCTTGCAAACCCTTGTGGAAATCGTCGGTCGGGCAGCCATCGGAAATCAGCACCAGCACCGGCGGTAAAGCGCGATCCGTCATTGGCGGGATTCGCAATTGTTCGGCCAGCATACTCAGCGCCTTGCCCAAATCCGTCACACCGTCAGTCTGCAAATCTACCCATTTAAAATCAGCGACCGGCGTCGGTTGTGAGACGTGCCATTGCGCCCCGCTGGAGAATTTGAGGACCCGCATCAGGACTTCGGCGTTAGGATTCTCATCAGCGACGGTCTGCATGTGCGGCAGAGCTTCGCGGATGGCGTTATTGAGCGCCTGAATCTTGCCGTCAATGGACATGGAACCGGAACAGTCGGCCAGCCAGATAAAATGCAGCGGGCGGGTCGCCAATTCGCCGCCGGGACGTTTAGCCATGAGTTACTCCTTTGTTAATACGAATTTCGTATTCAATGCGGGGAACTGGTCAAGCCAGTCGGATAAATTCATAATTTCCGGTTGATTGCCCACTTTACGAATATAGGCAACATCAGCCGTAACGAATAAAGCATTTTCGGTCATCGCCAGCGCATGATAAGCCGCGTCGTAGAACGTGACTCGATATTGCTTCATCAGTGACAAAGCCTGTTGACGCCATTCAGGATAGGGCGCGATGATTTTGAATCCGATTGCCTCCAGATTAGTAATCAACCGGTTAGCTTCATCAGGGTATTTCCTGCCCAGCAAATTACCGACTTCATAAATCCAGATAGTTGGCACCAACAGGTCAATAAATCCATTGTGAAAATTTCCAAGAATGGCCTGGGCTTCCTCAAAATGAGGCTCTTTATCTTTTGGTAAAACCCATTTCAGGATCACTGACGCATCGGGCACCAGCCTTTTACAAGTGACCATCACGTTCCTCTCTGATCCATTCTTCAGCACAACCCGGCAATGGTTTCAGCTTTGAGCGTAAAATATCCATTTCTTCCATAGCCTGTTGTCGCCGAATCCGAGTTAATTGATCGGATACAGTCTGTTTGAGAAACTGACTGCGTTTATTTTTAGGAATCGTCTGCACAAATTCCCACAAATGATCTTCAAGGGTAATCTGGATTCGATGGGACATGATTGATCTCCAACGGGTTAAAATAATCGGGCGAGACGGAACCCCAGATTGTGATCGTGATAAAATGGTTGGCGGCGATTACGGTAGGCGGAACGCGCTTTCGCCGGGCCGTAGAACCACGAACCACCCCGCACGACTCGGACACTGGTGGGGTCTTTGACAGAACCACTCCGCTCCGCTTCGTGGTAATCAGCCGCATACAAGGAACCAGTCCACTCAAAGACATTGCCCACGGTGTCGTATAACCCCCACGGGTTGGGCGGGAAAGTGCCGACTGGCGTCGTTTGTTGCCGGGGAATGCCGGACTGACCCTCGCTGGCATAAACCTGACGGCTGTCGTAATTGGCCTGGTCCGGCGTGATGCGATTTCCCCACCCAAACGCGGTTCGAGCGCCTGCGCGTGCGGTGTATTCCCATTCGGCTTCGGTCGGCAGACGATAAGTCTGGCCGGTCTGCTGGGAAAGCCACTGGGTATAGGCCACCGCGGCAAACCCATCAACGTGAATCACTGGCCGCCGCTCTCGTCCCCAGCCTTCGTCATTGGGTTTGTCCCGCCCGGTGGCGGCGCAAAACCGGTCATAGTCGTCAAAGGTGACAGGATATTGACCCACGGCGAATGGCTGGGGAATTGTCACCCGGTGACGGCGTTCATTGTCATCCCGTTCGGGCTGGTTTTTCGGCGATCCCATCCAGAAGATGCCCGCTGGAATGACGATTATGGCGGGACCGTCGCTGCCGTCGAGCAACCGGTCGCGGAAAACTTGCAAGGCGGTCAGAAATACGGGCGGCGGCGCGGCGGCGGGCGGCATGGCGGGCAAGGGTTGATCGATCACGTCCAGCGCCAGTGCCCAGGATTCGACGGCCCAGTGGGCTAATTCCTTGGTGAAGCCTAATTGATCTTCCAGTCGTTTGCTCAGTCGCGTTAGCACGATGGACTGCGGGACTCCGGCGGATGCTTTCAGCAGTTCTTCGGCCACTCGATTGTCCTGGGCGCTGACCAAGGCGAAAATCTCGCGCTTGTATTGCCCGCAATAGTCCTTCAGCAAGGCTTTACAGCGGCGCGGGTCATTGCACAGCGAGCGACCGTATTGGACGATCAATTCCCGGAGTTTTTCACGCGGTAGGTTATTCATCGGTGCGATTCATTCACACTAAAGGCCTAATTATTGTTCATTCCGCAATATATCACTGGCATTTCTCAAGGCTTGCACGGTTTCCGTGTGACCTCTTGCACGCATAAGAGCAGTTCTGTCCACATAAGTCTTTTACCCCAATATTGGCACCATGTCAGCGATTCTCGCTCTCTTATTTTTGTGACTATGATTTTTAAGGATATTTTTGCTAGTGTAACTCCGATTAGGCGAAAAAGTCCTTATAAATCAGGACGCCGGGAACCGCTGGCACCATGCGCCAACAAGGCTAGAACGGTTTCCGTATGACCGTTCATTGATGCACTAATAAGAGCAGTCCAGCCGTCACAATCTTCTGCCTCAATATTGGCCCCATGCGCCAACAAGGCTAGAACGGTTTCTGTATGACCGGTCAGTGATGCACTAATAAGAGCAGTCCAGCCATCATAATCTTTTGCCTCAATATCGGCCCCATGCGCTAACAAGACTTGCACGGTTTCCGTATGGCCTTTATATGACGCCCACATGAGAGCAGTCAGGCCGCTACCATCTCTTGCCTCAATCTTGGCTCCATGCGTCAGCAAGACTTGCACGATTTTCGCATAGCCGTTCAATGATGCTCGCATGAAAGCAGCGGTTTTGCCATCATTAATCTTAGCCCCATGCGCCAACAAGGCTTGCACGGTTTCCGTGTGGCCTTTATATAATGCCCATCCGAGCGCAGTGTTGCTGTTATTATCTGCTGAGTTGATATCTATCCCAGCGGCTATTAACCACTTTACTACTTCAGTATTCCCTTCTTTCGCTTTTTCTAAAAAAACATCTACTGTGCAATCAATCCCTTTAATTTTTAAGATTTCCCTTGCCTCTATGTCCGCGCTCACAACCCTTAACGCCAATGTCCACGACTCGACCGCCCACTGTGCCGCCTCAGCGGTCATGGCTAATTCATCCTCCAACCGCTTAATCAGTCGCGCCAATAACAGGACATGCGGCACACCCGCCGAGGTCTTCAGCAAATCCTCGGCCACTCGGTTTCTCAGGGCGGTGATCAAGACAAAAATCTCCCGCTTGTATTGCCCGCAATAATCCTTGAGCAATGCCTCGCATCGGCGCGGGTCATCGCACAGCGAGCGGCCATATTCGACGATCAATTCACGGAGTTTTTCACAAGGTTCGTTGTGCATGGGCATTTTCGGTCAATCGAGAAGAGTTCGGGTGAATATAGAGCGATCCGGCTTAAGTGGTGACTTTTTCCCCTCCTTGGATAAGGAGGGGTGGCGCGAAGCGCCGGGGTGGTTCGATCCTGTGAATCACTCCGCTGCTCAAGCGATAAAGGGTAAAAGGATAAAAAACAAATTGTTATAATGATCTGGCAAGACGAAATCCCCGGTAGTAGTCACGGTACGCAGGATTAAGCCTGCTACGAAGGGCCGAACGCACCCACGCGGGAACGTCGAACCAAGAGCCGCCCCGCGCCGACAAACGGTTGCCCGTATCTTTATTAGCGCATAGCATTTCTGCCCCGCTATAATTTTCGTCATACTGGGAGCCAGTCCATTCCCAGATATTACCATGCACTTGATATAATCCCCACGGATTCGGTTGAAAGTGATCGACCGGGACTGTTTTTTTACGATACACACCCTTAGGTCCCTCACGATAAGTGTAATTCCCGTGGTAATTCGCCTGATCCGAGCTAATATCATTGCCCCACCAGAACGCGGTTTCCGTTCCCGCTCGTGCTGCATATTCCCATTCCGCTTCTGTAGGTAGCCGATAGTTTTGCCTAGTCTGCGCCGACAGCCATTCAGTGTAGTCCAACGCATCAAGCCAACTGACGTTAATCACGGGTCGATTGCCACGGCCCCAACTTTGATCTCCGGGTTTTGTTCTATCCCCGTCGACGCAAAAACGGTCGTACTCCTCAAAAGTCACCGCATATTGGCCGATAGTAAAAGGCTGTTCAATCTTGATCCGGTGCCTGCGTTCATTGTCATCCCGTCCGGCCTCGCTCTCCAGCGATCCCATCCAGAATTCACCCGCTGGAATCGCAATCATCGTGGGGCCGGGACTACCATCGCGCAACTGGTCGCGGAATACCGACGAAAATCCCCCCGCACCCAAAAATCCCCCCTGACCCCCCTTTTTCAAAGGAGGGAACAGAATAGCAACGGACGGAGGTGGCGGCGCAGGAGCCGGTTTAATGACCGGCATCGGTTGATCGATCACACCTAGTGCCAATGTCCACGACTCAACCGCCCACTGTGCCACCTCGGCGGTCATGGCTAATTCATCCTCCAACCGCTTAATCAGTCTCGCCAATAACAGGACGTGCGGCACACCCGCCGAGGTTTTCAGCAAATCATCGGCCACTCGGCTTTTCAGGGCGGTGATCAGGACGAAAATCTCCCGCTTGTATTGCCCACAGTAATCCTTGAGCAATGCCTCGCATCGGCGCGGGTCATCGCACAGCGTGCGGCCATATTCGACGATCAATTCACGGAGTTTTTCACGAGGTTCGTTGTTCACAGGGATTCCTTAAATTTCACAACAAGATCGAATTATTTATAAATTCTATTGATATTCAGTACCAAAAAAACTATTCTACCCTTTTTATGGATAAAGAGGCAAACAATCATGCGTGTCCAAACTCAACTGGACGATCAGCGTCTGCAAAAGTTACGTTACCTTGCAGAAACCACTCATGCCAATATCAGCGAAGTGATCCGGCAAGCAATTGATTTTTATTATTCCAGAGTAAATTCCGAACATCCCAGTACCGCTGATATTCTCACCCAATCGGGTTTTATTGGTTGTGGTGAAGCCTCCCCGGAATTATCGACCACCTATAAATCTGAACTAATTCAATTGCTGGAAAAAAAACATGGTGATCGCTGATACCGGATTCTGGTTAGCCTTGGCTAATAGCAAAGATAAATACCATGACATCGCCAGCATTCGCTTAACCGAACTGTCTCCTGAACCGCTCGTCACAACTTGGCCGGTCGTGACTGAGACCTGTTATTTATTGGGGGCGCGGATTGGCGTCCAAGCGCAACAACTCTTTTTAAGCAATTACATAGCTGGTGCTTTTAGCCTGTTTGATTTAACTCCATCGCATGTTCCACGCATCATTGCCTTAATGAAAAAATACGCCAACTTGCCGATGGACTTAGCTGACGCTTCGCTGGTGATTTTAGCCGAGCATCTTGGGCATGGGCGTATTTTATCGACTGATGAGCGTGATTTTGAAGCCTACCGCTAGAAACAGCGGAAGCCTTTTGAAAATCTACTGCTTACTTCTGAGAAGTGATGTAGGTTAAATTGCCGCCTTATCGCAACTCAACATTCAGGTCAAAGTTGAGTTGCCCAAAAGATGGCAACCCAACCTACCCGGCTGCACTAAGCGTCCACTCAACCCCGAATCTCGCCCTCTACCGAACCAAAATTGACTTTCACGCCCACGGCTACAGAAACGCTGCGCCCCGGTTCAACATCGCGGATCGTGCCATCGGGTGCAGTCATCACCCACTTGGCGGGCGACTGGTTTTTCAGGCCCCAGACATTGGGATTCTGTGGATGACGCTGCATCGCTGCCCACGGTTGCGATAAGTCGTAACACCGCTGCCGGTCGAGATGATGGGGAAATAACTGGGTGTCGTGGTTAAGCATGACCACTTGGCGCTCCAGCCGCAGCCGGAATGGGAGAATCAGCGGTTTTTGGCATGACCAGCACAGTCCCGGTTGACCGCCGGAGATGCGTAAAGCGTCACCGTCATAGCAATTTTCCTCGCCACAGTGACCACAATACAGCATGGCATCGCGCAACTGCATCATCGCCCCCCGCCATTGGCTTTCCCGCACGCGCTGGTGAGGGTCGTGCAAACCAATGGTGAAGGCTTTAATGAATAAATCGCGCAAGGATTGCGGGTAAAGCGGCCAATATGCCAGAGCATTGTCGTGAACGCCGGGCACCGGCTGATTAGTAGTGTCAGCAGGATCGAAGATAAACAACGGATCGGTGCCGTAGAGTTGCGTCATCGCCGGTAAATCGAAGCATTTAATCGCCGCCTCGCGCTGGCCTTCCAGCGGATGATGAATGTGGAACAGATAAAACAGCAGCACTGAGAGCGAAAATAGATCGGTTTCGGTACTCGGTACAGCTTCTCCCCGCACCACTTCCGGGGCGATAAAACGCGGTGTGCCTAATACACCGCTGTTGCCTTGACCGTCAATGGACACGTTGTCGTTATCGCAGACCTGAATATCGCCGGTATCAGGATCAAAAAAGACATTGCCAAATGAAATATCCCGATAGCATAAACCCTTGGCGTGAAGTTCGAGAAAGGCTTGGGCTAATTGCAACCCGGCAGTCGCCAAGGTGCGGAATGACGGTTCAATGCGCCGTTTCATCAAATCCACAATGCTTTTATAGCGCGGTTCCCGCAATGGCATGAGATAACCGAAGCCGGTGGTATCGGCGGCGGTCGCTAATTCTACCGGCCACAAAAATTGAGTATTGGGCGGGCCTTTGCCAATCAGCGTTTCCAAATTTTGCCTTTGGGTAGGCGTGGCTTGTTCCGGGAAATACCATTTTAGAGCAATGGGCTTGCCGTCCAACATGGCGCGGTAAACTTCACCTTGGCCGCCACCGCCGAGAAAAGTTTCTATGGTGCAGGGATGGCCGGAAGCGGATTGGACCATGGAACGGAGTTGCAGAAGCTGGTGCATGGGTGATTCCTGAATGGATGATTTATGCGTCGGCGGGCAGCAGGATCAATGGACCCATCCGAATAGTTTGCTGAATGCGTTGTTCTGCATATTGCGAAACATCGCTGCGGCCACTGTGATAGCGACTATAATGATCGGGCGAGACGAAACCCCCGGTTACTGATGCGTTCAGCAGGATTGTTCCCGAAGCGGCTAGCGGAACGGACTCCCACGGATCTGTTGTTCCAAGCGCCACCCCGAACCGACAACGTGCTGCTTGTGTTTTTATTAATACACAGCATTTCTGCCCCGCTATACTTTACGCCATATTGTGAACCCGTCCATTCCCAGACGTTGCCATGCACTTGATATAATCCCCACGGATTCGGTTGAAATCGATCGACCGGGACTGTTTTCATACGATTGAACTCGTAATTTGCTTGATCCGGGCTAATATCATTGCCCCACCAGAATGCGGTTTCCGTTCCCGCTCGCGCCGCGTATTCCCATTCCGTTTCCGTAAGCAATCGATAGTTTTGCCCGGTCTGCGCCAATAGCCACTCGGTGTAATCCAGTGCATTCAACCAATCGACGTTAATGACTGGCCGGTTGCCGCGACCCCAACTTTGATCTTCGGGTTTAGTTCTACCCCTGTCGGCACAAAAACGGTCATACTCATCAAAAGTCACCGCGTATTGGCCGATAGCAAAAGGCCGTTCAATCTTGACCCGATGCCGGCGTTCATCGCCGCTCCGGTCCGCTTCATTCTCCGGTGATCCCATCCAGAACTCACCCGCTGGAATCGCAATCATCACGGGGCCATTGCTGCCGTCGCGTAACCGGTCACGGAAAACCGATAAGGGCGCTAAAACCGGATGCACCAACGAGGCCACTGATATGGGGGAGGGTACGGCGGACGGAGTCAGCGGCGTGGGAGCCGGTTTAATCACCGGCATCGGTTGATCAATCACACCCAGCGCCAATGCCCACGACTCCACCCCCCATTGTGCCGCTTCGGCAGTCATCGCCAATTCATCCTCCAATCGCTTGATCAATCGTGCCAATAACAGGATTTGTGGTACACCCGCCGAAGTCTTCAGCAAATCATCCGCCACTCGGTTTTTCAGGGCACTGATCAAGACAAAAATTTCCCGCTTATATTGCCCGCAGTAATCCTTGAGCAATGCCTCACACCGGCGCGGGTCATCGCAAAGAGAACGACCATATTCAACGATCGATTCACGGAGTTTTTCACGCGGTTCGTTATTCATCACAGGGTCTCTTGCGTTATTCCTGTGGCGGCTCAACCCATTGCTGGACCGATTGCCACCGCAAACGTCTACCAGCTAAACCGTTCCTGCAATTGGCGCAACGGGTGACTGTCGGGAGTCTTGCGCTTAGCCTCCCGCCAGATTTTTTTCGCTTCCTCGCGCTGCCCACTGACCCACAGCACCTCACTCAAATGGGCGGCGATTTCCGCATCAGGATTAGCCTGATACGCCCGGCGCAGATAGTCCAGCGCCTTCGGGTAATCACCCAGCCGGTATTGCACCCAACCCATGCTATCCAGCACTGCCGCGTCATTGGGTAAAACCACCAGCGCCTGTTCGATATAGCCCAGCGCTTCTGGATAACGGTCGGTGCGATCCGCCAAGGTATAACCGAGCGCATTCAACGCCTGCCCATTTTTAGGATCGGCGGCGATAATCACCCGTAAATCCCGCTCCAGCACGTCCAGCCGGTCGATCCGTTCCGCCAGCAGCGCCCGGGCATAGAGCAAATCCTTGTCGCTCTCATACAGTTGCAGCGCCCGCTCCAAGGTGGCAAACGCCTCCTGAAAGCGCTCGGCCTCACGCAAGGCTTCAGCCTCGGCCAGATAAAGAATGATGCTGTTCTGCGGGTTGGCGCGGCGCATGGTGTCGAAATGCTGGCTGACCACGGCAATCGAAGCACCGGCCTTGGCCAGCGTCACGCCAATCCGCATCCGGGCGTTCAGCGTGCGATCTTCCCCGGCTACCCGTTCGTACCATTCCCTGGCCTTGGCATAATTACCGCGTTGCTCCTCAATCCGGCCCAGCTCAAAATAGGCGTCGGCCAAGCGGGCGCTGCGCTTGACCAAGTCCAGAAAATAGCTTTCAGCCAGATCAAACTGGCGGATTTCCGCCGCCAGTAGCCCCAAGGCATAAACCGAATCCGCATCCTTGGGATTCTGGTTCAGCAGGGTGGCGAACTCACGGCGGGCTTTATCCAGTTGCCCGGACTCAATCAGCAACTTGGCGTAGCTCATCCGCAGATTACGGTCACGGGGCAGCGCAGCAACGGCTTTACCCAGTCCGACCAGCGCCGCTTCCCGGTTATCCTGATCCAGCAAAATGCGGGTACGCAACAGATGAGCGGCGGCCAGTTTCGGGTCACGGGCCAGCGCCCGATCGAGGCTGGTCAACGCCTGATCGCGTTCGCCAGCGGCAACCGCCAGCATGGCGTAGTAATACTGGGCGAAAGCCGAACGGGGATTGCGATCCCGGAATTGCCCCATCACCCGCAGCGCCGCCGGCTTGTCATCGACCTGAGTGAACAGCGAGGCGAGGGTAGCGTAGCCCTCCTGTTTATCGTTCTTCCCCGCCAGCTTCCGCACGGTTTCCAGATAATCGGCCGCTTCGTCCACCCGGCCATTCCGCAACAACGCCAGCGCCAGCGCCTGCCGGGCCTGATCATTGGCGGGCGCGAGGGTCTGCCAGCGTTTAGCCAGTTCCAGCGCAGTGACGTGGTCCTTCAACAACAACGCCAGCATTGCCGCCCGTTCGGCGATCTGGGGATCGGCGCTGGCAACGGCCACCTTGCGGTAATAGTCCAATGCCACGTCCAGTTGATTACGCTTGCCGGCCAGTTCCGCCGTCAAAACCTGATACATCCATTCCGCACGGAGACTGGGCTGCAAAACCGGATGAATCAGAAATTCCGGTTCCATCGGCGCTTGCGCGTCCACTACGGTCGCGCAGCCGCTTAATAGCAACAGCCCACTAAAACTCAATCCTTTCAAAAGTCTGTTCATTACCGATTATTACCAGTGGTGTGTGTTGATCGTTTGGCTTTGGCAGTGAGAGGAACTGCCGAAATCGAGAAGGGAATGTGAAGCTGGTGTCCAGTCGGCTGGATAAAAATCTTGCCATCGGGAACGGTCGGAGCAAATTAATGACGGACCGGAACGCCCGACCCGGATATGACCTTGTCATCGCCCTGATTTATCCCGCAGAATCCTACCATTTTTCAACCCAACCCGACCCGACCTCTCCTATGCCTTTGCTGGCGCTTGGCCTCAACCATCGCACCGCCCCGGTGGATATCCGTGAACGGGTAGCATTTCATGCCGAACGGCTGGACGCAGCCCTGCGCGACTTACTGGGCTGCGGTTGCGCCCGGGAAGCGGCGATTCTGTCAACCTGCAATCGTACCGAGCTGTATTGCCGACTGCGGAACGATGATGGTCGTCGTGTGCTGGAGTGGCTGGGCGATTACCACGCTCTGCCGGTAGCCGATCTGCAACCGTATTTGTACCAGTACGCCGATCAGCGGGCAGTGCGCCATATCCTGCGGGTGGCCTCCGGGCTGGATTCGCTGGTGCTGGGCGAGCCGCAGATTCTCGGCCAGGTCAAAGCCGCTTATCAGGCCGCCAATAGCGCCGGCGCGCTGGGTTCCCGCTTGCAGCGGCTGTTTCAGCACACCTTCGCGGTCGCCAAACAGGTTCGCACCGATACCCGGATCGGGGCCAGCCCGGTGTCAGTGGCGTTCGCGGCAGTCGGACTGGCGAAGCAGATTTTCGCCGATTTGCCCCACCGGACGGCCTTGCTGATCGGGGCCGGCGACACCATCGAACTGGTCGCTCGCCATTTGCACGATAACGGGGTAGGGCGGTTAATCGTCGCCAACCGCACCCTGGAGCGGGCGCATGCGCTGGTTGCGCCGTTCGCCGGCTACGCGATTGGGCTGGAGGAAATTCCGGCCCATTTGGGCGAAGCGGATATGGTCATCGCCGCGACCGCCAGCCCCGGCCTGATGCTGGATGTGGCGCTGATTCGCCAGTGTTTGAAACAGCGCCGCCGCCAGCCCATGTTCATGGTCGATCTGGCGGTGCCGCGTGACATCGATCCGGCGGCGGCGGAACTGGATGACGTGTACTTGTACACGGTGGACGATCTGAAGGACATCATTCAGGACAATCTGCGTTCCCGGCAAACCGCCGCTGTCCAGGCCGAAGAAATCATTGACAGCCAAGTGGAGCATTTCATGGCCTGGCTCCGAACTCAGGATAGCGCCGCCAGTATTCAGGCATTGCGCCAACAGGCCGAGACAGCGCGGGATGAAGCCCTGATCCGCGCTCAGCGGCAACTCGGTCAAGGTAAAGACCCGGCTGAAGTGCTGAAAATGCTGGCCAATACCCTGACCAATCGCCTCATTCACCCGCCCTGCGTCGGCCTGCGTGAAGCTGCCGCCCAAGGCGATGCCGAGATGCTGACCATGATTAAAACCCTGTACCGGCTCGACGGGCGGAACCCATGCCGATGAACCCGTCCATGCTGGCGAAGCTGGAGCAACTGGCCTCCCGCCATGAGGAAGTCAGCGCCCTGCTGGCCGAACCCGGCATTATCGGCGACAGCAACCGGTTCCGGGCCTTATCGATGGAATACGCACAACTGGAGCCGGTTGCCGGCGGGTTCTGGGCCTATCGCCGCACGCTCGATGACCTGGACGCCGCCAGCGAAATGGCGGGCGATCCTGATCCGGAGTTGCGCGCCTTGGCTCAGGCTGAATGGCTGGACGCTCAAGTCCACCGCGCCGATCAGGAACGGGCCTTGCAATTGTTGCTGTTACCCCGCGACCCGCACGATGTCGGCAACCTGTTTCTGGAAATCCGCGCCGGGACCGGCGGCGACGAAGCGGCGTTGTTTGCCGGGGATTTACTGCGGATGTACGCCCGTTATGCTGAATTGCGTGGCTGGTCGCTGGAATTGCTGACCGAGAGCGTTGGCGAGCATGGCGGCTATAAGGAAGTGATTGCCCGAGTGATCGGCCAAGGGACTTATTCACGGCTGAAGTTTGAATCCGGGGCGCACCGGGTGCAGCGGGTGCCGACCACCGAAGCACAGGGCCGGATTCACACCTCCGCCGCGACCGTCGCGGTGCTGCCGGAACTGGCCGAAATTGAGCAAGTGGAGATCAATCCCGGCGATCTGCGGGTGGACACCTACCGGGCTTCCGGGGCGGGCGGCCAGCATATCAACAAGACCGATTCGGCGATCCGCATCACCCATTTACCCAGCGGCATTGTGGTGGAGTGTCAGGACGAGCGTTCCCAGCACAAAAACCGGTCGCGGGCCATGGCGCTGTTGCAGGCCAAATTGCTGGCGGCGGAACGAGCCAAGCAGACCAGCGCCCAAGCCCGGAACCGGAAGTTGCAAGTCGGCAGCGGCGACCGTTCCGAGCGCATTCGCACCTACAATTTTCCGCAGGGACGGGTGACGGATCACCGCATCAACCTGACCCTGTACCAGCTCGGCGAGGTGCTGGCAGGAAATCTGGATCCCATCATCGATCCGCTGATTAACGAACATCAGGCTGATCTGCTGGCGGCGCTGGCGGATTAAGCAGCGCTCGCGATCATGCCCCTGTCGATTCTACTTGCCCCGGAGAATGAAACCGCCATGTCTACCCCTGCCCTCCATGTGATCGCCCGCCTCACCGCTCGGTCCGATACTGTCGCCCCACTCCAGACGATTCTGACTGCATTACTCGAACCGACGCGCCGGGAAGTGGGCTGCCGCAGTTATAACCTGCTGCATAACCGGGCCGACCCGACCGATTTCACTTTTGTCGAAGAATGGGCCGATGCCGCCGCGCTCGACACCCATCTGCAAACGCCTCATCTCCAGGCGGCGCTGGCTCAGGCCGTGAGTTTGCTGGCGACTGATCCCGATATTCGCCGCTATACGCTGGTCTGACAGTACACCCGCCATAACCTGTGATTCCTTAACGGTCTGAAAATTGGGGGTTAGTAAGGAATCCAGTTCTCGCTTGTATAGCCATCCGGTTGGAGTTGTGGAATTTCCCCTCGCTGAGGAGCGAACCACCCCGGCCCCTGACGGGGCCGCCCCTCCTTACTCAAGGAGGGGAAAAAGCGATGTACCGTGCTGGTTTTATCCCCTCCTTGGATAAGGAGAGGTGGCGCGAAGCGCCGGGGTGGTTCGAAGCGGCAATTCTACAACTCAGGTCGGATTCCTGTATGGTTCCGAATGATCCCGGAAGGCGGACCGCTGGAGCGGGGGAACGAGAATGGGAGGGTATTTATTGCGCCTTGCCTAAGCCCTTGGTTTACTTTTCGGGGTCCACTTTTATTGATGACGAGGAGGTATTGCGCCGCTTGCGGGCGCTAAATCGAGAACGGGCCGATCCACGAACCCACTACCACATTAACCCGGCATGACCCGCCTGGGCCGTTCCACCCCGTTCCATCCACAGCGCCGTATAACGCGACCGCTCCTCCGGCTCGACCACCACGGCATCAGTCAGAAACCAGGTTCCCGGCATCTGGCCCGGATCATGGCCTGACCACTCGCCCAGCGGCTTGAGGGTCACCGCGCCATCCGCCGCCCGGATCACCGTCCAGTCACCGCCAACATAATCATCAGCCGCCGCGCAGATCAGCAACACCCGCTCGCTGACCTTGCCGGAATCATCCTCCTCAACCCGGATCACCGTCGCATATAAATAGCGTTCAGCGCCTTCGGTTTGTAGCACATGGCGGATCAGCTTGTCCTTTTGGAACGGCCCCAGATTTAACCCCCCCAAATCCAGTTCAAACCGCCGCCCGTCGGTCATGATCCCAATCACCTGCTTTGGCAAGTGTCCGGTTGCGGCTTGCGCGGTGTACTCGTTGACATAGCCGCGGAATAATTCGGCGCACGTTGTGGTGGTCATCGTTTCGATCCTCAATGCGGGTGGATTAGCCACTTCATTTTAGCTTGGACCTCGTTTAGCGCTACGCTTGACGGCCAATCCTGTTAGGGCATACTAAGATAGTAATCAGTTACTATCTTGATGAAAACCACCATGCCCCTACCAAAAACCCGGCTTTCCGCTGAAGCACGACAAATCGAGATCGTTGCCGCCGTGCTGGCACTGGCAACGGAACACAGTCCCGACGCCATTACTACTCAGGCGATTGCCCAACAGATCGGGCTGACCCAGGGAGCGGTATTTCGCCATTTCCCGACCAAGGAAGCTATCTGGCTGGCGGTTATGGACTGGCTGGAGAACTCCCTCCAGAGCGCTATCGCTGCCGCCATCGCCGAGGTTGGCGATCCGGTTGCCGGATTGCAAGCCCTGTTCAACGCCCATATCGCCTTTATCGTCACCCATCCCGCCGTGCCGCGCCTGATCTTTCACGAACTGCAAAAACCCGCCGCCAGCGCAGTCAAGCAACGGGTGCGCGGTCTGCTGGAACGCTATCGGCAGCGGGTGACCACCTTGCTGGTGCAGGCCAAAGCACAAGGACTGGTCGATCCGGCGCTGGATGAACCCGCTGCCGCCACCCTGTTCCTCGGTACGGTGCAGGGCTTGGTCATGCAAACCCTGCTGGCCGGCGATCTTCGCACATTGCACCCCACCGCCAGCCGGCTATTACCCCTTTACCTGCGCGGCATCGGCGTCCGCCAGCCATGAGCCTGCCCCGTCACTGGCTGCCCCTGCTGCTCACCGCTGGCCTGATTGGCGGCTTCGGCTACGTCGCAGTTCGCACCGGTCCACTGGCCGCGATCCGCGTCACCCTTGCCGCGCCAGAACGCCACGATTTATATCCGGCGCTGTTCGGTATTGGCACCGTAGAAGCCCGCCGCGCCTATGCCATTGGCCCGACCGCTGCGGGTCGGGTGCAACAGGTGCTGGTCGAAGTCGGCGATGTGGTCACCGCCGGCCAACTGCTCGCCGAGATGACTCCGGTCGATCTGGATGACCGGATTACCGCCGCGCAGGCCGCTTTAGCTCGCGCACGCAGCAGCCTGGCCGCCGCCGAGGCGCAGGTACGGGAGGCCATGAGCCGGCGGGAGGTAGCAGAACCGAATGCCCGCCGTTTTGCCGTCATGCGGGGCCGGGGCTTCGTCACCCAGGAAGCAGCCGACGTGAAACAGCATGAGGCCAACGCCGCCCGCGCGGCATTGTCCACCGCCGAGGCCAATCAGGCCGCCGCCCGCCAGGATCGGGACCGGCTGCTGGCCGAACAGTCCGCCGCCATGAAATTACGCGCCAACCTGCGGCTGTACAGTCCGGTGGCCGGCATTGTGACTGCCCGTGATGCCGAACCCGGATCGACCCTGGTCGCGGGGCAAAGTGTGGTGCGACTGATCGATCCGGGCAGTTGCTGGGTGCGGCTACGGATCGATCAGGCCCGGTCGGCCGGGTTGCGAGTCGGCTTGCCCGTGGAGATTGTGCTGCGTTCCCATCCCGGCGAACCGTTGCCCGGTCAGGTGGCGCGAGTCGAGTGGATCGGCGATAGCGTGACCGAGGAAACCATCGCCCAGGTCGCGTTCGATCATCTGCCGGACGCTCTGACGCTGGGCGAACTGGCAGAAGCAACGGTGTACTTGCCCGCCATTGCCAAGGCCCTGACCCTGCCGAGCGCGGCGCTGCACCGACTCGCCGGACGGGAAGGGGTCTGGGTGCTGGGCGATGATGGCGTGGTGCAATTCCAGCCGATCCAGATCGGCGTCCGCAGCCTGGACGGTCGGGCGCAGATTTTGGCCGGATTAGCCCCGGAGGCGCAGGTCATCGTCCACAGTGAACGGGAGTTGCACCCCGGCGCGGCGGTCAAGTCCAGCCCGACCTTGAATGGCAGCCGTCAATGATCAGTCTGGCGGGCCGTGACATTCTCCACTCGTGGGGCAAATACGCTTTCACCGGGGTGGGACTGGGGCTACTGATTGGCGTGACCCTGTCGATGGCCGGCATCTATCGCGGGATGGTGGATGACGGCAAGGCGTTATTGACTAACAGCGGCGCGGATCTGTGGGTGGTGCAGCAGGACACCCTTGGCCCTTACGCCGAACCGTCCAGTCTGCGCGATGATCTCTATCGCAGCCTGCTGGGGTTGCCGGACGTGCAGCGGGCGGCCAACGTCGCTTATCTGACCTTGCAGGTTCAGATCGCCGATCAGGAGGTTCGGGTGATGCTGGTCGGGATTCGACCCGGTGAACCCGGCGAGCCGCGTTACCTGATCGCCGGTCGGCCACTGGAACGCGCCCATTACGAAGCGGTGGCCGATGTCAAAACCGGCTTCCGGCTCGGTGACGCGATCCAGATTCGCCGCCATCGCTACACCGTGGTCGGCCTGACCCAGCGGATGGTGTCAGCCAGTGGCGATCCGATGGTGTTCATTCCGCTGCGCGACGCTCAGGAAGTCCAGTTTCTCAAGGACAACGATGCGTTGCGCAACGAACGGGTGCGGGTACTGGCCAATCCGGTGTTGAACCGGCCCGGCGTGCCGGGGCTGGCCGAGACCCTTTCCCGCAGTCAGGAAAGCAGCCGAATGGTCAACGCGGTATTGGTACAAGTCACCCCTGGCACCGATGCGGAGACGGTTGCAGAGTCCATTCGCCGCTGGAAACACCTCCAGGCCTACACTCGCCCGCAAATGGAAGAGATTCTGATTGCCAAACTGATCGCCACTTCGGCCAAGCAGATCGGGGTCTTTCTGGTGATCCTCGCCATCGTCAGCGCCGCCATTGTCTCGTTTATCATCTACACCATGACCCTGGGCAAACTGCGCGAAATCGCGGTACTCAAGCTGATTGGAGCGCGTAATCGCACCATCGCCGGGATGATTTTGCAGGAAGCGCTGGGGCTGGGATTGATCGGTTTTATGGTGGGGAAAACAGTGGCGACGCTATGGGCGCCTTACTTCCCCAAATATGTGCTGCTGGAACCGGGCGATGCCGTGCGCGGCCTGTTCGCGGTGTTGCTGATCTGCGCCGTCGCCAGCATTGTCGCGATCCGTACCGCGCTGCGGGTGGACCCGGCCACTGCGATTGGAGGATAAAGTGAGCGCCACCCCCGCTTCACCACCCGCGATTGAAGTGGCCGACTTGCGGAAACGCTACGGCAGCGGCGATACCGCAGTCGATGCGCTCAAGGGCGTGGACCTGAGTGTCCAGCCCGGCGAGGTGATCGGGCTAATCGGCCCCAGCGGCTCCGGCAAAAGCACCCTGCTCAAATGCCTGGGCGCAGTCACCGAACCCAGCAGCGGGCAGATTGTGCTGTCCGGCGAAACCGTGTACGCCGGCGGCTGGCGCAACATCGATCCCCGTGCGCTACGCCGGGATCGGATCGGCTTCGTATTTCAAGCGCCGTATCTAATCCCGTTTCTCGATGTGACCGACAATGTGGCCTTGCCGCTATTGCTGGCGGGACGATCCAACCGGGAGGCGCGGCAGCGGGCGCGGGAACTGCTGGCGGCGCTGGACGTCGACCATCGCGCTCAGGCCGCGATCACCCAACTGTCCGGCGGCGAACAACAACGGGTCGCGATTGCCCGGGCATTGGCTAACCAACCGCCGATCATTCTGGCCGATGAACCGACCGCGCCGCTCGACAGCGAACGCGCTCTGGCGGTGGTGCGGATTCTGAATCGCATGGCCCAGCAGTATCGAACCGCGATCATTGTGGTCACCCATGATGAGAAGATCATCCCGACCTTCAAACGGCTTTACCATATCCGGGATGGCAAGACCTACCAGGAAGCCGGCGAAGGCCGGGATATCGGTTGACGCCGGGCGGAGAGAACCGGGGAGGCCATAACGATTCCTGCTGATCTTTTGCGACCGGACGCGGAGTTCCCATCCCGTCGCCTATAGCCATCCGGTTGGAGTTATGGAATTTCCCCTCGCTGAGGAGCGAACCACCCCGGCCCCTGACGGGGCCACCCCTCCTTATCCAAGGAGGGGAAAAAGCGATGTACCGTGCTGGTTTTATCCCCTCCTTGGATAAGGAGGGGTGGCGCGAAGCGCCGGGGTGGTTCGAAGCGGCAATTCCACAACTCAGGTCGGATTCCTATAATCAGCCAAGCACTGCTCACCCATTCCGAGAGAAAGTTCATGCTACTGCGCGATGCCACGCTGTTCCGGCAGCAATGCTACGTTGCCGGGTCCTGGATCGACGCCGATCACGGCGCGGTCTCGACCATTACCAACCCGGCCACCGGCGCGAGTCTGGGTCAGGTTCCTGAACTGGGCGCTGCCGAAACCCGCCGTGCTATTGAAACCGCTCACGCCGCCGGGCCGGGCTGGCGCGGGTTGACCGCTCAGGCGCGGGCGCTGATTTTACGGCGCTGGTTCAATTTATTGCTGGAACATCAGGAGGATTTGGCGATCCTGATGACGCTGGAACAAGGCAAGCCGCTGGCTGAAGCGCGGGGTGAAATCGCTTACGCCGCCAGCTTTCTCGACTGGTTCGCTGAGGAAGGCCGACGGGTTTATGGCGATGTAATTCCCGCCCATCAGCCGGATAAACGGATTCTGACCTTCAAGGAACCGGTCGGGGTGTGCGCCGCGATTACGCCCTGGAATTTCCCGGCGGCGATGATCACCCGCAAGGCCGGAGCGGCGCTGGCCGCCGGTTGTACGATGGTGGTCAAGCCCGCGCCGCAGACCCCGTTTTCTGCCTTGGCGCTGGCGGTATTGGCGGAACGGGCCGGGTTGCCCGCCGGGGTGCTGAATATCGTCACCGGTCCGGCTCAAGCGATTGGCGATGAAATTCTCGACAATCCCTTGGTGCGGAAACTCAGTTTTACCGGTTCGACCCGCACCGGCAAATACCTGATGCAGCGCTGCGCGGGAACGCTCAAACGGTTGTCGCTGGAACTGGGGGGCAATGCGCCGTTCATCGTGTTTGACGATGCCGATCTGGAAGCGGCGGTCGCCGGGGCGCTGGTTTCCAAGTATCGCAACAGCGGCCAGACCTGCGTGTGCGCTAATCGCTTTCTGATTCAGGACGGGGTGTATGACGCTTTCGCCACCAAATTAACCACAGCGGTGCGCGAGCAGTTGAAAGTCGGTAATGGGCTGGAACCGGGGATCATGCAGGGGCCGCTGATCGATGCCGCGGCGCTGGCCAAGGTGGAGCGGCAGGTCGCTGATGCAGTAGCCAAGGGCGCGAAAATATTGACCGGCGGCCAGCGTCATTGCTTGGGGGGGACGTTTTATGAGCCGACGGTATTAAGCGGGATGACGCCAGAAATGCTGGCCGCCCGCGAGGAAACCTTTGGGCCAGTGGCACCGCTGTTCCGGTTTAAAACCGACGAGGACGCGGTGCGATTGGCGAATGATACTGAATTCGGGTTGGCCGCTTATTTTTACAGCCGTGATTTAAGCCGGCTGTTTCGAGTGGCCGAGGCGCTGCGCTACGGCATGATCGGCGTTAATACCGGGCTGATTTCCACCGAGGTCGCGCCGTTTGGCGGAGTCAAGGCGTCCGGTTTTGGCCGCGAAGGATCGAGGTATGGCATCGCGGAATACCTGGACCTCAAGTATTTGTGCATCGCAGTCTGATCATCATGTCTATGCCACAATTGATTTATATCAGCCTGCTGATACTCGGTATTGCCGCCACCTTTGCCATTGCGGGCCTGTTGATCTGGCTAAGCAGTTTTTCCCGATTCGCGCCCTGGTTCCGCTCGTTGAGTAATTTTTCGCCGCAAGTGGTAGCGGTGATCGGCGTTCTGTTTGCGCTGTACACCACTTTTTTTGCCAGCGACATCTGGAATGTCCGTGACCGGGCGCAAACCGCGATTTTGCAAGAAGCGGATGCCTTGCGAGACCTGTTTCGATTGGCTGAACAGCAATCACCGGCGATTGGCGCTCCCATTGTAGCCGCGATCCGTGACTATGCACGAACCACGGCTGAAATTGAATGGCCGTTATTGGCACAGGGCGAGGCCAGTCCACAGGCTTTAGCCAGTTGGCGAAGGTTATTGCAGGCGGTGATGAGTGAAATGGCGCTGAAGGGATTGGCGATCAGCGTTCATTCGGCCATGTTGCTGGATACAAAACAGGTCCAAGTTGCCCGGTATCAGCGCCTGGCGCAGAGTCAGAAGCATGGCGATCCGTTGAAATGGTTTGCGGTGGCTTGTCTGGGTGCATTGACCATGCTGACGATTGTGCTGGTGCATCCTGACAACTGGCGGACGCAACTGGCGGCGTTGCTGATTTACGCCGCCGCTATTTCGGTGAGCTTTACTGCCGCTTATCTGCAACGCAGCCCATTTCAGGTGTTTGTAGTCAGCCCGAAGCCCATTGCTGAATTGATCACAGCCGATTCATTGCTGGAACCACGATCATGAACCTCGAACCTTTATCCGCCGTGGACTTTATGGCTTTCCCCTTCCTGAGCCTGCTGATTCTGTTGCCGCTGACTTGGGCGCTGTTATTACCGTTGCTCCGCACTGATCGCATGGTGCGTTATGCCACGCTGATCGGGGCCGGACTGGAACTGGCGCTGGCGATCGTGATGCTGTTTTCGGTGAATCCAGAGAGTGCTGGAATGCAACTGGTGGAGCGGGCGGACTGGATTCCCAGCCTGAATGTTCATTATCTGCTGGGAATTGACGGCATTGCCGCGCTGTTTCCACCACTGACCGCTTTATTATTTTGCGCCGTAATTCTGGCGTCCTGGACCAGCATTCAGGCGATGCCCCGGCTGTATTTTGCGCTGTTGCTGGCGCTGGAAAGCGCGACGATGGGAGTGTTCTGTGCGCTCGATCTAGTGTTGTTCTTCCTGTTCTGGGAACTGACTCTCGCGCCGATTTATTTTTTGATCAGCCTGTGGGGAATTGGTCCGGAACGCCGCTTTGCCGCGGTTAAATATACGCTGTTTATGCTGACCGGTGGCATTCCACTGTTGTTCGCCTTTATTCTGCTCGGTCTGCATACCGCCGGAATATCCGCATCTGACAAATTGACTTTCGACTATCGGATTTTGCTTGAACATCCGCTACCGGTTCCACAGCAAACCGCGATTTTTTTGCTGCTGTTCTTCGGCTTTGCGGTAAAAACACCGCTGTTTCCATTCCATACCTGGTTGCCGACGGTGTTACGCGAAGGGCCCGCTGGACTCAGCGCTATTCTGGTCGGGCTAAAACTCGGCGCGTTTGGCATCCTGCGCTTTGCCTTGCCGCTGGCGCCTAATGCGGCGCGTGACTATGTCTGGTTAATGGCGGCGCTGGGTCTGTTTGGATTATTGTATGGAGCCTTTGCGGCATTGCGGCAAGCGAATTTAAGAAAAATGCTGGCTTTTTCCAGCATCAGCCATGTTGGGTTGGTGATCGTCGGAATCGCAGCCATGAACCTGCAAGGGATTCAGGGCGCGATTTTTCAACTGGCGAATTTCTCGATCATTGCTGGCGGGCTAATGCTGTTGGCTGGCTTTCTGCACCATCGACTCGGCTCCACCGATTTAGCCAGTCTGGGCGGACTGGCCAAACCCATGCCCCGTTTCACGGCCTGGTTTCTGCTATTCGGCATGGCAGCGATTGGACTGCCGGGAACCAATGGTTTTGTCGCGGAACTGTTGATGCTGCTGGGCATTTTTCAGGTATCTCCTGGTCTGGCCGTCGTTGCCCTGCTCGGCGTAATTCTCGGCGCGGCTTATTTTCTGGGCTTCTTCCGGCTGGCCTTTTTAGGGCCGGTGACGCATCCAACGGTGGCCTCGGCGATGGATTTACGCCCGCGTGAATTGCTGATCGTCGGAGTTATGGGATTGCTGATTCTGATCGGCGGACTGTTTCCCAATCTGACGCAGAAGGTCACCGCCAGTGCTGCCGATGCCTGGGTGGCGCAAATGGCGGCCTCTCCAGCGACTCGGTTGGATGTCCGTTCTACTGTGCGATTGAACCCTTGAGGATCATGGCCATGACTATCGCTTTGAATATTGAAATGACTTCCGTTGCTCATATCGACCAGCGTGTTTATCTGCATGACATTGACTGGCAGGGTTATGAAGCGCTGCTGGCGATGCGCGGCGAACAATGCGGCACTCGCGTCACTTATCTGGATGGAGCATTGGAACTGATGGCACCCTCAATCAATCACGAGTTATTTAAAACTCTGCTGGCCCGTTTGCTGGAAACGTATGCTGATGAATGCGGAATTGAACTCAATGGCTATGGCTCATGGACGGTCAAGAACGCAGAAAAGGAATGCGGTTTTGAGGCCGATGAATGCTATGTGGTGGGGCTGCGAGACGGGCTGCCGGACATCCCGGACATCGCTATTGAAGTGATCTGGACTTCGGGTGGTATTGACAAGCTGGAGGTGTACCGAGGGCTGGGTATTCCCGAAGTCTGGTTCTGGAAAAAAGGCGCATTGCAGTTCTTTCTGCTCCGGGACAATGCCTACCAGGCCGCTGCCCGCAGTCGCCTGTTGCCCGATCTCGATCCAGCCCTGATCGCCCGCTTCATGAATGAATCCAGCCAGACCCAGGCCGTTCGTGCCTTCCGGGCGGCGTTGCGGGAGTCGTTCTGACCATCAGCAGCGAGGCCGATAATTCAGGCTATAATCGCGCCTTCTTTTCACCCGCTGGAGTTGCCCATTATGGCTGAAATCAATGAGTTATTGAAAGGTTTTCAACGCTTTCGGATCAAGAACTTTGAACCGAATCGCGAGTTGTTCAACCGCTTGGCCATGCAGGGACAAACCCCGCGCACCCTGCTGATCGGGTGCAGCGATTCGCGGGTCGATCCGGCCATCCTTACCGATTCCGCGCCCGGTGATATGTTTGTGGTGCGCAACGTTGCTAATCTGGTTCCGCCCTATGAAACCACTGGCCGCTATCACGGCACCAGCGCTGCACTGGAATTCGCGGTCTGCAATCTGGAAGTCGAAAACATTATCGTCCTCGGTCATTCGCGCTGCGGCGGCATTAAGGCATTGCTGAAAGGCTACGGCCAGAATAACGACGAAGGTGAGGGCTTCATCGCGCCGTGGGTGGAAATCGCGGCGCCAGCGCGTGAAGAAGTATTGCGGCGCTGGCCGGACGCGGGCCATGAGTTTCAGCAACGGGCTTGTGAACGGGCCGGGATTCGCGCTTCACTGGATAACTTGTTGACGTTCCCATTTCTCCGCCAGCGAGTGGATGACGGTCGCCTGACTTTGCATGGATGGTATTACGATCTGGAAAATGGCGAGCTGTTGCAATATGACGCCGAAAAAGATCGGTTCTATGACCTGTATTTTGGCGCTGAACCGTCGGTTGCCCATCCCGCTTGAATCATCCCTGTTTTCCCCGAACCTAACTCCCGGACTCCCGCATGAACCCGATTTCCGTTCTTCCCATTCGCCGTGCCCTGCTCAGTGTTTCCGATAAAACCGGCCTGGTTGATTTCGCCCGCGCCCTGCATGAACTCGGTGTGGAACTGCTGTCTACCGGCGGTACCGCCAAGCTGTTAAGCACCAATGGCATTCCAGTCATTGAGGTCGCTGATTACACCGGCTTTCCCGAAATGATGGACGGACGGCTGAAAACTCTGCATCCGAAAATCCACGGCGGATTGCTCGGTCGGCGCGGTGAAGACGACGCGGCAATGGATCAACATGGCATTCCGCCGATTGATTTGCTGGTGGTGAATCTTTACCCGTTTGCAGCGACGGTCGCTAACCCCGATTGCACGCTGCCTCACGCCATTGAGAACATTGATATTGGCGGGCCAACCATGCTGCGGGCGGCGGCTAAAAATCATGCGGCGGTCACAGTCATTACCGATGCCAGTGATTACCAGCGGGTTTTAACCGAATTGCGGGAGAATCATGGCGTAATAAGTCCGGCCACCCGCTTTGATCTGGCGGTGAAAGTTTTCGAGCATACCGCCCGCTATGACGGCGCGATTGCCAATTATCTCGGTTCGATTCAGGCCAATGGTGAGCGCGATCCCTTTCCGCGCAGCTACAGCGTCCAGTTTCGTAAAGCGCAGGCGATGCGTTACGGCGAAAACCCGCATCAGCACGCGGCGTTTTATGTTGAATCACAGCCGGCAGAGGCGTGTATCGCCACCGCCCGCCAATTGCAGGGCAAGGAGCTGTCTTATAACAATGTCGCCGACACCGATGCCGCGCTGGAATGCGTCAAGGGTTTCACCGGGCCAGCCTGTGTCATTGTGAAACACGCCAATCCCTGTGGCGTAGCGGTCGGCGCAACTCTGCTCGACGCTTATAACCGGGCGTATCAGGCCGACCCGACTTCAGCCTTTGGCGGCATCATCGCCTTCAATCGGCCACTGGACGCTATTACCGCTAAAGCTATTGTTGACCGGCAATTCGTCGAGGTCATCATTGCGCCGGAGGTGTTTCCGGAAGCGCTGGTAGTGACCGCCAGCAAGCAGAATGTGCGGGTGTTGGCTTGCGGCCAGTGGGACAGCAATGGCCGGGCGCAGGGCTGGGATTACAAGCGGGTGAACGGCGGGCTATTGGTGCAGGATCGCGATCTGGGTCAGGTGACATTGGCGGAATTGAAAGTCGTGACTCAGCGCCAGCCGACTGACGCGGAGTTGGCCGATTTGCAGTTTGCCTGGCAAGTCGTGAAGTTTGTTAAATCAAACGCCATTGTTTACGGTCGGGATGGAATGATTCTCGGCGTTGGTGCGGGCCAAATGAGCCGGGTCTTTTCGGCACGGATCGCCGCGATGAAAGCACAGGAAGAAAAGCTCGATTTGAAAGGGGCAGCAATGGGTTCTGATGCCTTTTTCCCATTCCGCGACGGCATTGATCTGGCCGCCAAATTTGGAATTACCGCCGTGATCCAGCCGGGCGGTTCAATGCGCGACAATGAAGTGATCGCCGCCGCCGATGAGCATCAGATGACAATGCTGTTTACTGGAATGCGGCATTTCCGGCACTAACGCGCTGTTGTCATACTCGCGAAAGCGGGTATCCAGTTTTTCAGCGGCTGACTGGATTCCCGCATCCGCGGGAATGACGGAAATCAAAGTCCAAGCGATATTGGTCCGAAGCGCTTACTTCTCGGCTTCGTGCAAATCCTGGTCGATGTTGCGCTGAAAATCGCAGGTCAGATAATCCAGATTCATCGGCAACACCAGTTCCAGGGTATTGATCAACTGTACGCCAGCCTGCACTTGGCGGGGCTGGCATTCCAGTAAATGACCGCCATATTTGAGGGATGGATTAAGCATCGTTATGGGAATCAAAAATCTTGCCTGGGTTCATGATTCCATTCGGATCAAACGCCTGTTTAATGGCCCGCAAATAGCTGATTTCCGTCTCGTCACGGGTATATTGCAAATAGGGTTTTTTCGTCAAGCCCACGCCATGCTCAGCAGAAATACTGCCACCATATTGCTGTAAAATGCTGAACAGATGTTCGCTGACTGTTCCGCATTTCGCAATAAAAGCCGCAGGATCTAATTTATCCGGTTTGAGAATGTTGATATGCAGGTTGCCATCGCCAATATGGCCGTACCACAATACCTCGAAATCCGGGTATTCCCGAGTTAAAAGCGCATCAGCTTCCGCCAAAAACGCTGGCGCCCGCGAAATCCGCACCGCCAGATCATTTTTGTAAGGCAGATATTCGGAAATTGACTCGCTGATGTCCTCCCGCAAGCGCCATAATTCTTTAGCCTGGCTCTCGCTTTGACTGATTACGCCATCCGCCAGCCAGCCTTGTTCCGCGCATTGCTCGAACAACGCCAGCGCCGTATCAGTATGCCATTGTTCCGGGTTATCGAACTCAATAAGTACATAATAAGGCGTTGCGACATCAAAGGGTCGATGCAGCCCTTTGTTTAGTACATGGCGCAAGGCCAGCTCGGAAAAAAACTCAAAGGCGCTCAACTCCAGCTTATTGCGGAAAACGTGATAGAGCGACATCATGCTATCCAGATTCGGCACACCCAACACCATAACTACCGGCTCGCGTAATGGCCGGGTTAATTGTAATGTTGCTTCAACAATCAGGCCCAGCGTTCCCTCGCTGCCAATGAATAAATGCCGCAGGTCATAACCGCTGGCGTTTTTAATCAGCCCCCGGTTCAACTCCAGCAGATCACCACGCCCGGTAATCACTTTCAGCCCGGTGACCCAGTTGCGGGTCAGGCCATAGCGAATAACCTTAATCCCGCCAGCGTTGGTAGCGATATTGCCGCCGATTTGACTGGAGCCGCGTGACGCGAAATCAACCGGGTAGTACAAATCATGCTCGCGGGCAAAATTTTGCACCGCCTCGGTCACTACTCCCGCCTGACAAGTCACGCTGCGGTCGACCGGATCGAACTCGATAATCTGGTTCATCCGTTCCAGCGAAACCACAATCTCGCTCTGACAAGCTACAGCCGCGCCACTCAAACCGGTCCGGCCACCAGAGGGAACCAGCGCCAGTCGGTAGTCGTTGGCGTAGCGCACCAGTTGTTGTGCCTGGTCAACGCTGCCGGGTAAAACCACCGCCAGCGGATTCGGCGCATATAGCCTGGTCCAGTCGCGACCGTAATTCAGACGGCTATCGGGATCGGTGCGGACGTGGACGGGGTCGATGAAGGCGCGAATGCCATCCAGCAGCATCGTCGGATCGTTGGAATAGGGCATGGTTTTAACCCGTTGGCTTTGGAGCGATCCGGAACAGGCTCGCTCAAACAGACTGGTGTCGTGGTCGTTGACTGGAGAAGGGAGATACGGTGGCCTTCGGGCCTCAGGCAGCGAGGGTGGCGCTGTGATTGCGGACGGCGGCGACGATCTGATCTTCCAGTTCGATCCGGGTCGCCAGCGACTCGCCCAGGCGGGACAGTTCCTGGTTCAAATCCGCCAGCGCCAGGTCGGATAACTCGCCATCGTAGCGGTCGTGGAAGGCCAGCACCGCCTGGGTGGTGCGGGCAATGCGAGCGTAAAGTCGCCGGGCCAAATCGCGGGCCGGACAGTAGGGTGAATCAGCGGGTTGATCTTCGAGCGCCTGATAGACCTCGAATGGCCCCAGCGCCAGATAATCCATCAGGGTTTGCCGAAACCGTTGCAGCAAATGTTGGGCCGGACCAGCGGGCATGGCCGGTTTTAAAGCAGCCAGCTTTTGATACAGCACCAGGATTTCCTGGCGCACGGTCAGTAGTTTGGCGACCAGATCGGGCAACGCCTTGCTGTGGGCAGCGTCAGCAATCATGGCGGTGTTCATGCGGTATCCTCCGGGTAGTGAATCGGATGTCCACTATTTTGATTTTTTCAGTGGTGATGACCGACCACGCCATCATGCTAACCCCGGGCGGGATCATTGCCAACCACTGGATTCAGCGGGGATGCGCGGCGGGCCGGTTCGCTACCCGGTTGCGAAGATAGACCGGCAGCGCCTGGTCAGCGCTGACCCAGTCGCTGCGCCGCCCTGGAGCCGCCGCCAGCCAGGCGACATCGCCAGCGCGGGGATAGCGGTTGCCCTGCCAGTTTTTAGTAGCCAAGCGTTGCGCCAGCGCCTCCGGATAGGCCAACCAGCCGCTGCCGGCTCCGAACCAGTCGCCCGGCGGTGCCGCAACCGCAGTCGGCGGGCAACACTGCTCCTCGCCCAACAGCTCCACCGTATGGCCGGTTACGGCATACGCGCCCCAATAGACCTCGCCCATCCGGGCATCCAGCGCCGCCGCGAGGTGTGAATACCCAAACTCACGCGCCGCACCCAAGGCCAAGGCGGCCAAGGTAGATATCGGCGCTACCGGCAGATCAGCGGCAAAGGCAATGCCCTGGGCGATGCCAATGGCGATCCGCACCCCGGTAAACGCCCCCGGTCCGCGCCCGACCGCAATAGCGTCTAACTGCTTTACGCTCAGTCCGGCTTCGGCCAATACCGCTTCAAGCATCGGCAGGATCAGGGCGGCATGGCGGCGCGGGGCCAATTCATAGCGTTCCAGCACCGCGCCGTCTACCCAGACTGCCGCCGAGCAGGCTTCAGTTGCGGTATCCAGCGCCAGCAGCTTCATGGCCTTGAGCCGTTTTGCTTTGCTTTATTCATCGACTCGTTTCATCTGCTGCAATTGCTCGATCTCGCGGCGCAGTTTTTCCTGCTCGGCGCAATCGTCCCGCGTCGGTGAGGCCGGCTGAATCTGCCGATAGTCGCTCCGGGGCTGCTCGCTCGTTGTGGAGTCGCGCTGCTCAGTCCCATCAGCATCCAGCGCAGTTTGCGGTTCACAATAGCCCCTCCTTTCAGAGATCATCCGCGGGTTTCGGGGTACGCCGCTGGGCGGGTTTACGTTCGACCGGACGGTTGTCGTTATCGCCTGTCGCGGGTTGCGCCCGTGAACCGGCCCGCTTCCTGGCTGGCTCCTGCCCATCAAGGCGACTGATATTCATCGGGTGTTGCCGCACCCGCACCCGGCGCAAGTGCTGGAAAATTTCCGCCGGCATTCCGTCCGGTAAATCGACGGTGCTGTAGTCCTCGAAAATCTCGATGCGCCCGATGTTCTGGCTATCAATGCCCGCTTCGTTGGCAATCGCGCCGACGATGTTTTGCGGGGTTGCGCCGTGTTCCCGCCCGACTTCGATCCGGTAGCGCACTTTATCCAGATCGCTGGCACCCCGACCTGATTCACGCGGCCGCCGTTCCCGTCGCCCGTCCGGCCGTGAGTCTCGTGAGTCTCGTGAGTCTCGTGAATCTCGTGAATCCCGTGGTTCCCGTTCCGGGCGAGCGGCTTCAAGTTCTTTCAGATCCGCCTTCTCGTCATGCTGAAACGGCCGGTCGCGCTGCGCCAGCCAGGTCAACGCTGCGGCAATATCGTGGGCGCTGATTTCCTGTTCCTGTTCGATCTCCCCGATGACTTGGTAGAAAAAATCCAGGTCCTGCTGCCCGGCCAGAATCTCGCTGATCTGCTGTTTGAACTGGGTCAGGCGGCGGTCGGCGATGGCGGCGCGGGTGGGCGGCTGCATCGGTTCCAGAGTTTGACGGGTGGCTTTTTCAATCGCCCGCAGCATCCGCATCTCACGGGGCGCGACGAATAAAATGGCGTCACCCGTGCGGCCAGCGCGTGCGGTGCGGCCAATGCGGTGAACATAGGCCTCGGTGTCATAGGGGATGTCGTAATTAATGACGTGGCTGATCCGCAGCACGTCCAGCCCCCGCGCCGCCACGTCGGTGGCGACCACAATATCCAGCCCGCCGCCCTTGAACTGCTCGATGGTCTTCTCACGCAAAGCCTGGGTCATGTCACCATGCAGCGCCGCGCAAGCGTGTCCACGCGCCTCCAGCCGTTCAGCCAGTTCGGTGGTCTCGGTCTTGGTGCGGACAAAGATCAGCACCGCGTCCACATCCTCCACTTCCAGAATCCGGGTCAGCACATCGAGCTTGTGCAGCCCGCTGACCCGCCAGTAGCGCTGCCGGACGGTGGAGACGGTGGCGGTGCTGGTTCTGATCTTCACCTCTTTGGGATCGCGCAGATGGCGATGCGCGACCCGGCGGATCGGTTCGGGCATGGTGGCCGAGAACAGCGCGACCTGCTTTTCCGCCGGGGTCTGCTCCAGAATCCAGTCCACGTCGTCAATGAAGCCCATCCGCAGCATTTCATCGGCCTCATCCAGCACCACGGTCCGTAGCGCCGTCAGGGACAGGGTTTCCCGGCGCAAGTGATCCATGACTCGCCCCGGGGTACCCACCACGACATGCGCTCCGCGGCGCAGGGTACGGAGCTGGATGCTCATGCTTTGGCCGCCGTAAATCGGCAGGACGTGGAAGCCGGGCAAATGGCGGGCGTAGCCCTGGAAGGCTTCCGCAACCTGGATGGCCAGTTCGCGGGTCGGGGTCAGCACCAGCGCCTGCGGTTGGCGGTCGGCCAGATTCAGCTTTTCCAGAATCGGCAGGGCAAAAGCGGCCGTTTTGCCGGTACCGGTCTGCGCCTGGCCCAGCACATCGTGGCCGTCGAGCAGATAGGGGATGGTGGCCGCCTGGATCGGCGTCGGGGCTTCGTAGCCGAGTTCGACGAGGGTGGCAAGCAGCGGGGGAGACAGCGCAAGTTGATCAAAAGCTTCGATAGGAGAGGACATGCACAGCGATACCTGGGTTGAGAAGGATTTTGCAGCGAGCGGGCCGGTTGGACCGGCTGGAACGGGCAGCAGTAGGCGAAACAAAACCGGATTTTATCAGCGTTTCAGCCCGCACTGGCGAAAGTGCGCCGGCGGCGGAACCGGTTGATAATGCGCCAACGCCACAACAGATGGGCAATGGCAAACGTCGCGACTCCGGCGACCACCGCGGTCGCCATTGACCCGACCAGTAGCGGCAAGCCAATGTCGCCGGCTTGTTTCAGCAACCAGTCCAGCGACGGTTCAAACGTCCAGTCCCCGACCGGTTTTTGCAGCAGCCATGCGCCAAACCGGTAATTGACGAAGGCGATAGGCGGAATGGTCAACGGATTGGTGATCCAGACCATTGCGACCGCCACCGGCAGATTGAAGCGCAGCCAGAAGGCGGTGGCTACCACCAGCAGCATTTGCCAGGGGAAGGGGACGAAGGCGTAAAACGCGCCCACCGCCAACCCGCGCACTGTGGAACGGCGGTTGAAATGCCAGAGCCAAGGGTCGTGCAGGCGGTCGCCGAGAAAACGCAGGTTTTTATGCTTGCGTAATTCGTGCGGGTTCGGCAAGTAGCGACGCAGAAACTGAAACATGGCGGCCTTATCAATCTGGAGCTGGAGCGATGAGAAGCCGGGATTATAACCCGGGGACGGCGTAGAGAGACTGGACCCCTCGCCCTTTAGAGCCGGCCTTCGTGAATGCAACGGAAGGACGATTGACCTCAACGCATCGGGGTTTCGAGGAAGGCGTCGATCACCGCCACCCAGGCTTTGCCGACATTGCGCAGATCGTAACCGCCGCCGCCGACGCCCAGGATGCGACCCTCAGCAAACTCCTCGGCGATTTGGCACAAACTCCTCGCGGCGCGGGCATGGGCGCGGGCCGTGTAGTGCAGATGCGCCAGCGGATCGCCATCCAGACCGTCAGCGCCGCAGTTCATAAAGATGAATTGCGGTTCCCACTGGCGCACGAAACCCTCAATCTTGTCCCACATCATCATAAAATCGTCGTCCGCAGACAACGGCAACAACGGGATATTCAGCTTGCGGCCCTTGGCTGGCCCCTTGCCGACTTCGTGCGGAAAACCGCTTTGCGGAAAGTTGTAGCGACCATCTTCGTGGATATCGGCGAAAATCACGGTCGGGTCGGATTCAAACGGATAGAACAGGCCATCGCCGTGATGCGCGTCAATGTCAACGTAGGCGATGCGCTCCAGGCCGTATTCCTGCTGGATCAGTTTGATCGCCACCCCGACATCGTTAAAGACGCAGAACCCCGCAGCGGTGTCGGGCATACTGTGGTGAAGGCCAGCAATCGGCACGAAGGCCCGCCGGATTTCGTTGCCCATAATCTTGCGGACCGCGTCAATCACGGTGCCGACCACCACCGACGCATCCTCGAACACCCCCTTGTAAGCCGGCGTATCGCCGTAATCGAGCAGGCCGTCGCCGGATTGGGAAAAAATCCTGACCTTTTCAACATAGTCGGGGGTGTGGAACAGCCGGAGCTGAGCCTCGGTGGCCACGGCGGGAGAGAATATCTGCACCTGATAGTCGAGCTGGCGGATGTGCATCTCGTCCCAGAAGGCATGGATGCGATCCTCGCCGAAAGGATGATCCTCAAACCCGTAGCGGCCTAGTTCTTCGCCAGCGTAAACGGCCACCGTTCTGCTTCGCGCCATGATTCTCAACCTCGGTCTTTAAGGGGGATTGGCGATTTTGCTTGAACTGTCATCATAGTCGAATTGATCGCCGGGTTGGCGGGCGAGCCGGGTAAAATCGGCTATCCGGCGCTTCTGGCCGCTTTCAGGGGTCAGTCTTTGAGCGGTACGGGTAGTCCGCCATTCAGCGTTGGCCGGAAGCGCCCAGGCGGATGGAATGAACCTGATAATATTCGCTCAGGCACTCATTGCGGAAATTGCCGGGGTCAGTGGCGATATCGGTGGCGAACAGGGTCCGGGGCGGGTGGGATAGGCTGGCGACCACAATTTCAGTTTCACCCCGCTTTTTTGCAGCCTGAATGGCGGCGATGCGATCCTGCTGTTCCTGGTGGTAGCGATAGCCCCGATAGCTGTCCTTATAGGCCTCAAAAACATTGGGCGTTCCCAGCAGATTGATGAGCAGCAATGCGGCTGCCGGCGCAATCCACTGTCGGTCGATGCGCTGAAGACCGTCGCCCATCAGGAAATGCCCCAGAATGATTAGGACGGGAGACCCGCCCAGCAGGAATAGCAGATAAACCACGCTTTCGGCCCGCTCCGGTAAAGGATAGCGGTTGATGACAAAGCCAATCGCGTTCAGCAGGAACAGCAGAATCAGCCAGAGCGCCGGCAGGAGCAGCCAGGATTTTCTGAATTTTCCTTCCCGATACAGCAGCGTTCTGGCCGGCTGAACGGTGACTGCCAGCAGAATAAACCCGGAGGCCCAAATGCCCAGGTTGGAGAGCCAGTACAGGATTCGCAAACTCACCCAGGGAAAATAGAGCGTGACGGCCAGCCAGATCGGCGGACGCAACGTAGAGTCATTTTCGCCAATGCTGTTTGAATAACGCTGGTAATTGCCGGGGGCTAACACGCTGATCAGTGCCGCAATAAGAGCAATCACTAATAAGACAATCCAGAACATGCGGGAATCGCGGCGTGTCCATACCGCATAAAGAGCGCCACAGCATAGAATTGAAACCGTGAGGAATAGTGAAATTTCATTGGCGCCAATGATGGCGATCACCAGCAGACTGGAAAGCCAGAAAATCAGGGTATGCCGGCGGTCGTTGTGTGCGGTGGTTTCCCGCCAAACCAGCAATCCCAATAGCAAGAGCAGAAGAATGTTAGCCAGTTGGTAGGTAATGCTGCCGCCCATCCAATAGAAAGTCTGGGCCACATCGGGGACGCCGGCGATGAAAAGGATGCTGCTGATTCCACCGAGCAGCAGAATCCAGTGGGTTAAGAGACGGCCTTGGGCGATTCTTGCAATCAGGAAGCTGAAACTCAGCCAGGTCGAGGTCAGGAGCAGCATTGGCGCAATGCGGTAGGTTTGGAAAATGTCCTGCGGCATCATCACTGCGGTCCATACCGAATGCAGGGTGTACCGGCCCGACCAGTTTTGGTACCAGAACGCCAGCGCCTTGAAAAAACCCAGGTCTCTGGCCTTGGCGGCCGCACAAAAATCGTCCGCCACCGGATAGTTGAAAAACGATAAGGTCATAAAAGTTGCGAATATAGCCAGCACCGCGATTCCGATTAACCCGGCTAAAATTTTTTCCGCACGATTGAGAGTAGTCATTCCGAGTGTAGCCATTCAATGATCCGCCTTTGTCAACGTCTTCCGCTATGGGGTGTTTAGAGTTGTTATACCGTTTCCCGATAGGTTTTATCTTTTTCAGGTCAAAAATCACCTTGTTCATCATTCCCGCTTTCACGGGAATGACGGAACCCGGGAGACTTAAGGCAAGGCGCAATAAATAGTGTCTGGACGGAAACTTCGGAACCACACATGGTAGAACCACACCGGGTAGGGCGGGTTAGGCGTAGCCGTAACCCGCCTTCAGTGGCACCGGCCAGAGCGGCGGATTACGCTTCGCTAATCCGCCCTACTGGGTACTACTGGGTACCCGTTGGGCGGTGTTGGAGTCAGGCGTAGTGGGGGATATTTATTGCCCCTTGCCTGAATGCGAAAACCTGCTGGAAATTGGTACTATGCACTCCGGAATTATATATCAAGTGGCATCTGGATGGAATTCCAACATTATTCTGTTGCTGCTGAAAATGCCCCGGCTGAAAAAGCTGAATGATTGGTTGAAGTCAATCTATCGAGTAACCCTATGACTCTCCCCGAAGAAATTTTTGACGAAAACAAGCTGATCGCCTTGCGCCGTCAGAAGCTGAACGAACTGCGCCAGCGCGGCAATCCTTATCCGACAGACTTCCGCCGTAATGCGCTTGCGGCAGAATTGCAGGCCACTGAGGGCGGCAAAAACAGTGCCGAACTGGAAGTGAAACCCCGGCGGGTCGCCATTGCTGGACGGATGCTGGCAAAACGCATCATGGGCAGGGCCAGCTTCGTCCGGCTGCGCGATCTGTCCGGCGACATTCAACTGTTTATCCAGAAGAACGCCCTGCCGGATGGGCTGTATGCAGAGTTCAAGGCTTGGGATTTGGGCGATATTCTGGGGGCGGAAGGAACGGTTTTTAAAACCAAAACCGGCGAATTGTCGGTGAAAGTGGACGGGCTACGGTTGTTGACCAAATCATTACGGCCCTTGCCTGAGAAGTTTCATGGCCTGGCCGATCAGGAAACCTGCTATCGGCAACGCTATGTCGATCTGATCATGAATGAGTCCACCCGCGCCACTTTCCGGTTGCGTTCAGCCATTGTCGCGCATATCCGCGAGTTTTTTAACCGGCGCGGTTTTCTGGAAGTCGAGACGCCGATGATGCAGCCGATTCCTGGCGGGGCAGCAGCGCGGCCATTTATTACCCACCACAATGCCTTGGATATGCCGTTGTACTTGCGGATTGCCCCGGAACTGTATTTGAAGCGGCTGGTCGTCGGCGGTTTTGAACAGGTTTACGAGATTAATCGCAATTTCCGCAATGAAGGATTATCAACCCGGCATAATCCCGAATTCACTATGCTGGAGTTTTATCAAGCCTATGCGGACTACCACGATTTGATGAATTTGACTGAAGAGTTATTGCGCGGGATGGCGCAAACGCTGTTAGGCGATGCGCGGATTTCCTACCAGGGTGAGACCTGTGATTTTGGCCAGCCCTTCCGCCGATTGACGGTACGGGAGGCGATTCTTTATTTTAATCCGGCGATCACTGCCGCAGCACTGGATGATTTAGCCAGCGCCCGGCAGATTGCGGAAGGACTGGGATTGAAGATAGCGCCAGAGCATTGTTTAGGTCGGGTACACATAGAAATTTTCGAGCAGACGGTTGAACACCAGTTGCGCGATCCGACCTTTATTACCGCCTATCCAATTGAAGTATCGCCGCTGGCCCGACGCAATGATCAAGACCCTCGTATTACCGATCGGTTTGAACTTTTTGTCGGTGGACGGGAAATCGCTAATGGCTTTTCCGAGTTGAACGATCCCGAAGATCAGGCCGAACGGTTTTGCCAACAGGCGGAAGCTAAAACTGCCGGCGATCTCGAAGCCATGCACTACGACGCTGATTACATTCGGGCGCTGGAATATGGCTTGCCGCCGACTGCGGGGGAGGGTATCGGCATTGACCGATTGGTGATGCTATTCACCGACGCACCGTCCATCCGCGATGTGCTGCTGTTCCCGCAGTTGCGGCCCGAGTAGCGGCACCTATAGAGCCATCCGGTTCACGTTGTGGAAAAGGGAAAAATCCCCCCGCTGCTAACGCAGCTTCCCCCCTTTGCAAAATGGGGTCAGGGGGGATTTTTCTGCCGGATGCGACCACAACTCGTTCAGGAAACCTATACCTTCATTTCAGGAAAACGCCTTAAACAGGTTTTGGCGGGTTCACCGGGACCTCCTGTAGCTGCGTAACGGCTTCTAGCCGACGCCGGATTCTGTCCGCCAAGTCATCAAGCTGTTGCTTGATTTTAGCGATATAACTTTCTCTTGCTAGTTGATTTTCGAGCATTTTTAACTCTTTTTTTATTGGAAATAACCGGAATCCAGGGCGCAGGCACATCGAACCAAAAGCCGCCCGGTCAGCGGGCAGATTTTCTAGGTCTGTTCACTGACGAGGGATTTTCGGCAGAGTTTGTAACCGGAAGATTAACGGAATGTTAATTTTTGTAACCAAGCGGGGTAGGGCCGCACCGCCCTTCATTTAAGGGAGCGATGCCTGACCCTTAACTTAATGGCAGTGCGGGTAAGGCCGGGGAATAAATTGGAGCGGGCCGTGCGGAGGATCAGGCGGAGGATCAGGCGAATCGCACCTCGGTGGTCAATTTATAGCCCTCCCCGCGAATGGCCTTGATCAGGCTAGGTTGCGCGGGATTGAGTTCGATCTTCTTGCGAAGTTTGGCGATCAGGACATCGATACTGCGATCCAGGGGACTCCAGTCGTGACCCGCGATTTGATCCATCAGCAGATCCCGCGTCAGGACCCGGTTGGGAGCGCGAATAAACGCTTCCAGCAAGCGGAATTCGTGACTGGTCAGATGGACATTCTTGCCGATGGGAGAGAACAATTCGTGCTGGATCAGATCAATCCGCCAGCCGCCAAAGTGGGCGATACCACTTTTTTCCAGGGACGACGGGGAAGGGGTTTGGGAGCGTCGCAACAGGCTGCGAACCCGGGCCAGCAGTTCCCGTGCCTCGAACGGTTTGGTCATGTAGTCATCCGCGCCCAATTCCAGCCCCACCACTTTATCCACGGTATCGGTCTTGCCCGTCAGCATGATGATCGGGACGGTGGATTTTGTCCGTATTTCACGCGCCAAGGAAAAACCGTCCTCGTCGGGCAGCCCAACATCCAGAATGATCAACGCCGTGGGTGAGGCCAATAACCGCTGCCGTGCTTCAACCGCACAGGTAGCGGTGTGGGTCGAGTAGCCCTCGCAGCGCAGGTAATTTTCGATCAGTCGCAGAATACGGAGATCATCGTCAACAATCAGAATCGAGTCGGTATCGTTCATTAAATCCTCAGTGCCGCTTTACAAAAATTCACCTTTAGGCAATCCCTGGTTTACATACCACGCCCAGAATTCTCCTACGAATTCACTTCAAAGGATTGTCTACGCCATGTCCCTGCAATCTAAAGTTATCGGCTTGATCATCACAGTGTTCCTGATCTATGGCACATTCAGCTATACGGTTCAGTCCCGGCTGATCATGCCCAGTTTCACCGCGATTGAGCGGGAAAATGCGCTGGAAGACATGGATCGGGTGTTTTTTGAGATCCAGTGCGAGACCCGGCATCTGCTGACCTCGGCCACCGACTGGGCCGCTTGGGACGAGAGCTATCAGTTCGTTCAGGATCACAACAATGCCTTCAGGGAGATGAATCTGAATGATACTGGAATGAGCAGCCTCGCGGTCAACCTGCTGTATTTTTTTGACGCCGCCCGGAATCAGGTCTGGGGACGGACCCTCGATTTGGCGGCCAAGGAGGCGATACCGATAGCCCTGTTTCCGGCCACTCTGCCCGAAGGCCACCCGCTGGCTGCCTTATCTACGGTCGATTCCGAAGCCACGGGGCTTCTGCTTACGGAATTGGGGCCAATGCTGATCGTGGCCAAACCCATCGTCACCAGCCAGAACCAGGGGCCAATCCGGGGAACGGTGGTGATGGGCCGGTTCCTGAACGCAGCCACCATTGCCGCGATTTCCAGGCAGACCGGGGTAAAACTGACCGTGTCGCTGGCGCAGAACCCGGGCTTGCCGCCAGAGTCTGCCGCTGTCCTCGCCGAGTTGGGTGCCTTTGGCAAGAGCCTGATCCGCGAAGAAGTGAACCAGAATCAGGTATATCGGCTGTTCCCGGACCTGTTCGGCCAGCCGGCGCTGCTGATACGGGTCGATGTGCCCAGGAAGATTTCCGCCCGGGGTCAGATGTCGGTCGATTACGCCCTGCTGTCGATGCTGGGCGCTGGACTGTTCACCCTCTCCCTCCTCGTCATTGGCCTGCGCGGCCTGGTTCTGACACCGTTACGGCGGATGACCCAACACATGATCGCCGTCGGCCAACAGGGCGACCTGACCAATGGACTGGTTTTGGCGCGGCGGGACGAATTCGGCCTCCTGGCCCATGAATTCGACCGGATGACTCAACGCCTGGTGAAGACGCGGGCGGCGCTGATCGATCAATCCTATCAGTCCGGGGTCGCCGAAATGGCGGGCGGCCTGCTGCATAACATCGGCAACGCCATGACCCCGCTCAAGTGCCGCGTCATGAACCTGAGCGGCGCGATCCGCACGGCCCCCATTGCCGAATTACGAATGACGCTGACCGAACTGGCCGATATCGATACCCCGCCAGACCGGCGCGGCGATCTGGAGCAATTTCTGGAACTGGCCGGGCTGGAGGTGGTGACGTTGCTGGACAGCGCCGTTGTGCAATTGGCCAAGGTCGATCAGCAGGTGGAGTACATCAGGAAAATCCTGAATGAACAGGAGCGCTTCAGTCGCGCCAGCCGGGTTCTCGAAGTGTTGCCAGTGGCAGGACTGGTACACGAGGCGCTAGAACTGTGCAACGGGGCGTTGCCTTCCCAAATCCACATCGAACCCAGTCCCGAGCTGGCGGCGGTCGGGGCGATGGTCGGATCGCGGGTGGCGGTGCAGCAAATCCTGATTAACCTGCTGAAAAATGCCGTCGAGGCCATCGCGATACATTCTTTGCCGCTGGGGACGGGTCGCATTGCGCTGAAGGCCAGTCTGGAATCCGGCACCGGCGGCGACCGGGTGCATTTGCGGGTCATCGACAACGGAGTCGGCGTCTCCCCGGAGTCGCTGTCGCATATTTTCGAGCGCGGATTCAGCACCAAGACCCGAACCACTTCAGGGATTGGATTGCACTGGTGCGCGATCACCGCCTTGGCGATGGGCGGCAAAGTTTACGCCGAGAGCGCGGGGGTGGGCCAAGGCACCTGCCTGCATCTGCTGCTGCCACACGCCAAATCACCGCCTGCTTCGTTGCTGGCTACCGGAGGTTGAGCCATGACTGATTCCATTTTGCAACCGATTCGCATTCTGATCGCCGACGACGACGACGCCGTATTGGACATTTATCGTGAGTTATTCACGACTATCGCCCCCAGTGCCAGTGCCAGTGCCAGTGCCAGTGCCAGTGCCCTGCACAATCTCAAGGCCAAGCTGTTCGGTGGCGCGGTGCCGGTTCCCCCCCAAGAAGCGCCATTCGACCCGCACTATTGCCATAACGCCGAGCAGGCGGTAGCTGCGGTGCGGGCGGCGGTAAACGCTAACCGCGCGTTCGCACTGGTTATTCTCGACATGCGAATGCCGCCGGGTCGCGATGGGGCGTGGGCGGCAGCCCGAATCCGCGAGATGGATCCCTACCTGGATATCGTGATCGTCACCGCCCACTCGGACGTGGACCCGCACACGATCACCCTCCAGTCTCCGCTGTTTTACATCCAGAAGCCGTTTCATCCCTACGAAGTCCGCCAACTCGCCTTAGCACTGGGCCGCAAATGGGCGCTGGAAGCGCATAACCGGCAACTGGCGTATTACGACAGCTTGACCGGGCTGCCGAATCGGGCCTTGTTCCTGGATCGGCTGACGCAGGACATTGAATTAGCCCGGCGTTATCAGCGCCAGGCGGCGGTATTATTCCTGGACCTGGATAATTTCAAGCGGATCAACGACACCTTGGGGCACAGTTTCGGCGATGCGTTGCTGAAAACGATGGCGGAGCGGTTATCGGATTGTTTGCGGGCCTGCGATACCGTCACCCATCCGATGCCGGCAGGAACGGCGGCCCGGCTGGGTGGCGACGAATTCACGGTGTTACTGGCCGAGATCCACCATGAGGACGAGGCGATCCTGGTGGCGCAGCGGATTCTGGAGGCGATGGGCCAGCCCATTGAACTGGGAAGCCATGAGGTGATCGTGACGCCCAGCATCGGGATTGCGCTCTTTCCCCGCGATGGCACCGACGTGAATACCCTGATCGAGAATGCCGACCGGGCCATGTATTGTGCAAAGCGCATCGGGTCGAATACCTTTCAGTGTTATCGTGGCGTGGAACCTAAAGCGCCTTGCGAAAACTCTGATGAAAAAAAGCAACCCGAACTCATCGTCGAAAACCACTGCCCTGCGCCGTCGCGCCGAAGCCCAACTGCAACGCCAAGCCCTTCCCCTTTCAATATCCCCATCCCTCACCGAGGCCGAGATACAGCGAGTGATTCACGAGCTGCGTGTCCATCAGATTGCGCTGGAAATGCAGAACACGGAATTGCGGGAGACGCATATCCAGCTTGAACAGAGCCTGGATCGCTACATCGATCTCTACGACTTTGCCCCAGTGGGCTATTTCACCCTCACCGGCAACGGCACTATCCAGAACGTCAACTTTGCCGGCGCAGCCCTGCTCGACGAAGTGCGCGCCGGCCTGATCGACCGGCGGTTCGGCCTCTTTGTTGCGGTGCCGTCCCGGGGCGTCCTCAACGCCTTTTTCAATAAGATGCTGACTGGTGAGTTGAAGGTGGACTGCGAAATTCACCTGGAAAAAGAGCCACACCGTAGTCTGCATCTGAAGGGCGTGCGCCAGTTCAGTGAAAACGGCTGGCAATGCCGCATCGCGGCGCTGGACATCACCGAGCGCAAGAAGGCGGAATTCGCGTTGCAAACGTCCGAAACCATGCTGCACACCATTTACGACCTGCTGCCGGTGGGCATCTCGATCACGGATCGGTCAGGTGAGATTGTCGATTGCAACCGATTCTCGGAAACGCTCCTGGGCATCATCCGGGACGAGCATCTCCGGCGGAATTATGCAGGCCCGCAGTGGCCGCTCATCCGCCCGGACGGAACGCTGATGCCATCGGCAGAGTACGCCAGCGTTCGTGCGATGGTGGAACAGCAGACGGTCCGCAACGTGGAAATGGGCATCGCCTGCCCGGAGGGTGTCACCTGGATTTCAGTCAGTGCCACGCCCGCCATTCATCCTGACTATGGGGTGATCATCGCTTATGTGGATGTCACCGAGCGCAAGAAGACAGAACAGGCGTTACAGAAAAGCAACGAACAACTGGCCCACACGCAGAAGCTGAAGGCGATAGGGCAGCTTACCGGCGGGATTGCCCACGACTTTAATAACCTGCTGACGATCATCAAAGGCAATCTCGATCTCCTCTACGGCCAGAATCAGACCGACCCCGATCAGCGCTTGATCCTTGACGACGCACGGTCCGCCACCCGGCAGAGCATCGAATTAACGTCGGCACTTCTGGCGTTTGCCCACCAGCAACCCTTGCGGGTCAAACCCACCCGGGTGAACCGGCTGGTGGAGAATATCGGAGTGATCCTGCAACGAACCCTGGGGCCACTGATTACCTTGCGGACCGACCTCGACCTCCAGCTTCCCGACATCCTGATCGATCCCAACCAATTGCAAGCGGCGCTGTTGAACCTGGCGTTCAACGCCCGCGACGCCATGCCCAAGGGTGGCACGATCAACGTCCACACCGCCCTCGTCACCCTGCCGGGCGAGATTAACCCGCCCCCCACGATCTGTGGAATCTGTCCGCTGGGCGGGGTGATGCCGCCCAGCGATCTGACGCCCGGCCGTTATGTGGTGGTGATGATCGCAGATACGGGCTGTGGCATGGACAAGGCAACCCTGAGTCGGGCCTGCGAACCCTTTTTTACTACCAAGGAAACCGGGCTGGGCACCGGGCTGGGCTTATCCAGCGTTTATGGCTTCGTTCATCAGTCCCAAGGCGGCCTCGTCATTCAGAGCCGACCGGGACTGGGAACCTGCATCCTGATCTTCCTGCCCGCGATCATCGCCGGCCACGAGGACCTGACCCCGGAAGCCCCGGCCACCCTCGTGGAGGGCAGCGTGACGATCCTGCTGGTGGAAGACGAACCCCGGGTGCGGCGGCTGAGCGGTCGCTACCTGCGCGACTTGGGTTATGAAGTGCTGGAGGCGACCAATGCCGAGGAAGCTATTGAGATTCTGGAAACCGAACCCAACCTTCAGATCCTGTTCAGCGACATCGCCATGCCAGGTAAAATGGACGGCTACAATTTGGCATGTTGGGTGGCCGTTCATTACCCCACGGTGAAGTGCCTGCTCACGACCGGCTACAGCAAAAACACAAACGTCGCCCTGGCCGATACTTATTTGCGATTCCCCGTACTGCAAAAACCGTATTCCTGTAAGCAGTTAGCCCAGCATATTGCTTTAGGCAGGGTGCAATAAATAGCGTCTGGACGAAAACTTCGGAACCACACCGGGTAGTACCACACCGGGTAGGGCGGGTTAGGCATAGCCGTAACCCGCCTTCAGTGGCACCGGCCAGAACGGCGGATTACGCTTCGCTAATCCGCCCTACTGGGTACCCGCTGGGCGGTGTGGGGGATATTTATTGCCCCTTGCCTTAGCGCTTCGATGATCCGCGTTCAATCCCATCCGGTTTTTTGAGGTATCGCCATGACCCTGCACTTTAAACCCCGACTGACTCCCGAAGAATATCTGTCTATTGAACGCCGGGCTGAATTCAAGAGCGAATTTTTCGGCGGAGAAATGTTCACGATGAGTGGAGCCAGCGAGCCGCATCATCTGATCGTGATCAATACGGTTTCGGAAATTCGCCAGCAGCTTAAAAAACAGCCCTGTAAGGTCTATGCCAAGGATATGCGGGTCAAGGTCAGTCCGACCGGGCTGTATACCTACGCGGATATTGTGGTGGTCTGCGGCAAGGCGGAGTTTGATGATCGCCATTTCGATACGCTGCTGAATCCGACGCTGATTATTGAAGTGTTGTCGGCATCGACCGAAACCTATGACTGGGGCCGGAAATTCGAGCATTACCGCACGCTGGAATCACTGGTCGAATATGTCCTGATTACCCAGCATCGCCCGCATATTGAATCGTATCGGCGGCAACCGGATCAGCAATGGCTATTAACGGAAAGCGACGGTCTGGACAGTATTTTG
>CAIRMO010000102.1 GCA_903879705.1 uncultured Candidatus Competibacteraceae bacterium | reverse complement strand
CAAATTTAAAATCAATATGTTGAATTTAAGGAGGAGTGATTTTATTGGTCGATCCGAGTTTCTCTCGATCCTTATATGCCAATATAAATCAATGTCTTATGAATACCGGGAACTCCCAAAGAGCCAACTTTTGCTCGCATGGCGGCATTATCGCGACAACTCAATGCCTTTTTCGCTATTTATCTGCCAGCGCTGTGCCAGAGCGAAACTGGATTCAGTAATACCTATACCGTGTTTGCTGGTGGTGATGACTTTTTTCTGATGGGACCATGGCGTTCACAAATTCAATTGGCGGCGCGAATGCGTAACGAGTTCACTCGCTGGTACTGGTTCAGTATGATTCTGTATAATCTATCTAAAAATCATCAGAGTACAGAATTTATCCGCGCATTTTACTTGCTAAAAAATGGGGACGACTCCCGCATAACCAACATAGCGGCTGGACTCCATGGCAAATGAAGGCGCACACAATTTATCTTTAACGCAATGATAAATAAAAATATTTATGCGTAATCAGACTGAACCAGTGCCCACTCGCTATGTAGCCGGCAATCCCGCGATCACGTTTTGCGCGGGGCTGGTGATGACGAAACCGGGGTTACCGATTCGGGCATTGGGCCAATTAGCTGAAGAGGCATTAGAACATGCCAAGCACTTTGAGGACTCGGTAGCAACACCGAAAAGCAAGAATGCTGTCCACTGTTTCGGCCAAACCGTTGGCTGGAATGCTTTTACCGAACTACTTCAGGGGCGTGATGAACTGGCGCGACTGGCGAGTACCTTGAAACTCAGTACCGGTTATCTCTATGGCCTGTTACACTTGGTCGATATGGCCGAAAAATTACGCTCCGGTCTCAAGCCGCAATACGACCACCAGATAAAGCTCCCTGAAAAAAACCAAGCAACGCCACTGGATGTTCTCGAAAACGCAATGTGGCACTCCCGCTTTGCTTACTCCACGCGCCGGATGCTGGAGCGACAAAAAGATATGGACGATGCTGATCGCCGCCGCTGGCAACAGGAAGTCGCTGCCATTATTGCTAATAATGGGATTAAAAAATTCGCCGGGGCTTACAGAATCGCCCTGTTCGCATACCTTTACCAACAACGAGATTAGGAGAAGAAGCCATGCCAACCCATAACAAAAATTCATCCAAGAATCCGAATATTCGTGCAACCGTGCAAAGTGGCGTCCAAAACAGCAGTGTCCAGCGGCTAACACCGACGCCAATGCTTCTGGATAATGAAGTTATTTGCACTCCCGATGTTCTGAATCGAAATGAATCCGATAAAACAGTCGGTAACTTGGTTTTTATGCCAGTAGATCCCGAGTTGTTTAATAACGTAGCGCGACAGGCAGCAGAAGCGATTGCCGAAAATCGTAATGCTAATAAGCCTAGTCAGATTCGCAAGTTCTATGACGAACTGTGCATGTGGGAAACAAAAGTCAGTCTAGAACCAATGCGGTTCGACGACTACCTGCCTTTTATCCTTATGCTCAACGCTAAATTGGCTTATGCCAAGGGTCGCCGGTTGGTAGATGCTAACTTCGTTAAGCTGATTGGCGATTGCCTTAAACAGGTAAAAACCCCGGAAACACTGCGAATCTGCAAGCTGTTTTTTGAAGCATTTTTGGGTTTTTACAAAGAACTTGAAGATAAATAATCAAGGAATATTCAACATGAAACTGACTCATCTTGCTAAGATCATGGGTGACATAGAACTGTTGAGCGGTCTGCATATCGGCAGCGGCAACAATGAAATGCACATCGGCGGCACTGACAATCCGGTCATCAAGAACCCGATCACTCAGGAACCCTATATTCCCGGCTCTAGCATCAAAGGAAAAATGCGGAGCCTGCTGGAATGGCGGGCTGGGGTAGTCGCCTTGACTGATGGTAAACCACTTGGCTTTGCTCATATGGAACGACTGGCTTCTGATCAAAAGGATGTTGGCAAAACGCTACTCAAACTGTTTGGTGGCGCTCCCGAAGGTAGCAATCAGGATCAAAAACTGGTGGCAGAAATTGGCCCAACCCGTCTGGCATTCTGGGATTGCAGTCTCAAACGGCAATGGGTGACTGCTATGCGTGAAAAGAACCTGCTGCTAACCGAAACCAAGATGGAAAACACGATCGACCGAATTCGCGGTGTTGCCGAGCATCCACGCAATACCGAACGAGTACCTGCTAGTGCGCTATTTGATTTCCAACTAACCCTCAAGATCCACGATGGTGAGGATTTGTTGACTACAGTGTTAACTGGATTGCGCCTGTTGGAATTAAGCGGGTTAGGTGGTTCCGGTTCACGCGGCTATGGCAAATTGCGCTTCCTTAGTCTGACGCTCGATGGGGACAGTCTGCAAACGCGACTGGAGCAGACTCAACCCTGATTATCAGCAAACTGGAGCGCCGTCATGGACATGATTACCTTACAGATTCGCCCACTCTCTCCATTCGGTACACCTTTGCTCGGTGATACCTTATTCGGACAATTGTGCTGGACGATTCGCCATCAATCGGGTGAGCCGCGGCTGCAAGAATTGCTCAATGGTTATTTGGAAAACCAGCCATTTGCGGTAGTTACTAATGCCCTGCCGAGCGGTTATCTGCCGCGTCCAGCACTACCACTCAGCCGGTTTGAACAACCCAAGGATGCCGACCGCAAACGGCTGAAAAAGCGGGTTTGGATTCCGTATTCAGCTTTAGCACAACCATTGCAAACTTGGCTACTGGCGGCCTGTTCCGATCAGGACATCACCGGAAACAAGGACTTTTCAGTACAAAAAAGCTGGCCACAGCCGCATAACAGTATTAACCGGTTAACGGGAACGACTGGAGAAGGTAGATTCGCGCCTTATGTGTTGGAGCAAACCGGATTTGCACCCGACATGAAGCTGGATATTCATGTTGTATTCGATCAAACCCGATTACAAGCAGCGGAATTGCAGGCATGGTTTGAGTGGATTGGCGTGACCGGTTTTGGTCGTGACGCCAGTATTGGTTTAGGCAAGTTTGCAGTCGAAAATAGCGCCGCTGCTGTATTGGCTGATCAAAACCATGCGAATGCTTATTTGATCTTAGCGCCATGCGCGCCACAAGGTTGCGGATTTGATGCCAGTGCCAGCCAGTATCAACCCTTCACCCGCTTTGGCCGGCACGGCGATGCAGCGGTACAAAGCGGGCAACCCTTCAAAACGCCAGTGTTGCTAGCGGCTGCCGGCGCGGTGCTAAAACCAGCAGATTATGTAGTAACCCGTTATGTCGGGCAGGGTCTGGGCGGCGCTGGGCGGTTATCCCGTGCTATTTCCGCTACGGTGCATCAGGGTTATACGCCGATCGTTGGTGTTCAATTGCCCGCTTGGGAGGGACAATCATGAAGTTTCTGGAATCATGTCGGTTGCTGATTTCCACATTGTCACCGGTGCATATCGGCTGCGATGAAGATTACGACCCGACCAACTATGTCATTGAGAATCATACCCTGCATGAATTTGAACCAAGCGCGGTGCAAAAAGCATTGACCATTCAGGATCGGAGGGAGTTATTACGGATCGTTAGCAACCCGAATAATCAGAGAATGCTGCAAGAAGTACAAGCCTTTTTTTATCAGCGCCGACATGTTTTGATAATGGTAGCTAAACGGCGCGTCCCAGTGGTTCAAAAACTGGTCGAATTTTATCAAGGTAGGGTAGGACAAACGGTGCAAACCGAGGGCGATGGTTCACAATTGATCAACAAATTGGCAATTGGTCGTACCTTTTTTAATCCAGTCAGTGGCGCTCCAATTTTGCCTGGCAGTAGTCTAAAAGGCGCAATTCGTACCGCGTTGTTGGATAGCATAAACAACGGGAAACCCTTGCTGGGTGAAGAATCCAGATTGGCTCAAAGTAAAATTAGCCGCGAACAACAAAGTGCAAATCGTAAACTGCAACAACGGTTGTTCCAGTCCCGCGAATTTGAGCAAGACCCGATGCGCTTGGTGCAATTGATGGATGCCGGATTTATGGATCGCGAAGGGGTAGGCAGCGAACTACGATTTGCGGTCAATAGGCGGCGGAAAGCACCGAAACCCGGCGATAGTTCCACGAAAAGCCAGGCAGAACAGCGCGATCTGTATCAACTGCTGGAATGTATTCCTGCTGCCCGGTTCCGAGTTTTTGCCGGTGAATTGACGGTGCAGAGGGTCGATAGTATTTATAACGGCGGTGACCGCTTGCCCAGTTTGTCATTTCGTTGGGACGCTCAGCAAATCGCCATGGCCTGTAATCGTTTTTACCGCCAGCAACTGGAAATGGAACTGGAACAGATGCGGGAGCGCGGTTATCTTGATGTTCATTGGGCAAAGATGATCGAGCAATTACTCAACGGCCCGGTCGGGCAACGGTTGAAGCAAAATCAGGCATTTTTATTACGGGTGGGCCGGCACAGCGGCGCGGAATCAATGACGCTGGACGGGGTGCGTTCTATTAAGATTATGCTCGGACAAGATGGCGTAACTCGACGGATGAATTCGGAAAATCGTGCTACAGGGACAAGTTGGTGGCTGGCTGCCAGTGATACCCAAGCGCGGACTGGAATGTTGCCCTTTGGCTGGTTGCTGGTGGAATTACAGCCGATGGATCAGCCGTTACTAGACTGGACGGAAACGCGGGAGGCGCTATCTGGACTATCAACGGAATACATGGTTTGGCTGGAGCGGGAACGCCAGCGGGTGGTAGTGGCGCTACGGCAACAAGCTGATGAAGATGCCCGCCAACAGGCCGCTATTACCAGAGCGAACGCCACGCTAGAACAAAAAGCTATTGCCGAATTACGCGACTGGTTTATAGCGGACCGGAAAACCAAGCAACTTAAACCAATGGGGCGCGTAGTTGGAACCTTGAACCGGTTACTCAAAGAAGGGTTGTCTTGGCCACTGGCTGACCGTCGGGCGCTCGCAACGCTGGCAGAAGAGATTTTTAACCAGAAAAGCATCGGCGGAGATGACAAAGCGCAACGCGAACGCCAAGCCAAAATTCAACAACTACTGGAAGAAAAACAATGAAAAATACCCTGATTTGTACGGTCGGGACTAGCCTGCTGCGGCCCAATCTATTGGGTTTGCCCACTGAATTGAACTATACCGCGTGGTTGAATCGACAACCGCCCGCCGATCAACCGCATCTGGCTCAAGAAGCAGTGCTGACACTGGCGACTGCCTTTACACGGCAGAACGAACTGAAAATCGCCGAAGTGCTGGCGCAGTTTCCCGGTTCAACCCGCTTATGCGGTGCAGAAATTAACTCCATCACTGATCTGATGGCGCGCAGTTACTGTCAGGCGCACAGTACCTTGTATTTTTGTCACTCGGACACTGCCGATGGCTAGCAAGTCGCACGAATCATGCAGCATTACTATGAGTTGCAGGACTATCCGGTCGAACTGCACAGCATCGCCGATCTTCAGGATCAGGATCCTAAGCGGTTTCGTACCAAAGGACTCCGGAATCTGGCCAAGACGGTTTGCCGAATTATTCGCGAACGTGGCGCGCCCTATTGTGCAATCAACGCGACGGGTGGCTACAAGGCGCAAATTGCGATTGGTGTCCTGATGGGGCAGGCGCTGGGGGTGCCGGTCTACTACAAGCACGAACTATTCAGCGAGATTATCGCCTTCCCACCGATGCCGATCAGTCTGGATCACGCGCTGTGGATGCGGCAAAGCGGTTTACTGGCAGCCCTTGATCGGCACGATGTGCTGCGCGAGGTGGATGTAGATCTGGACGAGTGGGATGAGCGTCTGGAAACCTTGGTGGAGCGAGTCACGATTGATGGTGAGATTTATCTGGAAATTTCACCCACTGGGCAGATTTTCCATGAAACCTTCCAAGGACGCTTTGCATCCGAGCGCGACCGGTTTCTACCGCCGTCCGTACCAGTAGCACGAAAGACTAAGCCTGCGATCAATGACCACAGTTGGGGCAGCGCACGAGGGCCGATAGCGGCTTTCATCCAACGGATCATTGATGAATGCCCTTATGTCCAAGGATGTCGAACACATTACTGGAATTCTGCGCTGTCCCGAGCTTGTCTATTCCGGCTCAAAGGTGAAGAAATCGAAGGCGTATTTAGCAACGGCAGTTGGACGGTGAAAATCATCATAGAAACATCAGCGACGACTTCCGGTCAGCGCGAGGCGTGTACCGCGGATTTGAACTACCGACTTGGAGGATGGAAAATTTGACGGTTCTTTTTGTTTCCCGCCATCCCGGCGCTCGGGAATGGGCGGCTGAGGCGGGAATTACCGTTGATGTAGTGATTGCCCATTTTGACCCGGAAACTGTTCAGCCCGGCGATGTAATTATTGGTACGTTGCCAGTAAATTTGGCTGCACGGGTTTGTGAACGCGGCGGGCGCTACCTGCATTTGAGTCTGGAGGTCCCCGCCGAAGCGCGGGGGAAAGAATTAAGCGCCGCCGATTTGTACGAGTGCGGGGCGCGGTTGGAAGAGTATCAGGTATTGTACATGAATGATCATGACACCGAATCCAATTTGGAGTTTTTAAAATGAATACGAAACTTTTTGATTTCAACCTTAACAAGTGGGTTTGGCTATTAGCAATTTCCCCGATTTTATTGATTTCCTTACAACTGCTTATCTATGGTTTAGTCACAATAAGATTTGAATATTTATACTTTATTCTTGCAATAGGGACGCTGGCTATTGTTTACAGGGATTTTAATTGTCTCAAAAAGGAGGGAGTAGCTGTGGAAAAATTTGGATCCCCGGCTAGTATCCCGACGTATCTCTACAAAAGATCACTTTATTTTGATCACTGCACTTTATATTTAATCTTGTGGATCATATTGATCATCTTCGTTATTTTTTTACCGACGTCGATGATTATTTCTATTCCACAAAAAATTTATCAAAATTTTTTAACCAATCTTTAAGGATACCGCCATGAAAATAAAAACATTGGCTATTGCTATTTTGATGCTGGTTTCTAATGCAGTATTAGCAGGCAATGGGCCGGAAGCATCCAGTCGGTGCTATGGCAGGGATGCGGGCGCGAAGGCAGGAATGGTTATTGGCACTAGCGCAGGAATTGCAGGTGGATTAACTATTGCTACAGGTTTGGGAATAGTGGGTTGTACTGCTGTTACCATTTTTACATATGGAGCCGGTGCATTTTGCTATGCCTTGGTCGGGACAACAGCAATTATAGGTGCTGTTGGCGGTGCAAAAGGTGGAGAGGCTATAGGTTCTCTGACAGATGAGGATAACTGTCGATAAGCCTTCGTTTACCACGGTAGTTTCGCTCATTTTTTTGTAAAAAATTGAATTTTATAGGTATAAATTTTGCCTCAACCTGGATCGCCGCCGAACAACAGAAAGACTTTATTTTTGGGTAGCGAAAATACAGTTATCAAGTTCGGCTTTTTGTTAGATACTAGCTAATCCACATAACGGGCGAGTCGCTGCGCTAGCGTATCCTCGAATGTCACGCAGGACTCGTAACGAACGGGATTACTGCCCGGAACCACATATTCTGCTGATTGATTGGGTAAGGTGAAGGGTAGAAAAGACAAATATCGAGAATTTCCCACCCGAATTTTCAGGTTGTGCATCGTTGAAAACCAGCTTTTGTTGCTGAAAGCAGTATACAGCGGGGCACAAACAATCATATCGGCCAAGTTGGAACCCGCACGCTGGATGTTAAGGAGTCGAGCATCCAAGTCTTTTTGCTCGGCATCAAAGGATTTACACTCAATGCACAACAGTAATCCATTGCGTAACACCAGCACAATGTCCCACTCAGCAGTCTGGATATCGGGGGAACGGCTGTGCGCGATACGGATATTGCTCCAAACCGATTGAATGACTTGGGTGGTGTACGGCCATTGCTTTAGCCAAATTAACAGACGACGGGCGACGGCTTGCTCGAATAGTGTTCCAAGGTGCGTTGTGGGTGGGGATATTTTATGGGCCAATCGGGTTTTTAATGAGTTTGCGTGTTCAATAAGATTCTTGGTTGTGCCATACAATAATTCAGTTATTCGAAAATTGCTGGTAATGAATTGTTTTGGAGAATTTAATTTGCTGCCATTCTTAATTCTACCAAAAAAGTTGACTAGTCCATCGATCCATTTATCAAGTTCTTTTTGAGTCAGTAAACCCTGTTGGCGAAGATGGCTAATTTCATGAAAAGTTGGTAGTTCAAAATTGGCGGCAGACGCCTGACCACAAGCGGCAAATTGATCATGTTCGTGATGCACTTGGCGGGTGTAATCAGGGTCTTCTCCATAAGTCATCAGCGGGAGTAATGTGGTAGTGGGCCACAATCGGGTTGGGGGATATTGATCGAGATGAAATGGCTCATGCCCGGAACTGTGCAGAATTTGTAGTAGATCCAGCTGATGGTGCTGATAAGGGCGATCTTCGGGAGGTGCTTCCAGACCATTTGGGAAGATGCGCAAAGTAACGGTGGGAACATTACCGTAAAGAATCACCGGTCGTTGGGCTTCCCACGCTTTTAGCAAGCCAATAGGACTAAGTTTGGGGCCACCGTTGGTGACGATTACTGGCCGCCAGTTCTGTAGCTGTGGAATTCTGGCCTGGGTCTTGTGCTGCAATTCGAACGGATTGTTGATGTCGTTGACCGTCAGATGAGGGGAGAGGATATGCAACCCTGCTTGTTTCAACACTTGACTGGGACCAAAAATCCATTGTCGTTGTTGGGCCTCTGGACTTTCGACCCAAAGTACTGCATCGCCAGGACGCCCGTATTCGAGAATCGGCGGCAGGTTGGATACTGCTTGACCGGTAGCAATTGTCATAAAAACATGATGTTGTGCAGGGAGCATTGGAATCTTCGTATTTTGAGTGGTCGGCGCTAATCGGCGTAATTTCATGTCGCACCGCATTTTATACCTCGCTGCCTACGATATAACCGATCCCGAACGGTTGCAGGCAGCTTTGCACGTTCTTAAAGGCTATGCCAGCGGTGGGCAGAAGTCGGTGTTCGAGTGTTTTCTAACAGTGCGGGAACGGCAACAACTGGTGGCCGAGGTGAAGACTGTACTCGATTTAGGGACTGACCGGTTTTTATTGCTACCGCTGCCTGGAGCAGCCGACATTGCAGCGTTGGGGATTGCCGTTCGGCCCAGCGATCCGGATTTCTACTACGTGGGCTAAGGAGTAGGTCATGGGGACGCTGTATCTGGATCGTCGAAATTTGAGTTTACGGCTGGACGGTAAGCGGCTGGTGATTGAGGAGCCGGATGCCCGCCCGCGTGGAGTGCCGCTGGCCTTGGTGGAGCGGGTGGTGATGCAGGGCCAAGTGCATTTCGACAGCAGCCTGCTGGCGGCGCTGGCGGAACAAGGTACAACGCTGGTGTGCCTGAGTGCCCGCCACAGTCGGCGCACGGCCATTTTACTTGGTCCTGGTCATGGCGATGCTCGTCGCCGGCTGGCGCAATACCAATTGACCTTTGATCCGGCGGCGCGGTTGGTGCTGGCGCGACGGTTGATCGCGGGCAAATTGCGGGCGCAAGCGCGGTTGCTGGACGTGGCGATCACCGAGCGTCCCGATGTTCGTAAGCCGCTACACGATGGGTTGGAGACGTTGCGTCGGTTGTTGCCCGCGCTGGCCGAGGCACCCGATTTAGGCGTGGTGCTAGGGTTGGAAGGGGCGGGAGCGGCAGCGTATTACGCAGCGCTAACCGCGCTGTTTGCGCCGGCACTGAATTTCACTGGCCGCAATCGGCGACCGCCCCGTGATCCGGTGAATGCCTGTCTGTCGCTCGGTTATACCTTGTTGCATTTCGAGGCGGTGCGGGCGGCGTATGGCGCGGGTCTGGATCCGTTACTCGGCTTTTTCCACGAACCCGCGTATGGCTGCGAGTCGCTGGCCTGCGATCTGATTGAGCCGTTGCGGCCCCGATTGGATGGGTGGGTGTGGAGCCTGTTCCGCGAGCGGCGGTTGCGGGTGGAGGATTTTGTAGCTGACAAGGGCGCGTGTTTGTTGGACAAGGCCGGGCGGCAAACCTTTTACGCCGGTTATGAATGTTGGGTGTCGCCGCTGCGCCGTTATTTGCGGCGGGAATGCTACTGGTTGGTCAACGAACTCATGGGGCGGGCACCGGAATGGGCTGGTGGAGAGGACGATGCGGAATGATTTACGCGATTGGTTGGATGAAAAGGTCGAAGGTGAGCGCAAGCCGTTGTATTTATCGGGTGGTGGCGAGTTGACCGTCGATCTGGACGGGCCAGCCTTGCGGGTGCGGCAAGAGGATCGAGCGGCGATGTGCTATCCATTGGCGCGAGTGGGCCGGGTCATCAGTCGGGGTTCGGTGAAATGGGATAGTGATGCGCTGCTGGCTTGCGCTAAGACGGGCATTCCGGTGCTTTTCCAGTTGCATGATACTGAGGTGTGCGGTTTTTTGTTTGGCTGGTCGGCCAGTGATGATGCGTTGTTTCGAGCGCTACGCACACGGTTGGGTCGACCTGGCGGGGGAAAAGTTTACTTGGGCTGGCAACGGGCGATGACGGAACAGGCGCTGATTGTGCTGGCGCAACAAATGCCAGAGATGGCCGGTGCAAACAGTGCGGAGGATTGGCGGTGTCGATTGGGGCAATGCTATCAGCGGTATGTTGATGCCGAAAGTTATGCCGCGCTGACCCAGCGTTTGCGGGCCTTGCTGGGGGCGTTGAGTGCCCAATTGCTGATGGAAGCGGGTTTGGATGCGTTGCGGACGGGCCGGGTAGGCGTGAATCTCGTCGGCGATCTCGCGGGTTTGTTGGATTGGGCGTTGCAACAACCGGTGTTGACGGCGTTGCAAGGGCATCGCCAAAAGGTGGCGGCGCTGAATCTGGCCGATGATCGACAACTCACCAGGTTATTCGAGGCGCAGGCGGTGGATCTGCGGCGGCTAGGACAGGATTTGTTGGGCGAACTACAGCGCCGGATGGCGGAGTGATCGATGGCTAAATCACGGCGACTTTATCTGATTTGCTACGATATTGCTGAAGATCCAAAGCGATTGCGGCGGGTGGCGCGATATTTAGAGAAGTATGCGTTCCGCGTGCAGTATTCTGTGTTTGTCGGCAGCTTTTTCGATCATTCGCTGGAGGGGGTGTTGCGCGGCTTGGAGGAGATTATCGATCCGCGCAAGGATGATGTGCGTTGCTATCTGTTGCCAAAGCAGGCGGATGTGGTGTTGCTGGGTCAGCAGATGTTTCCCGACGATATTCTACTGATTCGCGACGGGCGGAATATCTTGCAATTAGGTGCGGGTACACGGCAACCGCCGGATGCGCTGTTCGTGACTTGAAAACAGTGAATTCGATCTGGCAGTATCCGTTTTTTCGGCTATGCTTAACCCCATGTTTCGATAGCCTCTTGGTAAGAATGCAACAGTTGTTGCGACATGGCAAAAAAGATAACTTTTCAAACAACAAAATTTCTGGCAACCCCCCTTGCAACCCGTTGTTTTTAAAGGTTTTCTAGTACCGAGGGGTTCAACACCTTGCCCTGATTAAGAAGGGATTAAGACTCAAATAACCAATATGCAATTTCTTTGCATGAAAATGTTCAACACCTTGCCCTGATTAAGAAGGGATTAAGACGCAAATACTAACAGTGCTCCCACGTAAATTGTTCAACACCTTGCCCTGATTAAGAAGGGATTAAGACTTTGATCTTTTTGAGATCGCTCAAACGGGCTACTGTTCAACACCT
>CAIRMO010000101.1 GCA_903879705.1 uncultured Candidatus Competibacteraceae bacterium | reverse complement strand
TTCGTAGTGGAGTTGGTGCTGTTCCTCGACCGTGAATTCCAGCTGAACCATGATGGTTTCCTCTGTCAGGGGTTGAAGGCAGGGTCAATTCTATCAGCCCGGCTAGAAAAAATCTAAACTTGTACCGCGGTCAGGTATAGTCAACAGCGGAATGCCCTGCCGCACCCAGCGGGCCTTCCGTTGACCGGCCCTGACCTCGATCGCCCGGGTGTTGTCGGGGTCGCGGTATTGCGCGCCCAGGTAGCGGCGGAAGCGCAAAATATCGGTCGGGTATTTGGCTTTCTGTAATTCGATCAGCACCTGCCGTTCGTCGCCGGTCGCGTTGCGCACCCGAGCGGCAAAGTCCATCCGGTACACCGTCAACACCCGTTCGCCGGGACGGTCGACCGTGCTGGTGCGTTCCTGCGGGCGAAACTCCAGGCTGACGATCTCTTCCTGAATAATGGTACCAATCAGCAGCTTGGCGAGAACATTGTCTTCGAGCAAGTATTTAAAAACCGTGTCGTACATGGGGTTGGCGATGTACATGGGCGTTGACTCCTTAGAGACTGATCGCCGGGATGGCGGGCCACCGGATTGTAGCCCAGCCCTCGGCGATAGCCCGCTGGATTGTGGCGCGCAATTTGGGTGTGGCATCACCGGCGACACGCTCGGCGCGACCTGCGAGTGGCCAGTTCGCGTCTATCCTGACCGGGGCTGATCCAGCCAGTCATCCAATCCCTGAGCGTTGAGTTCAATGTCGGAGCCGAGTACCTCGCGCCACTGTTTGGGAGCCAGCCGCCAGCCCTGGCGCATCGCTTCAGCATCGATCAGCGCCCACAGTCCGGCCAGAATCCGCGCCTCGCGTTCCGGGCCGCTATCCCGCTCACGTTCGGCCACTGCAAGGTGCGCCTCAATCAAGCGGTGCAAGTCGCTGCCCAGGCGCTGCACGTCGCCAACCCGGGAGAAATGGGTGAGGTAAAGGGCCTCCGGCCGATAGGACAGGATGCGATCGACCGATTGGTGCATAACTTCGGGTTCAAACTGGGTCGGACTGGTAGTGGGAATCACCGAGGGCCGGCCATCAACGTCCAGTTCCCGGAACGACAGACCGAAAATGTCGCCGGTAAACAGACCGCCGCTGCGGGTATCGAGCAGCGTCAGATGATGACGGGCGTGGCCGGGCGTGTCGAGACAGACCAGAGTCCGCCCACCCAGATCGAATTCAAAACCGTCCCCTGCGCTGATCATGCGATCTGCGGCCACCGGCAACAGGTCGCCGTACAAATGATGCGCTTCCTCGTCGCCGTACACCGCTTGAACCGCGGCAAACAGCCTGCTCGGATCCGCCATGTGTCGTGCGCCGCGTGGATGTACGATCAGGCGGGCCTCCGGGAAGGCCTGCATCATGGTGCCGGCACCACCGGCATGATCCAGATGGACATGGGTCAACACCACCCAGGCGACACGGGCCGGGGTCAGTCCCAGCACACGCAGGGCTTCCAGTGTGCGCGGCAGACAGGCGTTGCTGGCGGTATCGACGACCGCCACCTGGCCGTTTTCAACAATGAGGTGAATGGCCGCCAGTTGAGGCCGGATATACCCGGCATCAAAGGCGTAAATGCCGTGTTCGTAGTGCAGCAGTTCGACCATTGGCGAAATTCTCGCGGTTGAAGGACGGGTTGATCTCGCGGGTCATCGAGACCGTGCCCCTCGCCGGTCGGCAGGCGAGGGGTTTTGGTCAACCGCTAGTTCGGTGCCTGGCAGAACGCAATCAGGCCCAGAGTCGACGCATCATGCCCGCTGGCAGGCTGTTCGCCCTTCAACTCCGGCAAAATGGCATTCGCCAACTGCTTGCCCAACTCCACACCCCATTGGTCAAAGGAATTGATATTCCAGATCACGCCTTGGGTAAACACCTTGTGTTCATACATCGCCAGCAACGCCCCGAGAACTTTGGGCGTCAACCGGCGATAGAACAGGCTGGTGCTGGGGCGATTGCCGGGAAATACCTTGTAGGGCAACAAATTTTCCAGTGCCTCGCCAGTCAAACCCTGCTTCTCCAACTCAGCGCGCGCTTGAGCTTCGGTTTTGCCCACCATCAGCGCCTCGGCCTGGGCCAGGCAATTGGCCAGCAAAATAGCGTGATGATCGCCTATCGGATTCGGGCTATGCGCCGGTGCCAGAAAATCAGCCGGAACCAGATGGGTTCCCTGATGCAGCAATTGATAAAAAGCGTGCTGGCCGTTATTGCCCAGTCCGCCCCACAGAATCGGCCCGGTATTGACCTTGACCGGCTGACCGGCGCGATCGATCGATTTGCCGTTGCTCTCCATGTCCAGTTGTTGCAGGTAATCCGGCAACGAGCGCAGATAATCGTCATAGACCAGCGTCACCTGACTGTCCGCGCCAAAAAAGTCGATATACCAGACCCCCAGCAACGCCAGAATCGCCGGCAGATTCTCCTCCAGCGGCGCAGTGCGGAAATGCTCATCCATGTCATGCGCACCGTCCAGTAACTCGGTGAAATTCTCCATGCCGAGATAAACCATAATCGGCAGCCCAATCGCCGACCACAACGAATAGCGCCCGCCGACCCAGTCCCAGAACTCAAACATGTTGGCAGTATCAATGCCGAACTTTGCGACCCCCGCCGCATTGGTGGATACCGCGACAAAATGCCGCGCCACCGCCGCCTCGTCGCCCAGTTCCTTGACCAGCCAGGCGCGGGCGGTATGGGCGTTGGTCATGGTCTCCTGGGTAGTGAAGGTCTTGGAGGCGACAATAAACAGAGTGGTTTCTGGATCGCACTCGGCCAGTACATGGCTGATATGCGCGCCATCGACATTGGAGACAAAGTGCATCCGCAGGGTCGGATCGCCAAACGGCTCCAATGCCTGGCAGACCATTTTCGGCCCCAGATCGGAGCCACCGATCCCGATGTTGACCACATCGCGGATCCGCTTGCCGGTATGACCGCGCCATTTACCCCGGCGAATCTGGTCGGCAAACTTCCGCATATGTTCGAGGACGGCGTTCACCTCCGGCATCACGTCCTGGCCCTTGACCTGAATGGGCCGGTTACCGCGGTTGCGCAGGGCGACGTGCAGCACCGAGCGCTGCTCAGTGTGGTTGATCATCTCGCCGTTGAACCCCCGCTCGATCCAGGCCGGCAGTTCAGCCTGACGCGCCAGTTCGATCAACAGGCGAAGCGTTTCGTCGGTGATCCGGTGCTTGGAGAAATCCACCAGCAGATCGCCAAACCGGCGAGAGAACCGGGCAAAGCGTTCGGGATCAGCGGCAAACAATTCGCGCAAATGCAGATGGGCGACCTCGGCATGATGGGCTTGCAGTGCTTGCCAGGCCGGCAGGTTGCTAGGAGCGGACATGGACAGCTTCCTTATCAGAGTGGTGGAAACGCTGGCGAAACCGAATGCGCCATACGGGCGGTGAGTCACACCGGCATAGCTCGCTGGTTCAACCTAATCATAGCACTCTCCCAAACCGCCAATAATGCGTCATACTCGCAGCCCGTTTATCGATCACTTTCAAGGGTCCACCTGTGAGCGATGCCACCCGCCATGAACGATGCAGCCGAATTTGAGACCTCACTGACCGGAGCAATCGATTTCTTCCAGAATCTGCGGCGCAAGCTGGAGACTCTGGATACGGAAACCGGCGTCCAGCACGATCAGTTGCAAAACATCGCGACCACCGTTGCGGCGCTCCGGCAGGATCAGCAGCAGGCGGGGCAAACACTCGCGGTTTTTGCCGACCGCCTGCGTGTGCAAGGCGACGCTTTGCGCCAGGAACTGCAATCCGCGGTGGAACAGCAAGTGCCGGCGGAACAGCTCACGGCGCTGGAAACCCGGTTGGCCAGCCATACCGCCGACTTGCGCGGTTTGCTGGCGGCGATGCAAACCCTGGGGCAGGATGCCCAGACGCTGCGGGAGCAGGTTCAGACGCTAAGCGCCAGTTTGGAGCCGCTGGAACCCGCGATCCGCGCCGGTCAGGAACAATGGCGGCAACTGCACCAGGACGTCGCCGAGGTAAAAAATGATCTGGCCGCCCAACGCCACGCCCTGGGCAACGCCGATCAGCTTCAGCAAAGCCTGCAACGGCAGCAGGATCGCCTCAAACACGTCGAAACTTTTATGGGCAAGGTCGCGGCGGATACCAATTCCACCCGCCAGATTCTGAATGTCCTGCAAACCGACCTGACCACCCAAAGCGATACGCTGCGGGAATTTGATCAATTCTGGCGCGACAGTTTCGCTACTGCCCAGGATCGGCCGCTTGCGCTGGAAACGTCGGTAGCCGCCGTCCCCGCCGTGAGCAGCGTTCCTGATTCCACCGCATTCGTTCTGGCCCAAGAACCCCTGGATGAGCTGACGTCCGCCATTGCCGCCATCCGGCAGGAACACGCCGATGTCCAGCAGGAACTGGCTGCCGCTCAGGCTGCCCTCGCCGATCAGGACGAGCGCCTGACCGGGCAGGATGCCGACCTCATCGCATTGCGCAACAGCCTGTCGGAACAGTTACAAAATCAGCAGGATCAGTTGGGCGAACTGGCGTCTGCCATTAGCGATCTGCGGCAAGCGCCGGTCGTTGCCACCGGAGTGGATGATCTCGCCGCCGATCTGACCGCTCTGCACGAGGCCCTGACCCCCCGGATTGAGATGCTGGACGAGCTGCAACAATCGACGCAGCGGCAAATCCACGATCACTGGGATCAGATCAGCCAGATTGAAGCCGCACTCAACGAATTGCGGCAAGCGCCGGCAGCCGTTCCCGAAATCACTGATCTCGCCACCGCTCCCGCGGCTCGATCAGAGATTCTGATGCCCTGGATCGAGGCGCTGGACGAGGCTCAGCAGGCGTTGCGGCAACAGGTTCAGACTCAGCAGGAGCAGATCGGCGAGATTGAAACAACGATTAATGAGTTCCGCCAGCCCCCGGCGGCCGTTGCTGCGATAGACGCTCTCGCCGCCGAATCATCCGCGCCTCCTGATGCGGCGCTAACCTCCCGGATCGAGGCGCTGGACAATGCCCAACAGGCGTTGCGACAGCAGGCCCAGGTTCAGCAGGAGCAGCTCGGGGAGATTGAAACGGCGCTCAACGCGCTGCGGCAAGAACCGGCGATGGAAACCGCGACTGAGCTGTTCAACGCGGAACTGGCTAACCTGCATCACGCTCTGGCCGAACAGCACGCCACATTGACCGAACTGCGGCAGACGACCGAGCTGCAGATTGCCGAACTGAGCAGCGTCGTCGAACGACAACGACAGGCTGAAATGCAGCATGAGCTGAGTCAGTCGGTCCGATCCGCCGATTCGGCGCTGCCTGCCGAGGAAATTCGACAGAGTTTGGCCGACCTTCAGGAGACGGTCGCCGTGCTTGAAAACCGGCTGGTCAGTCAGGCCCAGGCGTTTAGTGGCAATTTTGAACAATTCCGGGGATTGCGGGCGGATATTCAGGGGGTGCAGGACCATCTGGCCAAACTGGAATCGTCGCCCCGGCAATTGACGGCGCTTGAACGGAGTCTGGCTGAGCAGGCCCAGGACGTCGCCCAACTGAGAGAGGCGTTGCAACAGGTCCAGGCCGACTCACAACAGATGGCCGAGGCGACGCTGCAAGGTGGCGCTTCGCAGGTGATCGACCTGGAAGTCCGGCTGGCTGAACAGTCTGAGCAACTGAACCTGTTCAGCACCGTGCTGGAAACCATACGCACCGATGCCAAGGCCACGCAGGATAAGGTCGTTACCATGGCTACTAACGTGGCGAAGCGCATGCATGAATTCCAGAACCAGATGACAGTAGTAGAAACAACCCAAGGCGAACGATTGCAGGAACTGGAACAGAAAATCATCTGGTTGCAGGCCGCGCTGGAGACACGGGAAAACCAGCCCAAACCTCGCCGCTGGTTCGGTATGCCCGCCTCGCTCACCAGCATAATGCTGATGGTGGGCACTGCCTTGCTGATGGTGGTGACCCGGACCGCCTGGACCGCCGGCTGATCCAGAACCGATCTTCCGAGCTTGCGCTAACCTGTACTTTGCTTGTTTGACCACCCGTAATTTTGTCGCTTATTACCAAGGAGAACCCTGATGCCCAAATCCGTGCGCCCTCGCCGCAGTGTGTTGTACATGCCTGGCTCTAACGCCCGCGCCCTCGAAAAGGCCCGTACATTGGCCGCCGATGGCCTGATTCTCGATCTGGAAGACGCCGTAGCCCCCGATGCCAAGGAACTGGCCCGCAAGCAGGTGTGCGAAGCCGTCACCGCCGGTGGGTTCGGGATGCGCGAACTGATTATCCGGGTGAACGCGCTGTCCACTAAATGGGGCTATGAAGACATCGCGCTGGCGGCAAAATCCGGAGCCAACGCTCTGTTGTTGCCCAAGGTGGAAAGCGCCGACGCGATTCGGCACATGGAATCGATCATGCGGGCCAATGGCGCGCCGGAATCGATGACCATCTGGGCGATGATGGAAACCCCGCGCAGCATTCTGGAATCGCAACGGATCGCCGAATCGACACCACGGATGGAATGCCTGGTGATGGGAACTTCGGACCTGGCCAAGGAACTGGATTGCGCCCACACCCACGAACGCCTGCCGTTTATGGCCTCGCTGGGACTGTGTTTGCTGGCCGCCCGCGCCGCAGGTCTGGCCATTCTCGACGGGGTTTATCTCGATCTGAATGATGAGACTGGATTTGAATTCGCCTGTCGGCAGGGCCACGAACTGGGCTTTGACGGCAAGACCCTGATTCATCCGAAGCAGCTAGCGCCCTGCAATAAAGTGTTCACGCCCCGCCCGGAGGATGTCGCCTGGTCGCGCCGGATCATCGAGGCGTATGCGGCGGCGGCGGCGCGTGGCGAAGGAGTGGTAGTGGTGGATGGCCGGCTGGTCGAAAATCTCCATGTCGAAAGCGCCCTCCGGGTGGTGGGCATGGCTGACGCAGTGACTGCGATGGAAGCCGGGGGTTAAGACGGCTCGGTCTGGCGTAGCACGGGCTTCCCGCCCGTGTTGAAACGGGCAAGATGCCCGTGCTACGCCACAGCCTAAAGACGCGGCCCGGCTACGACCTTGGTCTCATGCAGCCGCGAAATTTCCGCGTCGCTCAGACCAAGAATCCCGGCCAGAATTTCATCGGTATGTTGCCCTAATACCGCTGCCGGTTTCGGCGGCTGCCGTTCACAACGACTGAATTCAAACGGACTGCCCGGCGTCAGATAAGGGCCAATACCCGGCTGCTCCACGGTGCTGAACATCGGATGTTGCGATGAGCACTCCGGGTCTTGTTCCAGCGTTTGCCGGAAGGTGCGAAATACGGACCAAGTGACGCCGGCCTCATTAAACAACTGGGCGAAATCCTCCACTTTTCTAGCCCGGAACCACGGATTCAGCAGATCGGTAATCTCTTTTCTGGCCTTGAAGCGGTCGCCCTCGTGGTTTAAATTCAGGCCGAGTTGTTCTCCCAACGCCGCCAGATTCGCTTGCAAGCCAGTGACTTTGCACAGCCCACTCCATTGCCGCCGAGTCAAGCCCACGATCATGACTCTTCTGCTGTCAGCGGTTTGAAAATCCTGGCCGTAAGCACCATAAAGATAATTGCCGTATTTAGGCCGATCAAAATCGTTAATCGCAACCTCGCCAATAATCCCCAGATTGCCCAGCATCGCCAACGCGACATCTTTCAGGGCAATTTCAACTGCCTGGCCTTGCCCGGTAATGCGGCGATGCCGCTCCGCTGCCAGCAGTCCCAACGCCAGCATCTGGCCGGTGATGCAATCCCAGGCGGGCAGTACATGACAGACCGGGTCAGTAGAATCCTCCGGGCCGGTAACGTGAGGAAAACCCACGCCGGGATTGATCGTATAATCCACCGCCGGGCCGCCATCCCGATTACCCAGCACCGTCATCATGATTAAATCATCACGGTGTTTTTTCAAGTGTTCATAATCCATCCAGCCCCGCACCCGGAGATTGGTCAGAAAAATTCCGGCATTGGGATCGGGTGAGCAAATGAGCCGGGTCACGATTTCCTGACCCTGCGGATGGTTTAAATCCACCGCAAGCGAGCGCTTGCCTTTATTCAATCCGGCCCAGAACAGGCTTTTATTATCTTTCGTCACCGGCCAGCGGTGATAATCCAACCCGCCCTGAAGCCGATCAAAACGAATGACATCAGCGCCCATTTGCGCCAAGGTCATGCCGGCCAATGGCGCGGCGACAAACGCGGATCCTTCCACAATTCGCAATCCTTCCAGTATTTTGCTCATTGAATCAGTGACCTTGCTGTTCAGTTCAACAATCCGGCTGACTTCGCTTTCTCGACAATGTGCTGGCACATTCTGAGGGAAGCAACATCAATCATTTTACCCTTGACGCTGATCGCGCCCCGGCCTTCTTTTAATGCAGCTTCATATTCACTCAGGACGTGTTTCGCCCAGGCAATATCCTTGGGTGACGGAACAAAGAGTTGATTAACGGTGTCAAGCTGTCCCGGATGAATACACCATTTTCCATCGAAACCCATGGCCAGGCTGATTTTACAGGCTTGGGTTAAACCCTCGATGTTTTTGATTCCGGCAAACGGCCCGTCAATCACCTGCTTGCCATAGGCTCGGGCAGCGCTCACCAGTGAGTGCATGACATGATGCCAGCGGTGACCGGGATAAATCCGGTCATTTTCGTCCATTTCGCCAATCGATTCCAGTGGCATTTGGACTGAGGCCGCATAATCGCCGGGACCGTAAACCAGTCCTTTGAGCCGGTCAGAACAAGCGGCAATGTCCTTGATATTGATGCAGCCGAGCGCGGTTTCAATCAGGGCTTCAATTCCAATCGGGCGTGAATAACTTTTATAACTTTCAATCTGTTCCAGTAGCGTCGCCACAAACAGAATATCCTCCGGACGATTGACCTTCGGTACGACCACCCGATCAATTCGATCACCGACCGCTTCAATGATTTCAATCAAATCGCGGTAGGCAAAATGGGTATCCAGTCCATTCATCCTGAACATGCGCAATTTATTGCCAAAATCCAATTCTCGATAAGCCCGAATCACATTAGCCCGACCGGCTTGCTTTTCTCCCGGCGCTACTGCATCTTCCAAATCGATACAAACAGCATCAGCTTTTGAAGCTGTGGTTTTCTCGATCATTTTCCAGTTGGAACCGGGTGCCAATAATACCGAACGCTCCAGTTTTTCAGCCATATTTATGATCTCCAGTTCAGGTTAGCTTGCATCCCGATACAATCATCGCCATTGGCAGTATATAACTCAAGGTTGCCATCAGGTTTAGTTTGACCGCAAACCGCGATCGGGTCAAATACAAAAAGTGGGCGCATGGCCCGGAAGGCGTAGACCGCCGGTTTTTGGGCTGGATGATGCCGCTTTGCCGATTCCATCAACAAGATCGCCTGTAGCGGGCCATGCACGACCAGCCCTGGGTACTTCTCCACTTCAGTAGCGTAGTTCACATCATAATGAATCCGGTGGGCATTGAAAGTCAGCGCGGAAAAGCGGAATAACAGTACGGGGTCGACCGGATAGTTTTCCCGCCATTGCAAATGATCGGGTAATCGATTAGGCGGTGGTGGCACAAAGATTTTAGGCATCGGCAAGTAAACAATATCCTGTTCTTCGCTAATCGCCAGCCCTTGTTTTGAATGCGTTAAATGCCGGACAGTAACAAACACCATGCTGCCGGTTTTGCCCTGTTTTTCTGAAATCCTGAGAATTTCCGAAGTCTTGTGGATTTCCTCTCCAATGATTAAGTCCTGATGAAAAGTTAATCGGCTACTGGCCCACATCCGTCTTTCCAGTGCCACCGGCGGTAAAAATCCGCCTTTTTCAGGATGACCATCTGCGCCGATTCTGGATTGTGCCACCATCGGGAGAAAATAGAGCCAATGCCAGAGTTCTGGCAACGGTTCTCCGAATCGGGCCGTAAATTCCCGATGATCCAGAGTGCGAGCCATGGCCAGCACCGGCGTCGGATCAATCCGATCATGCAACTCCTCCGTGCGGCCTACCCAATCCTGCAAATCAACTTCGTTGCTCATATTCATGATCTCCTTGTTTTAACCAAACCAGCTTCATAGAGAATGTTATACCGTTTCCCGATAGATTTTATCTTTATTCAGGTCAAAAACTACCCCGTTCGTCATACCCGCATTCGAGGGAATGACGAAAAAAATAGACAACCCAACGTCCTGAATCCGGAACTTAATGGCAGTGGGGCATGGGAACCCAACAAAATGATCTTGAGAGGCACCGTCGCTGCGGCAACGCCTGCTCTAACACCAGAGTGAAAACGCTCAGCCCGCCGAACTCGAATGAGTCGAGGCGATGTTGGCCAGAACCCGCCTGCCGAATTAAGCATCCGTTTTTATTTCTCCCAGTTCAGCATCCAACAACGCCGACAGAGCAGACACATCCAGTCCGGCCAATTCGGTCTTTTCGCCCTCATCCGGTTGAACCGGAAATAATTCAGCGAAAACGCTACCAGCCAGAAACACCGCCAATGCTCCAACGCTCGGCTGGTCGAACAACAGCGTTGCGGCCAACTTCGCCCCAACCTGAGCGGCCAAGGCGTTACGCATTTCCACCGCCATCAGCGAGTCAAGGCCCAGATCGCGCAACGGGCGCTCGTCAGTGATATTGCCGACCTCGTCCAGCCGCATGATCCTGGCGGCTTGAGCGCGAATCGCGTCCATCAATCTATCCAGCCGCTGCGAAACCGGAATCGCAGCCAATTGTTCACGCAGAGTGACCGATCCCGGTTGATCCCGGCGGTTCTCCTCGGCTTTTTGGAGAGGGAACGAGGACCGGGATACGGGGGGATTTATCGCAACGGTCAGTCCGGCCAGCAACCCGGGTACGCCACCCCGCAGGAAGCGTTGCCGATAAGTCGCCCAGTCGGCGTCCAGAATGGCGATTTGCGGCGCGTTCTGGCTCATCGCCCAATCCAGCGCCGCCAAGGCCGGTTCCGGGGCCATGTGGATCAACCCGGTGCGTTCTACCCGAGCTTCCAGATCATCGCGCACTGCTGCACCGACTTCGGCCCAAGCACCCCAGTCCACCGCCAGCGCAGGTAGACCAGAAGCGCGCCGGGCATGAGCCAACGCATCGATAAAGCTGTTAGCGGCAGCGTGATTGGTTTGTCCAGCGGGTCCGAGAAAGCCGGCGGCCGACGAAAACAGCACGAAATGCTCCAGATCGAGATCAACGGTCAACTCATGCAAATGCCAGGAGCCGAGGACTTTGGCCGCCAATACGCGCTCGAACATCTCCCAGGTCTGTCCCGCCAGACGGGCGTCGGCCAGCGCCCCGGCGGCGTGAATTACCCCTTTCAGCGGAGCGGCTTCCTGCGCGGCGGCAATCAGTGCCTGAACCTGAGCGCGATCCGCTACGTCGCAACGGATCGGCAACACCCGAACGCCCTGACTGCGTAAGGCGTCCAGCACCGTTTCAGCTTCCGGCGTGGGCAGGTTGCGACCCGCCAGAACCAGCGTTCTCGCGCCATGTTCGACCAGCCAGCCCGCTACTTTCAGCCCCAAACCACCAAACGCGCCGGTGACCAGAGTGCTGACCGTCGGATCGAAGCGCGGCGGCGCAACCGGCGTTGCGGCCCGGCGCACCAGTTGCGGTTGCTGACGAAGACCGCCCCGCCGGGCCATTTCATTTTCACGGCCAAGGGTTAATTCATCGGTCAGCGCCGCCACCTGATCGGCGATGGAATCGACGGGATCAAGATCAATCAGGCGGGTATGCAGTTCCCTCACCTCGCCCAGCAGCGCCCGCCCGAAACCCAGCAGGGTCGCTTGCGCCGGTTGCCTCCGGTCGCCCACCGCCTGAGCGCCACGAGTGACGAGGGTCAGACGCGGCGGCTCGGCCCAATTGACCAGGATTTTGGCCAGCGCCAGCGCCGGAGCCAATACGGCTTTCTGTTGTAAGGGATCAGTAGCCTCGACGGCACCCAGATAAACCACATCGCTCACCTCCGCCAGCCCTTCATCGGGTTCATCGGTAAGCGCTCCAATGCAGGTACAGCGGTCGCCGGTCGCGGTCAGGGCTTGAACCAGCGGAGCGGTCAGTGCATCCGGGCTACTGGCTAACAACCAATGCCGCCGGGCATTGCGCCGCGCCAGCATCACGCACTGTTGCGACAAGCCACCTTGATCCGGTTCGCCTGGCGTGAGCAGAGCGAGATTCTCGAATCCACAGCGCGGCAGTAATTCCCGCCACTGGCTTTGATAGAGCAAGGCGTAATCGCGCAAGCCGGTGTCGGTAAAGTTCCACATGCCATCGGTCAGGCCGAAGGTCAAATCCCCCCAGTTCAGTCGTCCGGTGTTCTCAATCAACAGCAGCAGGCCACCGGGCGTCAATAACTCCCGGACATGGCCCAGGGTACGGGCCAGATCAGGGGTGGCATGCAGCACATTGGCGGCCACGACCACATCCCAAACGCCAGTGGCGATGCCCTGACCCTCCAGCGGGCGGGCGATGTCCAGCACCGCATAATCCAGACCCGCCCCGGCAAACTTGTCCTGCGCCCGATCGACCAGTCCTGCGCCGAGATCAGTGAACAGATAGCGGCTACCCGGCGACAGATGGGGCAACACATGAGCAGTGGTCGCGCCGGAACCGCCGCCGATCTCCAAAATTGCCAATGGCCGAGTACGCGGCAAATGGGCCACCGCCTGCCCGACCAGGCGCTGTACCGCCTGTGAAAACGGGGACCGTTCATACAGCCGCTCGGCCAGGCGAATATCACCACCGGGAAACAGCAATTCCAGCGGATCAACCTGTCCAGTCAGCACTTGACTCAACGGCCCGCCGCAGCGGCGCAATAACGTAAATTCGGCTTCTGCTTCGGGATGGCGGGCTAATGCCTCAGCGGCGCGGGCGTCCGGGTCGCCGGGATCAGGCAATTCATGCAGACCCGCCGCCGTCATCACCGCGATCAACCGGTCGCGCAACCGGCGGAAAGGCGCGGCGATTTCGACCCGGGCGGCGGCGTCCACATCGGCGCAGCCGAGCGCACGGAAGGCGGCGACCGTGTAATCGAGGCTTAACCGGTCGGCGGTTGCGCCCGCTGCCGCGAAAGGTTCCAGCGCTGCCCGTTCCCGCACAACGTCGAAAACCAGCGCCGCGGCGATCACGGCGGGATCAGGCAGCGGTTCGGTGTTTGGCAGGGTGAGCCAGTCGATGCCATAGAGCCAATGCCGCCACTGGAAAATTCCCCCCAACCCTCCTTTTTTAAGGGAAGGAGTGACGCCCTCTCTGCCTCCCCTTTTAGGAAGGGGGGTAGCAAAGCCGGGGGAATTTTGGGGAGCAGCGCCCAAGCGCCGGGCATTCCGCAACAGGATTTGATTGGCCTCCCGCAGAACGGCTTCTTCTTCGTGGGGCGCGGCCTGCGCGGTCAACAGCAGGTAGCGCATGAGATCAACGCGCAACGCCTTGCCGATATTGGCGTTCGAGAGCAGGTGTCGACAGGTCAGTTCGCCCAGCCCGAACCGGGTAGCCAGCGCCGCGACGTTGGCCTCGATATTCGGGTCTTCGAGCCAGTTGGCGATTTCAAGGCTGGCGTCCACCGCCCGGGTCAACCGCAAGCGCCGGTTGCCAAACAGTGCCGCCCATTGCGGGAAATCCGGGGTGAAGGAATGCGTTTCTGGATTGGCAATGGGATCGGCGGTCGCGACAAAATCAGCGATCACCAGCAGCCCGCCGGGGGCCAGATGCGTGGCGATATTGTCGAACAAGGCTTCCTTGTCAGCGATCAGGCCGGTGACCTCAAAACCGAAAATCAGATCGAACTGGCCGGGGAAAGGGACGGCGCTGGAATCATTGCGTTGCACCCGCACCCGGTTTTGCAAGCCCAGCCGGGCGATGCGTTCGGTGCCGACCTCGACCTGCCGGGCCGACAGCGTGTAGCCCTGAAGTTCGAGTTGCGGATGATGCAGCGCCAGGCTGCACACATCAGCGGCGTGCCCGCAGCCATAGTCGAAGACCCGCCTCATGCGGGAAAAGTCGATGCCGACGAACAGACTGTCCTTGAGTTCCCGCTGACTGGCGCGGAACAAGGCATGAGCGTCGGGATTCTCGTCCTTCTCGAACAACGCCCGCACCCAGGAAAAGCCCGGAACCGGTTCCGGCAGGAAACCAAAGGTCAGGTGGCCTTCTGCGTCCAGATCGGCGGTGCCGGAAGTCTCGTAGGTGCGCGAAACCACGGTCAATTCGTCGTAGAAATCGTAGACCAGGGCTGAACCTTCCCCCAGCCCCGCTCCCGCCAGCGGACGAGGGGAGAACGGATGAGCCGCCCGCTCTATCTGCGGCACATCCAGCCAATAGCGCCGGCGCTGGAACGGATAGGTCGGTGCGGCCACCCAGCCCGGACGGGTTTCGGCGAACACCCCCGCCCAATCGACCGCTGCGCCCGCTTGATAAAGTCCCGCCAGCGCCTCAGCCAAACCGGCGTCATCCGCCACCCCGCGCCGCAACGAAGTCAGCCAGCGGCCCTTGTCCCGCGCCGCTTTACCCAGTGCGGTCAAGATCGCCTGTGGCCCAATTTCCAGAAAAACAGCGCAACCCAGCGCCTGCAAGGCTTCCAGACCCTGAACAAACCGCACCGGCTGGCGGGCATGTTCCCGCCAGTAGCCGGCGTCGAAGGTCTCACGCGGCGTTCCGGTCAGGTTGGAGATCAGCGGCAGGTGGGCATGACGCACACCGTAGCGGCCAGCCGCCTGCTCCAGTCCCGGCAGCGCCGGCTCCAGCAACGCCGAATGAAAAGCATGGGACACCGCCAGCCGACGACTGTCGATGCCGCGTTGATCCAGCCGTTCGGCCAACCGATCCAGCGCCGCGAGATCGCCCGACACCACGGTATTGGCCGGGCCATTGAATCCGGCCAAATCCAGAATGCCGTCCACGACCGCCAGCCACGGTTCCACAGCTTCCACGGGCGCGAAAACGGCCAACATGCCGCCACCGGCGGGCAAGGACTGCATCAACCGCCCACGTTCCGCCACCAGCGCGAGCGCCTCTGCCGGAGTGAACACGCCGGCCACGACTGCCGCGGCATACTCACCGACGCTATGGCCCATCACCGCTACCGGCGTGATGCCCCAGGAGTGCCACAGGTCTACTAAAGCCAGTTCCACCGCCACCACCAGCGGTTGCGCGAGGCCGGTATTGTCGATTGACGCCTCGCCAAACAGCAGATCGAGCGCCGAACAACCCAGCGGCGCATCGAGGATGCCGGCATAGCGGTCCAGCGCGGCGCGAAACACCGGGAAGCACGCATAGGCGCGGCGGGCCATGCCGGGGTATTGAGAACCCTGCCCGGTGAACAGGAACGCAATGCGCGGCGCATTCCTGACTTCAACCGGAACCGCCCGACGGAGCGCCGTAGCGGCAGCACGGGCATCAGTTACCGTCACCGCCAGGCGATGCGCAAAGTGATCGCGACCAGCACTGGCGGTTTGGGCAATGGCCGCGAACGGTTCAGCCGTTTCCTCCAGCCAATCCGCCCAGCGCGCTACGAGTTCCGTCAGCGCCTGCGGATCGCGCGCCGAGAGCGGCAACACCTGCACATTCCCCTCCTTGGCTAAAGAGGGGTAGCGCGGAGCGCCGGGGTGGTTCGACTCCAGCACCAGATGGGCATTGGTACCGCCGAAGCCGAAAGCGCTGACTCCGGCGATCCGCCGTCCATCCACGCCGGCCCAGGCGATGGGTTCAGTGGGAATCACCAGTCGCGCCCGTTCCGGGTCGATTTCCGGGTTCAACGCGGTGAAATTCAAATGTGGCGGGATCAGGCCATGCTCGACGCACAGCACCGCTTTGATCAATCCGGCTATCCCGGCGGCAGCTTCCAGATGACCGATATTGGTTTTGACCGAACCGACCATCAGCGGCGTATCCCGCCCGGGGCCGAGAACCGTTGATAGCGCCTCGATTTCAATGGGATCGCCCAAGCGGGTGCCGGTGCCGTGGGCTTCCACATAGGACATCAGACGCGGCGCAATACCGGCGCGGGTCAAGGCGGCACGGATCACCGCCTCCTGAGCCGGGCCATTCGGCGCGGTCAGGCTGTTGGAACGGCCATCCTGATTCACCGCCGAACCGTGGATGATCGCCAACACCCGGTTGCCATCGGCCAGCGCCTCCGGCAGCCGTTTGAGTACCACCAGCCCGCACCCTTCACCGTGGCCGAAGCCGTCAGCGGCGGCATCGAACGCCTTGCACCGGCCATCGGGGGCGGTCGCGCCGAGTTTGGTGCTGGCCACCAGCGCTTCGGGTGCTAACAGCAAGTGGACGCCGCCCGCCAGAGCCAGATTGCACTCGCCGGATTGCAGGCTACGCACCGCCAGATGCACCGCGACCAGCGACGAAGAACAGGCGGTATCGACGGCTAGGCTCGGCCCTTTCAGATCGAGCAGATAGGACAGGCGACCCGCCGCGATACTGGTATGGCTGCCTGACGCCGACCAGCCGTCAATGATCTCCGGGGCCGGCGAACCGCGCCCGCTCAGCGCGTAGTTGTTGTGGTACAGCCCGACGAAAACCCCGCAATTCGCGCCTTTAATCCGATCCGGAGCGAGCGCCGCGTTTTCCAGCGTTTCCCAGGCCACTTCCAGTAACAAGCGTTGTTGGGGGTCCATGCTGGCCGCTTCCCGCGGGGCAATACTGAAAAAGCCGGCATCAAACCGGTCGATGCCGTCGGCGAGAAACCCGGCGCAGCGCATATTCATCTTGCCGGGGACATTGCGGTCAGGGTCATACCAGTCCGCGCTATTCCAGCGATTGGGCGGCGTCTCGATGATGCCGGAGCGGCCTTCGATCAGCAGCCGCCAGAACGCCTCCGGTCCGTTCACGCCGCCCGGAAAACGGCAACCGATGCCGATCACGGCAATCGGCGTCGGGGCCTCAGCGCGGGCCAGGCGGGTTTTGAGGTCTTCGATGGTCAGAATGGCGCGTTTGAGCGGACTCAAGTCATCGGGGGCGGAATGGGGGGGCATCGTCATGGGCGGGTTTTCGACTCAAGATCGGCCAGTAAAGCAGCCAAGTGTTGTTCAGCCTCAACCTCGGTCATGCGCTCAATCCGGGAGCGATTCGTGGATGACGCTGGCGGGGTGGCAATAGAACGGGTAGCAAGAAATCGGACGATAGCCGCGACTGAAGGATGGTTGAAAGCGAGCGTCGCCGGGATAGGTAAGCCAAGTCGCCCGGACAATCGGTTGCGCAAGGTAATCGCGGCCAGCGAATTCAGGCCCAGTTCGCCAAAGGGTCGATCCAGCGCCGGATCGGCGACGGCCAGCCCCAGCACCTCGGCGACCGACTCGCGCACCAGCGTTTCCAGGGATTGATCGTTCACCACCGGCCTTTCAACCGTGACGGGGCGGAGCGACGCGATGGCGGGAACCCGTTCAGCATAGAGTTCTGCACCGGAACCTTCTTCACGCGCCCAGCGAGCCAGCCGGGACCAGTCCGCCCGCGCCGCGACCGCTTCAACAAGGTCCGGGGTAGCCAGCAACGCCTCCAGGGCAGCCAAACCCGTCGCTGGCGGAAAGGACAGCAGGCCGTGGGCTTGCCATTGGGCGACTAATTCCGCGCCAGCCGCCTCGGCCATGCCGGAGCCTTCCCAAGTACCCCATTGGATGCTAAGCGCGGGCAAGTTCTGCCGGCGACGCCAGCGAGCCAGTGCGCCCAATGCGGCATTAGCGGCCGCATAAGCGCCGGTTCCAGCGAGTCCGCACAAGACGGTGATCGATGAAAACAGGACGAACATATCGAGTGGCCGACCCGCGGTCGCCTGATGCAACGCCAGTGCCCCTTCCGCCTTGGCACGCAAGGCGTTAGCAAACGCCGGCCAATCCTGACGAAACAGCAGTTGGTCAGCGGTGACGCCGGCAACGTGGAATACTCCGGCCAGCGGCACACCTTCCGCATCCAGACCCGCGAGTATTTCGGCAAGAGCCGCGGGATCGGCGACATCCGCCGCCACGGTTTTGACCTGTACGCCTTGTGCTTTCCAGGCGGCACGTTCCGGGCATTGGCGAAGAGTGCGGCCCAGCAACAGCAAATGCCGTGCGCCACGCGCAATCAGCCACCCCGCTACCGCCCGCCCAATGCCGCCCATGCCGCCGGTGATGAGATAGGCCGCATCGGGCCGGGCGGTGAAAGGTTGAACCTTGACGGTGAAGGGCGTCAGACGTGGAATGAGTCGTCCTGCCGGAGTCTGACGTACCCACTCTTCATCATCGTCAGACGCCAGATCTTCGGCCAGAACCGTCGATGGATCGGCCAGTTGCGGATCGAGATCGATGCGCCGGCAACCCAATTCGGGATGCTCAAGCGCGATGGTTCGGCCCAGCGCCAAGGTCATGGCGGCAGTCAGGCTCTGATCCCAACCGCCTTCGGTCACAATCCACAATCGGCGGGCCTTCTGCTCGGCCACGCCTTGCACCAGCCGCAACAATCCGCCCAAAATCCGCCGTTCCTGCTGACGCAGCGTCGCCAGGTCTGGCTCCAGCCCACCGCCGGCCAAATAAAGCAGCGTTGCTTCCGGGTCATCCGGCAGGCATTCCGTCGTCGCGGGTGCTGCGGTAAAGCCGGCCAACACCAAGCCCGGCAACAACCGGTGAGCCAGCGCTTCATCGCCCAGCAGCAGCAATCGTCCGGGGGCACGGTGTGGCGCGGCGAAGGGCGCAGGACGCCAATCCAGTTGATAGATCAAGTCGTTAAGATCACGACTCTCACTTGCCGTCATACCCGCGAATGCGGGAATCCAGTCATTCGCTGACCCATCATGGATACCCGCTTTTGCGGGTATGACGAATTGAGGATCGTCCAGCCAGAAGCGGCGGCGCTGAAAGGGTGGTGACACCAGGCGGGATCGGCGCTGATTTACCGTTGGTCCGACGATGACGTGGGCACCGGCCCCACTCATCCCAAAGGCACTGACCCCGGCCAAGGCTGCGTTTTCCGGCCAAGGCGTCGGGACCGTGACCGGCTCCAGTTCAGCCGGATCGATATCCGAGTTCAGCCGTTCAAGGTGCAAGGTTGGCGGGATGATCCGGCGCTGCATCGCCAAAATCACCTTAATCAACCCGGCCATTCCGGACGCCGCTTCCAGATGGCCCAGATTCGGCTTGACTGCGCCGATCCGCAGAGGATGCGCACGATTGACGCTGTAAACTGCGCCCAGCGCCTGAGCTTCAATGGCATCGCCCAATCGGGTGCCGGTGGCGTGAGCTTCCACATAACCAACCGCCGCCGGTTCAACTCCGGCCTCCGCCAACGCCTGACGGAGAATTGCTTCCTGCGCGGGACCGTGCGGGGCGCTCAGCCCATTACCGTGGCCATCCTGACCGATGGCGCTGCCCAGAATTACCGCCCACGGCTCCGCACCAGTAGCCACCGCGTCGGAAAGCCGTTTCAGCACCAGCACTCCGCCGCCTTCGCCGCGCACAAAACCATCCGCACTCGCGTCAAAGGAACGGCAACGACCCGATGGGGAAAGCAATCCGCTCTGCTGCACCGCCAGCGCCACCAACGGCGACAGCACCAGATTAACCGCCGCGACCAGGGCAGTATCACATTCACGCCGGCGCAACGCCTGACCGGCCAGATGCAGCGCGGTCAAGGCCGATGCACAGGCGGCATCCACCACCAGACTCGGCCCGCGCAAATCCAGCAGGTAGGACAGCCGCCCCGGCATCAGGCTATGAAAACTGCCGCCGATCACATGGCTATTGAGTCGTTGCGGATCATTAAGCAACCACCCGGCGTAGTCATTGTTTTGCGCACCCAGCGCCAGATAGACGCCGGTGCGGGTCCCGGCTAAAGCACCTTCGGTCAGACCCGCGTCGGCCAGCGCCTCCCAAGCCAGTTCCAGCACCAGGCGTTGATGCGGGTCCATCGCCAGCGCCTCGGCATCGGACACGCCAAACCGCCCGGCATCAAAACCGGCGACATCGGCAAAAAAACCACCGCGCCGCACCGCCGCCACACTGACCGCCGCAAACGGCCCGGCTCGTTCCGCCGGTATCTCACCGACGGCATCGCCACCGGTTTCGAGAAAATCAGCGAAGGCTTCGGGACCCTCCGTCCCCGGAAACCGGCAGCCGAGTCCGATCACCGCAATCGGTTCCCTTGCGGCTTGCTGGACGGCTTCCAGCCGCGCCTGCATCCGTTCCAAAGCGTTCAGAGCGCGGCGTAGCGCCTCGGTTTCCGCAGTGCTGTGGCCGGTCACGGGTTTTGCTCCAACATCCGGTCGATGCTTGCCAATTTTTCCTCCAGTCGGTGCAACAGATCATCAGCAGAATCGGATTCGGGGATCGCTTCCACCGCCAGGTCGGGTTCGGACGCGGGCGGCGGCACGGGCCGGAGTCGGGTCGAGAGATGCGCCACCAGTCCATTGAGCGTTGGGTAGTTATAGACAAGGGTTCCGGGCAGACGGATGCCCAGCGCGGCACTGAGGGCAGCGGCCAATTCAGTCGCCATCAGCGAATCCAAACCCTGCTCACTGAATGGCCGGTCGGGGTCAATCGCCGCCGGTTCAGCATGACCAAGAATCCGGGCAGTCACACCGCGAATCAGTGCCGGCAAGGTTTCGGGAGTCAAAGTTGACGGGGTTTCCCGATTCCCAATCCCCGCTTCCCGATTCCCAATCCCCGCTTCCCGCAGTCCAGCCAGCCACGGCGGCGGTTCACCGATCTGGGCGAGATAACGGCTCCAGTCGATGTCCAGCACGATGGGATCGCCATCGCAGCCAGCCAAGGCGTCGAACAACGTCAAGCCGACCGTTTCGGTCAGCGGTTGCACGCCCCAGGACCGCCAGACCGCTTCGGCCCGTTCGCCCATGCTGTGACCGATACCCATGCTCCACGGCCCCCAGTGAATCGAGGTCGCCGGAAGACCCTGCACCCGGCGGTGTCGCGCCACCTGATCCAACGCAGCATTGGCAGCGGCATACGCGCCTTGTCGGGCCGAAGGCAGCACCGCTACCACCGAGGAGAACAGGGCGAACACCCGCACCGGCAACCCCCGACTGAGTCGGTCAAGCAGGCAAGCGCCTGCCACCTTGGGCCGAAACACCCGCTCGAAACGCGCAGCGTCCAGTTCAGCGAGCGGCGCATCGTCGGTGAGGGCGGCGGTATGAACGATGCCGGTCAGCGGCGGGAAGGTATCCCGCAGCCGGGCAAACAGCGCGGTCATCGCCGATTCATCGTTAATGTCGAGTACCTCGGACAGCACTTCAACGCCCTGCGCGGTCAGCGCCGCTAATCGTTCCGGCAGCGGCGCGATCCGATCCAGCAGTACCAGGTGCCGCACCCCTCGCCCGGCCAGATGTTGCATCAACGCCGTGCCAATCGCCCCGCTCGCTCCGGTAATCAGCCAGGTTCCAGTCAACGCCAGCGGCGGTTCTTCAGTCAGTCTCAGGCACAGCCGGCCCATCGTGCGGCCTTGGGACTGGCGATGAAATGCCGGAATCGCCTCATTCCAGGAGACCGTTTCGTGCGGAATCGGCGGTAACCGACCATCGGTCAGCGCGCTGGTTACCGCACCGAACAGCTGGGAGAACGCCTCCGGCTCGTGCGTCGCCAGATGATCCAGGTCGATTTCATCCGGATCCCCGCGCCGGGTCAGATCGATCAGCCGCCCACCCGGCACCAAGGCCTCACGCGCCGAAGCCGCCAAGACGCCAAACGCGCCAATGGCTACGTTCACGCCCCGTCCGTTGGTCGCTTGGCGGGCGGCGGCAACGAATGCGTCATCACGCGAACTGCCGATAATGGGCACACCGAGCGCTATCAGACTGGCCTGTTTGCCTGGCCCGGCGGTCGCCAGGGCTTGAGCGCCGATCCATCGAGTGATCGCCATTGCCGCCCAGCCCACCCCGCTCCCGGCGGCATGAATGAGCACCGTTTCGCCCGGTTTCAGGTGCGCCCGTTCGACCAGCCCATGCCAGGCAGTGAGGTAGGCGACCGGAACCGCTGCCGCGGCGGCGAACGATAATGGTGCGGGTTTGGGCCGAACCAGGCGGGCTGGCAGGGTGACGTGGGTCGCCAGAGAACCCTGGCCGTCGGGGACATAGGCGATGACGGGATCGCCGGGCGAAAAACCGGCGACTCCCGGTCCAACCGTGGCGATCAGACCGGAGCAATCCGCGCCGAGTCCCGGTGTTGCCGGGAACTGGCCGTGGATGACCAGCAGATCGCGGAAATTGGGCGCGGCGGCGATCACGGCAATTTCGACTTCATCCGGGCCGGGAGCGCGGCGCTCCAAGGGACAGATCCTTACCCCCAACCCCTCTCCCAGAGGGCGAGGGGCGTGAATAAGGCGCACTGGCGCAGCAGGCGGTTCCAGTGGCTGGCGCGGTTGCAGACGCGCTACGAAACGCTGGCCGTTACGCCAGGCGCTGGCGGTTTCCGCCCCGGCATCGGCGAGTTCAGCCAGTAACGCCGGTAAGGGATTCCCGTCGGGATCGAGGTCTACGTTGCGCACGATGAGATTGGCCCGTTCGGCCCGGATGGTTTGGGCCAACCCCCAAAGCCCCGCACCGCCTTTAGCGACTGCCTGCACCTCAGCGCCCGGCGTCCAGACTCCGCGACTGATCAACAGTAACCGCGTTCTGGAGGGCAGCGGTGGCAATGCCGTCAGGACGCGGGCTAACGCCGCCGGTTCAGCCGCCGGATCAATTTCCATCCATATCACGGCGACCGTTCCAAAGGTGCCGAACAGTTCCGGGCGTTCCGTCATCAGGCGTGTCGCCAAGGCTTCAGTTTCGGGGCCGGTGGCGATCAGATGGCACGTCGCGGATGTGGATTCAGATTCAGAGATCGGAGCGGGTTGCCAAATCCAATCGCCGATCCAGGCAGAAGCCGGCTGTGGCGATTTTCCCGGCAATGCGGCAGGAGCCACTCGCACCAGCATCGCCTCCTCGATGCGGGCCAATACCGTACCCTCATCGGTACACAGGGCAATATCGGCAGCTAACCGGCTGCCGTCGGTGCTGGCGGACGCGGTCGCATGAATCCAGGTTCCTGACCGGTACGACGATGCCGTGCGGATCAATCGCCGCCAGCCCATAAGCATGTAGCCGCCGGTCAGTTCGGGACAGGCCGCGATGGGCAACTGGGCGCAGGCTTCAATCAGGGCCGCAGGCAATCCGAAGGCCAGCGGTTCATCGGCGTCCGGATCGGACAATTGCGCCAAGGCTTCGCCGGGTTGGCTCCACAGTCGTTCAATCCGGCGCAGGCGCGGCCCGAGCGGGAAACCACGAGCAGCCAGGTCAGCGTAAAAATCTTGCTGGACCGTCTCCGGGTGACCACGGTTTCTCAAGGCTTCAAGGGGGATTGCCGGGAGTTGCGGCGGTGAACCCACGGTCACGCTGGCTTGAAAATGCTCGATCCAAGGGTCATCTTCGGCGCGGGCGAACAGGGTCGCGTGACCGTCCGGCTTCAAGACGATTTGCACATCACGGGGCGCGTCAAGGGTCAAGGCACGCAGAAAGGTCGCGTCATTGATTTGAATCGGGCCGGTAGTCGCCTGATCCAGCGCGGCAGCGAGCAGGGCCAGATGCAGGCCGACATGGATTAGATGACCGCTGTCAGCCAGACCAGGCACATCCTCCGGCCTCAATCGGTCGCTATAGACGGTTCCACGGAAAGCCGGGGAATCGATGCGGCTCTGGAACCAGCCGGTTCGGGGCGCGGCGGCGTGAACCGGGGATTGATCCAGCCAGTGCCGGGTACGGTGAAACGGGTAGGACGGCAATGACGCACTGTCGCGGGGCGCGATGTGCAATGCCCGCCGCCAGTTGACCTTAGCTCCGAGCCGCCAAGCCGTTCCCGCCGCTTCCAGCAAGGTACGCTGTTCATCTTCGCCCCGGCGCAGGCTGGGAATCCATGAGCCACTTTCGAGGCCGGCCCGGCCCAAGCCGCACAGTACCGGTTGCGGCCCGATCTCAATGAAGGTATCGCAACCCAAACGGGCGAGCGTCGCCATACCAGCGGCAAAAGCCACCGCATTGCGGGCTTGAGCGCGCCAATAAGCAGCATCAAACCGGGTGCGGGCCTGACCGTCCAGATTGGCGGCAACCGGAATCCGGGTTGGTTGAAACGCGATCCGGCTCGCGGCTCGCTCCAGATCGTCCAGCATCGGATCGAGGTGCGGGGAGTGAAACGCATGACTGACCGCCAATGACCGGCTTTCCACACCGTGCGTCGCCAGTTCCGCCAGCACTCGCTCCAGCGCGGCTTCATCACCGGACAACACGGTATTCGCCGGGCCATTACGGGCGGCAATGACCACTCGGCCATCGGTCTGAACCAGCGCCTCGACAATATCGGCTTCCGGGGCCAACACCGCCGCCATTGCGCCGCCAGCGGACAACGCGCCCATCAGCCGGCCCCGCTCAATGATCAACGCCAAAGCGTCGTCCAGCGACATCGCTCCGGCCACACAGGCGGCGGTGATTTCGCCCACGCTGTGACCGAGAACCGCGACCGGCTCTACGCCCCAACTGCGCCACAGTTCTGTCAAGGCATAGCCCAAAGCGAACAGCGCCGGCTGGACCTGTTCGGTAGCGACCAGTGGCCGGACGGGATCAAACAGCAAGTCTGGCAACGGCCACGCCAAGTGACCGCGCGCAGCCTCGGCGCAACGGTCGATGGCCTCCCGGAACACCGGCTCCCGTTCGTAGAGGATTCGTCCCATCCCGGGGTATTGCGACCCCTGACCGGTGAACAGAAATGCGATCCGCGGCTGTCCAGCCCGGCGGCGCGGGGCAACGGCCAGTGTGCGCCGCAACTCATCAGCACTATTGGCGACGACCGTCAGCCGATGCGGCAGACCATCACGGGTCAGCGCTGCTTCCCGGCAAGCCTGTCGCCAATCCGGCGCGGCCAGTACGTCCTCGGCCAGCCGATCCAGATCGCCGGCACGGCGGGCCGACAGAATCAGCAAGCGACACCCCTCGCCCTCCGGGAGAGGGATTGGGGGTGAGGGTGGCCCTTCCACAATCACATGCACATTAGTCCCGCTGGCCCCGAACGCGCTTAAACCGGCCAACCGGCGACCGGCTATCGGTTCCCACGCGGCACCAGCGGCGACGACCGCCACCCGCTCGGCGGATACCTGAATATGCGGATTCAGCCGGTTGAAGTTCAGATGCGGCGGGAGGTATTCAAGATGCAGACTGGCAACCACTTTCAGCAGTCCGGCGATGCCCGCCGCCGCTTCGGCATGGCCGATGACCGTCTTGATCGACCCGACCCACAGCGGCCGGGTTCGCCCACCGCCATAAACCGCATCGAGCGCGTGCAATTCCACCGGATCGCCCAGCGCGGTGCCAGTGCCATGCGCTTCGACGTAAGCGACATTGACCGGAGCGACATTAGCCTGCGTCAAAGCGGCGCGCATGACCGTCTGCTGCGCTGCGCCGTTGGGAACCGTGAAACCGCTGGAAGCGCCATCGTGATTCGCCGCCGTGCCGCGAATCACCGCTAGCACCCGGTCGCCATCGGCTTCGGCCTGAGCCAGCGGTTTGAGAACCACCAGCCCGCAACCCTCCGCCCGCACATAACCATCGGCTGCGGCGTCAAAGGTCTTGCAGCGACCGTCGGCGGCCAGCATTCGAGCCTGAATCAGCATGGTGGTCGTTGCCGGGGTCAGCATCAGGTTGACGCCACCCGCGAGCGCCATATCGCACTCACCGGCGCGTAACGCCTGACAGGCCAGATGCACGGCCATTGCCGACGATGAGCAGGCCGTATCGACGGCCAGGCTGGGGCCCGTCAGACCCAGCGTGTGGGAGATGCGGCCTGCGGCGACGTTGAGAAATTGCCCGCCCACAGCATGAGCGTCCGGACGACCGCGAGCCGCAGCCAACGCCGCATATTCCGCGCCGGTAATCCCCACGAAGACCCCGGTGCGACTGCCTGCCAGCGCCGGCGGCGACCAGCCCGCGTGTTGCAACGCTTCCCAGGCCACCTCCAGCAGCAGGCGATGCTGGGGATCGATTTGCGCCGCCTCGCGTGGGCTGATGCCAAAGAAATCGGCATCGAAACGGTCAATCCCGGTCAGAAAGCCGCCGCGCCGCCGGGCGGGTTCAACCGGCAGTGGCCCCGTCCGGCGATCTTCGGGACAGTCGCCCACCGCCTCAATGCCGGCCAGTAGCAACTGCTCCAGTCCTGCCAGATCGTGAACTCCCCCCGGCAGGCGCAGACCCAATCCGACAATAGCGATGGGTTCAGCGACGGAAACTCCCTTCACCCCCGGCCCTGGCCCCTCTCCCACCAGGGGAGAGAGGATGAGAGGCAATGCCGGCTCCGGTGCCAGCCGTGCGGCGAGTGCTGCAATCGAAGGCGCTTCAAACAAGGCCGCAGCGGGTAACGCGACCCCAAATTCCGCTTCCACCCGCCGCCGCAGATCGACGACGCCGAAACTGTCCATGCCCAGGGCGAAAAAGCCGCGCCCGGTATCGAGATCAGCGGAATCGTCCAGCCCCAGAATTTCCGCCACCAGTTCCCGCAGCCGGACCAATACGGCGGGCAACGACAGTTTCTTGACCACCACCGATTGTTCCGCAACCGCCGGCGCAGCCACGAACACAGTCGGAGGAAGACCCAAACGCGCCAATAGAGGGCGCAGTCGCTGACCTTCATAAATGGGTTTGAAGACCGGCCAGCGCACCGCCGCGACCGTAGCCTGTGGCAGAGCCGTTGCCGCCAAACGGCGCATCGTGGTGAAGGCCGGATCAGTGGGTAGCGGGTCCAGCCCCATCCGGTCAAGAAAAGCCGCGCCCGCCACGTCCAGCATTCCGCGCACCTCGAACCGGCCCCAATTCACACTGAGCGCCGGCAACCCTTGCGCCCGCCGCCAGTGGGCGAAGCCGTCCAGGGCAGCATTAGCAGCGGCGTAGGCGTCCAGATGACGGTCGCCCCACACTGCCGCCGCCGAAGAGAACAGGACGAATTCTTCCACCGGCCAATGCCGCGAGAGTTCATGCAGAACCTGCGCACCGGTCAATTTCGGACGCAACACCGTGGCAAAGTCGCCGTCCTTGATTCCCGCTGCGTGGAAGATGCCGGCTACCGGCGGCAGGGTTTGCTCAATGCGAGCCGCCACCTGAGCCATGCGCTCGGCGTCAGCCACATCGGCGGCGAATACGGTGACGGTCACGCCACGGCTTTCCAATCCGGCGATGATTGCTGCCGCTTCTTCGCCGGGCGGGCGGCGACTGATCAAAACCAGATAACGTGCGCCCGCTGTCGCCAGATAACCAGCCAGCGCCAGCCCCAGCCCGCCCAACCCGCCGGTAATCAGCCAGGTTCGGTCAGGGTGAATTGGGCGCGGTTCCGGCAAAGGCGTTTTCAGCCGCTCCAGACGTGGCGCATGGACCTGACCACCGCGCAGGGCGACCTGATCTTCTCCGTGCGGATCGGCCAGAAAGGCCGCCAGCATCGCCTGGTCTTGGGCGAGATCGGTATCCGGTTCCAAATCGATCAGCCCGCCCCAATGTTCCGGGTGAGTCAATGCCAGGATGCGGCCTAATCCCCATAAGGCGGCGCTGGCGGGATTAACCGTATCGGTCGCGCCGACCACCGACTGTGCGCTGCGCGTAATGACCCAGACCGGCGCTTCAGCGCTTTCCACATAACGCTTGAGTTCAGCACACAGCGCCGAAATCGTGCCCGGTTGGGCATCGAGACCGGCCCACCAGAGCAGACCCGCGGGAGTTGGGGCGAGGGGGTCAGAAACGATGGGCAAAGGCCGGCTTTCCCATTCGATCTGATAGATCCAGTCAGCGGATGGATCGCGGGCCACGTCACGCTGACGGCGGGTATCGATCCCGTCGAGCCAGTGGCGTTTACGACGGAACGGCGTAGTCGGCAGAGCCAGCCGGCGATGCGAGCCATGGGGCGGCACTCGCGCCCAGTCCACCGCAACGCCCGCCTGCCAAGCCCGGCCCAGCGCCTCGTACAGGATGTTCAGGTCGTCGGCATCGCGCCGCAGACTGGGCAACAGAACCGCATTGTCCAGCACCGCGCCCGCCAGCGCCGTCAGCACCGGTTGTGGCCCCAGTTCGATGAACACCCGGCAACCCAGCGCGGCAGCGGTTCGCAAACCCTCGGCGAACTGCACCGGCTCCCGGGCGTGCCGCCGCCAATAAGCCGCGTCAAACACCGTCTGGGGTACACCGGTCAGGTTAGAAATCAGCGGGATTTGAGCCGGTTGGTACGCAATGCCTGCCGCTTCGGTTTCCAGCGCATCCAGCATCGGGTTGAGCAACTCTGAATGGAAAGCGTGGGACACGGTCAGAGGCCGCACCGTCAAATCTTGGGTCGCCAGCCGGATACTGAGGCGTTCCAGCGCGGCCAGTGGCCCAGAGATCACCGTATTGGCTGGCCCATTGATCGCCGCAATGGAGAGCGTCGGTTCCTCGGTCAGAAATGGCGTTATCGATTTGACCGGAGCCAGCACCGCGCACATTCCACCGCCGACAGGCAAAGCCTGCATCAACCGGCCACGCGCAATGACCAGAGACAGCGCCGTTTCCAGTCCCAGCACCCCGGCGATCAGCGCCGCCGCATATTCACCCACGCTGTGACCCAGCACCGCCGCCGGCTCCACGCCCCAGGAACGCCATAATGCCGCCAGCGCGCAACCCAGTGTGAATAGCGCCGGCTGGGCGAGCGCGGTCGCATTGAGGTCAGCCCCGGTCGCTGGATCGAGCATCGCCTCGCGCAGACTGCGACCGAGCAGCGGCAAGGCCAGCGCATCACAACGGTCGATGAACGCGCGGAAGACCGGTTCCACCCGATAGAGTGCGCGGGCCATACCGGCATACTGGGAACCTTGACCCGTAAACAGAAATGCAACCTTGACCCGTGTCCCGGCAGTGATGGACGTTAATGTGGCCAACGCCGCTCGCCCTTCTGCCGCGTTGCTGAATACTGCAAAGCCCCGCACTGGCAGGCTGGATCGGGACACGCCCGCAGAGAAAGCGAGGTCAGCGATCCGGTCATCAGCCAACTGAGCGGCTACCGCCGAAGCCAACACAGTCAGCGACTCCGGATCGCTGGCCGATAACGGCAAAATATAACGCCCCTCTCCCCTTGGGATTGGGGGTGAGGGCGTTGCAAAAGAGGGGTTAGGGGTACGCGGCGATCCTTCAACAATCACATGCACATTAGTGCCGCTGGCCCCGAAAGAACTGATTCCCGCAATCCGCCGGCCATCCGTCATCGGCCAAGGCGTCGGCGCGGTAGGTACGACCAGCGGAAAGCCGTCCAGACGAATATGCGGATTGAGCCGGTGAAAATGCAGGTTGGCAGGCATCCGTTCCGCCGCCAGCGCCAGGACCGTCTTGATGAAAGCAGCGACGCCCGCCGCCGATTCGGCATGTCCAATGTTGGTTTTCACCGAACCGACATAGAGCGGCGTCGTGCGGTTTTCTCCCAACGCCGCCGCCAGCGCCTGCGCTTCAATCGGATCGCCGAGCGCGGTGCCGGTGCCGTGAGCTTCCACATAGGAAATTTGGGCGGGCGCGAGGCCGGCATCGACCAGCGCCGCCCGGATCACCTGTTCCTGGGCGCTGCCGTTGGGAACAGTGAAACCGCTGGCCCGGCCATCGTGGTTAATCGCGGTGCCGCGCACTACCGCCAAGACCGGATCGCCGTCGGCCAGCGCCGCCGACAACGGTTTCAGCACCACCATGCCGCAGCCTTCAGCCCGGACAAAGCCATCAGCGCCAGCGTCAAAGGTGCGGCACCGGCCCGTCGGCGACAACATGCCGGCCCGCGACAGAATGACCGAGGTTTCCGGGGCCAGGACCAGGTTGACGCCGCCCGCCAAGGCCAGGCTGCATTCGCCGGAGCGCAACGCCCGGCAGGCCAGATGCAACGCCACCAGCGATGATGAACAAGCGGTATCCAGCGCAATTGCCGGGCCGGTGAGGCCCAACGCGAAGGCGATCCGTCCGGCTGCGGTATTGCTGGGCTGACCGGTGATCGCCTGTGCTTCCAGATGCTCCGGTGGGCCGCGCCGCGCCAGGGCCGCATAGTCATTGCCGGTAATGCCGACGAACACCCCGGCCCGCACTCCCGTCAGTTGCTCCGGATCGAGTCCGGCCCGCTCCACCGCCTCCCGCGCCACTTCCAGCAGCAAGCGCTGCTGCGGGTCCATGTAGGCGGCTTCCTTGGGCGGAATGTTGAAAAAGGCCGCGTCAAACTGGTCGATGTCCTCCAAAAAGCCACCCCAGCGACTCACCATGTAACCGGGAGCATCAGGGTTGGCGGAGAACCATTCGCGCCAGTCCCACCGCGTTGGCGGGATTTCGGTCACCGCGTCGCGGCCCTCAAACAGCAGTCGGGCGAACCCGTCCGGATCGACCACGCCGCCGGGGAAGCGGCAGCCGATACCGATGACCGCGATGGGTTCATGGGTGCGGGCCGGAGTGGCGACCGCCTCACGCGCAGTTTGCGGCGTTGCCGAAGGAGCGAGCCACTCCGCCAGCGCCGCGACGGTCGGATGCGAAAACAGCACCGCCGCCGGAATCGTCCGGCCCAGGGTTTCCTCCAGTCGCCGGCGTAACCGCACCGCCATCAGCGAATCCAGCCCCAGCTCAAACAGGCCCCGATCCGGTGGAACCGTTTCCGGGTCGGCATAACCGAGGGTTTCCGCCACCCGTTGCCGCACCTGATCGAACACGTTGGCGCTGGACTGAACGAGGGCAAGCGGGCGTTCCGTCAGCCTAAACCGGTCGGAAGTGGGTTCGGCCTTGGGCAATTCATCCAGCAACGGGCGGGAACCGTGCAGCTCGTAAACACTGCGGAAACGCGGCCAATCGACGTGAGCGATGACCGCCTGAGATCGTTCGCTACGGGTCAAGCGCCAGGCCAGATCGAAAGCCGCCGCCGGAGCCATCGCTTCCAGGCCCATTTCTGCCAGCGCCTGATCTTCGGCGACCGACAACAGACCGCGTTCGGTGAACCGGCCCCAAGCGACGCTCACCGCCGGAAACCCCTGACGCCGTCGCTCGGCGGCGAAGGCGTCAAGTCCCGCATTGGCGGCGGCGTAGGCTTCTTTGCCCTTAGCGCCCCACACGCCAGCCGCAGACGAAAACAGCAGGAACAATTCGGGCGCAGCGGCGGCAGTAACCGTGTGGAGAACCTGTGCCCCGTCCAGCTTGACGGCCAGCGCCTCAGACAGATCAGCCGTAGCGGTCCCCGCGGCATGGATCACGCCAGCCAATGGCGGCGCGGATTCAGCCAGCGTTGCTATCACCCCGCGCATGGCATCGAGATCAGCGACATTCGCGGCGAACGTCCACACCCGGACGCCGGCCGTTTCCAGCGCGGCAATAACGCGGGCAATCTCAACGGACGGCGGACGACGACCGACCAGCGCCAGATGCCGCGCACCTTTTTCAACCAGCCAGCGGGCAAACGCCAGGCCCAGCATTCCCAGTCCACCGGCAATCAGATAGGTCGCTTCACCCCGCACCGGCAACCCCTTGTCCAGAGCCGGCAATCGACGCAGCCGCAATCCCTGCAATTCAACACCATCAACATTCAGCCATTCCTCATCGGAACGAGCCAGCAACGCCCCGGCGACCCGTTCCAGATTATTACCGCGCAGCGTTCCACCCCAACGGGACGGGTCAGCCAGTCCCGCCGCCAGCGCCCACCCGCGCCGCACGGCCCGAACCATAGCGACGCTGGGTTTATTCCCCTCCTTGGATAAGGAGGGGTGGCGCGCAGCGCCGGGGTGGTTCGAATCTTCCACCAACCGCACTCGGCCAAACCGGGGATCAGCAAACAACGCTGCCCATTGCCGGCAAGCCTCAACCGGCGTTTCTTCGGTATCCAGAACGAAAGTTTCCCGCCACGCGCCCTCGGTCGGAATAGCACCGGCCAGATCAACCGCCACTCCAGCCGTTCGCAATTGATCGGCAAGATCAACCGCAAAGCGGGTATCGCCCAGCACCAAACGCTGACCGGGAACGACACCGGCACGAGCCAGAATCAAACTTTGCCGATCACCATCGAAAAGGGTAGAAACGGCATCAAAACCAGCTTCGGCCAGCAAGTCGCGCCAGCGCTCCACCGGCAACAGCGCCGAGGAATCGCGCAGATCGACATCAGTGAACCGCCACCAGCCCTCCAGCATCCCAAATACCAGATCAAGCCAACCCGGCGATCCCGTCACCTCCACCAGCGCCAACCAGCCGCCATGCCGCAATAACCCGCGAACGTGAGCCAGCGTTGTCCGCAAGTCGCGGGTGGCGTGCAGGACATTGACCGCCAGTGCCGCGTCGAAAATCTCGGTAACGCCCTGTTCAGCAGGCGAACGCTCAATGTCCAGCCTTGCGGTGGCAAAACCCGGATGCGCGCCGAACCGTTCCTGCGCCCGATCCAGGAAAGCCGGCGAGATATCGGTGAAGACATAACGCCCGCTGTCCGGCAGATGAGGCAAAACGCGGCGGGTCGCGCCGCCGGTACCCGCGCCGACTTCGATGATCGAGCCCATCTTCGGCGCTGCCATCGCAAAAATCGTTTCAACCCAGCCCACTGTGGTACGCGCAAAGGGCGCACGTTCATAAACCGGCTGCACCCAGTCCATCAAACCGTCAGGAAACAACACCTGCAACGGATCGACGCGCCCGGCCAGCACGTCCGGCAACGCCTCGCCGGCTCGGCGAATCAGGGCCAACTCATCAACGCCTTCGGGATAGCGGGCGGCAATTTCCTCAGCCAAGGTTGCCGGGCTGGACTCCGTCGCGTGTGCAGCCAATTTAGCGAGTGCGGCGAACTGGCGAGAACGGAAAGCCGGTTCCAACGCGGGTTCCGGCACGGCAGCCAACGCCTGCGCCGCATAAGCCGCCGCCAACCGGTCAAGCATGACCGGCAATGCAAACGCTTGGTCCGCGGATGGCGTAGGAACCGACAGCCCGGCAACCATGACATCCGGATCAGGCAGATCAACCCGGAACGGCGCGACTGGTGCCCAGGCCACTTCGTAAAGCCATGATTCAACAGGTTTAGGAAGAGCAGGCGTCGGCCAATAGCGTACCCGTTGAAACGGGTAGGTGGGCAGCAGCACCCGGCGGCGTACATACGGCCGGTCAAACGCGCGCCCATCCATTTCTGCACCGGAAACAAACAGGCGGCCCAGAATCTGGAACAGCATTCGCCCGGCATCCCCATCACCCAAACAGACGATCAGCGCATCGGTTAACACCGGTTCCATTGACGATTCCAGCCCGTCGCCCGCCAGCGTTAGTTGCAACGCCTCATCATCCGACAACCGCCCGGCCAGCGCCTCCGCCGTGAAATAGCCCGCCCCTTCGCCCTGAATCGCCGCTGGCCGGATTCCCCAACTGAGCAATAACCGGCCCAGCGCCAACTGGAGTCCGAAGGTCAGGGCGGAACCTGGCGTTGGTTGATGGGGAACGAACCGCGTCAACCATTCAGTCAGCAGCAACCCGGTCTGATCCAGGAACAGCGGGATTAGCGTAGCGAGTGCATCGGCAAACGCCGGCTGCGTATCGTGCAGTTCATCCAGCCCGGTTAAATTCGGCAGAGCGCCGGCGAACTGGAAAACGACGGGCGGGACATAGCCGGGGCGCACCTGTCCACGGTAGCAAAACGCCCTTCCCCCTTGCGGGGTAGAACTCGCCAAAGCCGCTAACTGTTCCCGCATTTCATCAGCGGTAGCCGCGATCAGGGCAGCGCGTTCGCTGAACGCTTCCCGGCCCGTATTCGCCGTATAACAGGCATCGGCCAAGGCATCAGGCAGCGCGGCTGCATAACGCCCGGCCAAATCACGCAGGCTTTCAACATTCCGGGCCGACAACGTCAGCAGATGAACCGGACGGTCGGGCGGCGCTTCTCCCGCCACAACACCTGACTCATTCAAGCGATCCAGCAGGTGGCGCAACGATTCAGCCGCCGACTCATCCCGGTTCAGAGTGAACAACGCCGGACCCGCGCTGCCCCGCGCCGCCAATCCTTGCTCGACTGAACGGGTCAGAATCGGATGGGGCGACAATTCCACGAAAACGCCATCGGGTAACTCAGCGACCGCTTGGGCAAAGCGCACCGGCTCGCGCAGATTCCAGCCCCAGTAATCGGCACCGAAAGCGCGACCGGACAAAAGGGTGCCGGTCACCGTTGAATAGACCGGAATGCCGCCGAAGCGGGGCCGTAACCCGGCCAGTGCCTCGACCAGATGCTGGCGTGGCGACTCCATCGCCGGGCTGTGATAGGCAATATCGACCCGGATCCGTTGGCTGTTCACGCCACGCGCCGCCAGTTCGGTCATCACCGATTCAACTGCCGCCGCCGGTCCTGAAATCGTGGTGACCATTGGCGCATTAGCGCCAGCGATCACGACATCGGGATATTCCGCCAGCGCTGCTTCCGCCTCGTCCCAAGTCAACTCGATCTGTGCCATAGCGCCCTGACCAGCGGCCTCGGCTTGCAAGCGGCTGCGGTGGAACACTACCTGCGCCGCGTCTTCCAGACTCAATACGCCCGCCACCCACGCCGCCGCAACCTCGCCCAGGCTATGACCGACCACCGCATCGGGCGCATAACCCCAGGACGCCAGCAACCGGGTCAGACCGATCTGCACCGCAAACATCAGGCTCTGGGCGACGACGGTATCCGCCAGCCGCGACCAGCGGGCATCGGCCATCAGTTCGTCAAGCACATTCCAGGCATCGGTCAAGGTACGAAAAGCGGCATCACACGCCTCGACGCCCGCCCGAAACGCCGGCTCGCTCGCCAGCAGATCGCGGCCCATGCCCAGCCACTGCGCGCCGTTGCCGGAATAAACAAAGATCAGCGGGCGATGTTCCCTCCGCTCAGGCCGGCTATCAAATGCCCCTCCTTGGCTAAGGAGGGGTGGCGCGAAGCGCCGGGGGGGTTCGACCGACTCCACCCGCCATTCCTCCAAAACCGCGTGCGCATTGGTTCCGCCGAAACCGAACGAACTAACGCCCGCCAAGCCCGGATGGCCGGTCATCGGCCACGGTTCCTGGGCCGTGGGAACGCGCAGATTAAGCCGGGAAAAGTCGATATTCGGGTTCGGTGAGAGAAAGTGCAGGCTGGGTGGAATCACCCGGTAATGCAGCGCCATTGCGGCCTTGATCAACCCGGCAATCCCGGCGGCGGCTTCCAGATGACCGATATTCGTTTTAGCCGAACCGATGATTAACGGTCGATCCGAACTCCGCGCTGTGCCCAATACCGCGCCCAGCGAACCGGCCTCAATGGGATCGCCGAGCAGAGTGCCCGTGCCATGCGCTTCCACATAATCCACCTCAGCCGGGGAAACGCGGGCGCGGGCGCAGGCATCACGCAATACCGCCCGTTGAGCATCGGGACTGGGCGCGGTCAGACCGTTGGAGGGACCATCATTATTAATCGCGCTGCCGCGTAACAGTGCCAGCACCGGGTCGCCATCCGCCAGCGCCTGGGATAGCGGCTTGAGCAGCACCACCCCGGCGCCTTCGCCGCGTACATAACCATTGGCCCGCGCATCGAACGCTTTGGAGCGACCGTCCGGTGCCATCGCCCCGAACTTGGTCATCGCCACGGTGCTGTCCGGGGTCAGCATCAGATTGACGCCGCCGGCCAGCGCCAGCGTACTCTCGCCTTCCCGCAGGCTCTGGCAGGCCAGATGCAGTGCGGTCAGCGACGAGGAACAGGCGGTATTCACCGTCAGGCTGGGGCCGGTCAAACCGAGCAGGTAGCTGACCCGGTTAGCGATGATCGCGGTATCGCGCCCGGTCGCGGAATGCTGGGCAATTGCGTCCAGCCCGGCAGCCAGTTGGCCGTATTCCGACCACATCGCGCCCATGAAAACACCGGTGCGACTGCCGGCCAGGCGCGACGGCAGGATAGCCGCCCGCTCCAGCGCCTCCCAGACCAGCTCCAGCACCAGCCGCTGCTGCGGGTCGATTTCCAGCGCCTCACGCGGCGAGATGCCGAAAAATTCGGCGTCGAAACCATCCACCCGGTCGAGGAACCCGCCCCAGCGCGTTGCCATTCGCCCCGGCGTTTCCGGATCAGGATCGTAAAGCTCAGCGACATTCCAGCGGTCATCCGGCATGGGACCGACCGCATCCACGCCATTGAGCAGTAGCCGCCAGAAAGCTTCTGGATCAGCCGCACCGGGCAGGCGACAGGCGACGGCAATGATGGCAATCGGTTCCGCATCCGGTCGGCGGCGCATTGCCACCGTTTCCTGAACATCAACGTCGCCCGCAAGGAAACGGGCCAACCGGGCCACCGTCGGGTGATCCCAGACCAGCGTTGCCGGCAGTGGCCGATCCAGTTCCGCCGCGAGGCGGGCGATTAAACCCGCCGCCAGCCGTGAACTGAGTCCGTAGCGGCTGAAACGCTCGTTGGGATCGATACTGGCAGGGTCAAGGCCCAGTGTCTCCGCCAGCCTCTGAATAATGATTACGGCCACATTTTGACCGGGATTAGCAGGCATATTCGACTCAGACCGCGGGCAGTCGCCGGCTCAATTCACCGGCCAGATAAGGTAAAAAGCGTTCCCGCTGCTCATGCAGGTAGAAATGGCCGCCCGGAAAATGGCGCATGGCAAACTCACGGGTCGTCAATTCCCGCCAGGCGGCCAGCGCCTCCGGCAGCGTTTGCGGATCGTCCTGCCCGCCGTAGGCCGTGATCGGCACGTCCAGAACAGCATCCGTCCTGAACTCATGCCGCTCCAGCATCGTCAGATCTGCACGCAGAATCGGCAGGAACAGCGCCAACAACTCCGGTTCGGCCAGAATCACGGCGGGCAATCCCGCAAAGCGGCGTTTGAGTTCGGCAATGAACTCCCGGTCGGGAAGCGGATGCAGGGGCGGGTCAAGGTTAGGTAACGTCGGGGCGCGCCGCCCGGAGACGTACAACCGCTCCGGTGGCGGCAATCGGCGTTGCCGCAACTCGCGAGCGATTTCGTAAGCGAGGATCGCGCCCATGCTATGGCCGAAAAAGGCAAAGGGCCGGTCGAGGTGCGGAGTGAGTTCGCGGGCGAGCCGATCCTGCAAAACCGTGAAATCGGTCAGCAGTGGCTCACTCAGCCGACCCTCCCGGCCCGGAAGCTGAATGGCCCAAACGTCAACGCCCTCCAACTTTGCGCCCCAAGGATGGAACGCAGAAGCCGCTCCGCCGGCGTGGGCAAAGCAGAACAGACGGAGGCCAGCATTGGGTTTGGGGCGAACGAACCAGGGGCTGATCATCGGCTAGATTTGGGTTTGTACACAGGTTTGGATGCAGCGGAACGACGGGTTTTTTAGCCACGCCAACTGGTTGGCGGTCACTGATTTTAGCAGTCAAGCTATAGAATAAAAAATTCTGAAATTTGCGTTCCTATCGTACACAATCTTTAAAAGGACCCGCAATGACTGATCCAATACAGCAAGGCTTGAGGCCAGCAAGCAAACCAACTTGCCGCAGGCGTCTTCCCGCGGCGCGGGTTCTGAACAGTGGCAACCGCCTTCCCACCCATATCGATAGATTCAATCGGAGGAAAACCGGGATGAAAAAGTATCGCAAAATCAACGATGACATTGAACGCATCGTCATCCTCAAACACGGATCAGGCGGGATTCGCCAGGTCATCGATGCTCGTGACAACCCGCCGACCTACGCCGGCGACAGCAAGATCAAGGCGCGGATCATCCGTCGTGACCAGCACGGCGTGTTGAAAATCGACGAGGTGTTTGGCAGCCGGCGCAAGAAGCAGTCCCGCTTCCTGCGGCCACTGGAAAAGATCGTCCGCAAAAAAGTGAAGCGCAACCTCCGGGTTATGCAACGGTATTTGAACCTGCACGAGCGCTCCAACTGCAAGAAGAAGAATGGCTGGATCCGCGACTGCTTCCGTAACGCCTCGAAAGCGCGGCGCCGGTCCTGACCGTTGCGAATCCGCATCAGTCGATCAGAACAATCCATTTTTAACCCATCCTGCTATTAAGGAGATACATCGATGACGTTCAACACCAATAGTAGTGAATCAGCCAAGGCGGCGGGCAATGAAGGGACGGAGAATCGTCAAGGCGATATCTGCGTTCTCGACATGGGCAAACACACCCGCAAGCGGATTCGGCAACTGCGGCGTGGCAAGGGCAAGCTCATGTACAAGGTGGAGTGCGCGATTGAAGATCTGCGCGAGGACGGCGTCCTGTCGTCATCGGCCCAGACCGTGATCGTCGTGATTCGTGAAGAACGGTCATTCGGCATGTTTGCCGATTGAAACGGTGGGCCTGTTGACATCCTCCCCGCCCTGAAGGACGGGGTTTCTCGCGGAAATCCTGATGATCCCCTATCGAATTAGCCAACGGCTACTGTTGCTCATCGGGCTGGCGACGGGCGTCATATTGCCGACGCCCGCCGCTTCTCCGCCGAACACGACCACAGCAAAACCGGTTCCGGTGCAGGTCGCGGCGGTCGAAACCGCGACCATGATTGAAACCGCCAGTTTCATCGGGTCACTGGTCCCTTGGCGGCAAGTCGATATTGTTTCAGCCAATATGGGGAATGTGACCGCGATTTACGTCACCGAAGGGCAGAAAATTGCCCAGGGCGATCCGCTGTTTTTGCTCGACGACCGTGTCGCCAAATCGGATTTACAATCAGCACGGGCGCAATTTCAGAATGTCGAACGGGACTTCAAACGGACCCAGGAACTGGCGCAAACCAACATCGTTTCAAAATCGCAAATGGACAAGGCGACCAGCGATTACGCGACGGCCCAGGCCAACCTCAATTCGGCCCAGACCAAGCTCGACCTGCTGACCTTGCGCGCTCCGTTCGCCGGCGTGATCGGAATCCTCAAGATCAGCATCGGCGCTTTCGCGTTACCTGGCATGAAAAAACTGGTCTCGCTGGAAGACAATTCCAGGCTGTATGTGGACCTTCGGGTTCCCCAGCAGTTGTTGCCCCGGTTGCGGATCGGCCAACCCTTCACGTTTACCTCGGACGCCTTGAGTAAACAACGGTTTAAGGGCGAGATCAAATTCATCGATGCGAGCGTAGATGGAAAAACGCGCGCCGTGGATATTCGCGGCATGGTGTCCAATCCCGACGGCAAGATGGTCGGCGATCTGGCGGTGCGCGTTGACCTGCAAATGGCCGTGCATGAAAACGCCGTGGTTGCGCCTGCCGCCGCGCTCATTCCCACCTTGGAGGGGAATGATATCTATCGCGTGGTCGAGGGCCGGGTACACCGGATAGCCGTCAAGGTTGGCGCATTGCTCGATGGCCGCGCCGAAATTCTGCAAGGTGTGCAACCGGGCGATCAAGTGGTCACCGTGGGTCAGTTCGCACTGGAAGACGGCATGGCGGTCAGCATCACCAACGGGCCAGGCTAATGTTTCTGCGCGATTTTTGTATCCAGCGTCCGGTTTTCGCCATCGTCATCAACCTGTTCCTGCTGCTGGGCGGGTTCTACGCGATGTTCACCCTGCCAGTCCGCAATCTTCCCCAGTTCGACGTGCCAGTGGTCATCGTCACGACCGCCCTGCCTGGCGGCAGCGCCGAAATGATCGAGCGTTCGATCACTACGGTCATTGAACGGGCGATTTCCCAAGTCAATGGCATCGACTACATGACCTCGACCAGCTCCGCCAGCCTGTCGATGATCCAGATGGTCTTCAAGGGCAATATCAATCCGGCCAGTGCGGCGGAGGCCACCCGCGCCAAGGTCAATCAGGTTCAACAACTGTTGCCGACCGGGGCGCAGCCGCCGGTGGTGCAACAGATTAGTCTTGACAACCAGCCGGTCATTTATCTCTCGTTCCGCGATCCCGGTCGCAGCGCGCTCGAAATCACCGACCTGATCAATCGGCGCATCCGACCGATGCTGGCGCTGGTGCCGGGGATGTCCAGTCTCCAGATTAGCGGCGAACGCAAATATTCCCTGCGGGTGCGCCTCGACCGGTTCCGGCTGGCCGGCCAAAACATGACCGTCGATGATGTCATGCTGGCTTTGCAGGCGCAGAACGTCGAACTGCCCGGCGGGGAAATTATTGGTGATGATCGCCGGGTCAGCGTCCAGGCCCGCACCCTGCTGAGCCACCCCGCCGAGTTTGCCGATCTGGTGGTGCGCTCGGCAGAGAGCAGTTCCGCTCAACCCGGTTTGTCGGAATCATCGTCCCAGTCGCAAGGCAGCTACCCGGTCCGGCTGCGGGATGTGGCTGATGTGGACGTCGCCCCCGAATCGATCGACACCGGGGTGCGCATTGACGGCGCTGAGGCGGTAGCGGTCGGCCTTCTGCGCCAGAGCGACGCTAACCCGGTGGACATTTCCAATGCGGTCCGGCAGATGTTGCCGCAACTGCGGCAGGCGCTGCCGGTCGGCATGAGCGTGGAAATTCCCTATGACGATGCGACCTTCATCGATGCCTCGATCCGGGAGGTCTTCGACACCATCCTGATCACCATTGGGCTGGTGGTGCTGGTGGTGTTGCTGACCCTGGTTTCGTTACGATCCTCGTTCATCGCGTTGGTGGCGATTCCGTTATCGCTGGGCGGCGGTCTGGCTTTCCTGGCGGCGGCGGGCTACAGCCTGAATGTGTTTACCCTGCTGGCCTTCGTACTGGTCATCGGTCTGGTGGTGGACGACGCCATTGTTGAAGTGGAAAACATCCAGCGCCATGTTGACGCCGGTATGGAGGCCCTGACCGCTGGCTTTAAGGGCAGTCGTGAAATCGGCTTCGCGGTGATCGCCATGACCCTGACCCTGGCAGCGGTCTACGCGCCGATGGGTCTGCTGCCCGGCATGATCGGTTCGCTGTTCCGGGAATTCGCCTTTACCCTGGCGATGACCCTGATCTTCTCCGGCTTTGTCGCCATGACCCTGTCCGCGATGCTGTGTTCACGGCTGTTGCGGCCACAGTCGGAGAATCGGCTGGCGCAGTGGGTCGATGGGTTGTTCCACCGGTTAGGCGCGGCTTACGGGCGAGCGCTGTCCTTCAGCCTGCGCCATCGCTGGCTGGTCGCCCTGATCGCCATTGGCGCAGCGACCTGGGGCTTCAACGCCCTGTCGAAACTGCCGGGCGAACTGGCTCCGGTCGAGGATCAGGGTTACCTGCTGATCATGTTCACCGGACCACAGGATGCGTCGCCCACCTACATGAACGCTCGCGCCGCCGCAATCGAGCAGGTGCTGGCCCCCATTCCGGAGCGGCAGATGATCATGACGCTGACCGGCATCCCTACCCTTTATCAAGGCGTGGTCTTCATGCTGCTGAAACCCTGGGAGCAGCGCCAGCGCACCGCCATGCAGATCCAGGCCGGGCTGGAGCCAGCGCTGGCCGGAATTGCGGGGGTGCGGGTGGCGGCGATTAACCCTGACCCGCTGGGCGGCGGGGGTCAAGCGCCGGTGCAGTTCGTCCTGAAATCCACCCTGGAATACGCCCAACTGAATCAGGCGATCCAACCCTTCCTGGCTGAGATTCGCCAACAGCCCGGTTTGCAGGCGATCAGCGTTGATCTCAACCTCAACACGCCGGTAGAGAATGTCGAGGTCAACCGCAACCAGGCCGCTGAGGTGGGCATCCAGATGAACATGGTTGCGGATGTGTTCGGCAAACTGCTCGGTCAGCAAAAGATCAATCAATTCAACTGGGAAGGGACGCTCTACCCGGTCATCCTGGATTTACAAAGCCGGGGAATGCTGGCCGCCGAAAAACTGGAGCAAATCTATCTGCGCACCGCCGCCGGGGATTTGGTTCCCTTGAGTACCATCGCTTCCATTCAGCGCGGCGTCGGCGCGGCCTCGCTCAGCCACTTTGACCAGTTACGTTCAGTGACGATGAGCGCCAATCTGGTGGCGGGGCAAAGCGTGTCAATGGTGGCTAAGGACATCCAGGCCATTGCTGCCCGGACCCTGCCGCCGACCATTCAGACCGACTGGAGCGGCGCGGTGCGGCAAATGAGCCAGGCCAATGCGTCGATGGGGCTGGTGTTCGTGCTGGCGCTTGGGTTCATTTACCTGACCTTGGCGGCCCAGTTTGAGAGCTTCCGCGATCCGATCATCATCCTGTCGGTCGCTCCGCTCTCCATTGCCGGGGCCGGTCTGGCGCTGACCTTCAGCGGCGGAACGCTGAACCTGTACTCCGGGATCGGCTTCATCACCTTGATCGGCCTGATCGCCAAGCACGGGATTCTGATCACCGAATTCACCAACCAGTTGCGCGATGCGGGCCGGCCCAAGCTGGAGGCGCTGGTGGAAGCGGCAACTATCCGGCTGCGCCCGATCCTGATGACCACCGCCGCTATGGTGCTGGGCGCGCTGCCGCTGGCGATAGCGAGCGGAGCCGGTGCGGTCAGTCGCCGCGACATTGGCTGGGTGATCGGTGGCGGCATGTTGTTCGGCACTTTACTGTCGCTGTTCGTGATCCCGACGGTTTATTCCTGGCTGTCGCGCCAGGAACGAGCCGTTCTCCCGCCGATTCCCCCGGATCTTTGAAGCAGGGTTGGCAGGCCTTATGGGCGGGCTGACCGTCGGGAAAGACCGGCGCCTTATTCAACAGCGATAGCTCGCACCGGAGCGAGAACTGGGGGACGCTTCGCGTTCCGCGCTATAGGAATCCGACCTGAGTTGTGGAATTGTCGCTTCGAACCACCCCGGCGCTTCGCGCCACCCCTCCTTATCCAAGGAGGGGATAAAATCAGCACGGTACATCGCTTTTTCCCCTCCTTGAGTAAGGAGGGGTGGCCCCGGCAGGGGCCGGGTGGTTCGCTCCTCAGCGAGGGGAAATTCCACAACTCCAACCGGATGGCACTATCCCTCCCCCCACTACAGAACGGAGTTTCGCGCAAAACAGATGAACTCGACACGCTTTCAGTGGCGCTCGCTCAAAACCCGTGTGACCCTGTTCACCCTGTCCATTTTCATGGTCAGCCTTTGGGCGCTCTCGTTTTTCGCCAGCCAGCTGCTGCGCGAGGAGATGCAGAGTGAGCTGGGCGAACAGCAGTTCTCCACCGTGTCGGCTGTGGCCGATCAAATCAATGACCGCATGGGTACCTGCATGGCGTCTTTGGAAACCATCGCCAAAGAAGTAACACCCGCCATGCTGGGGGATTCCGCAGCTCTGCAAACACGGCTTGAACAGCGCCCGCTGCTGCAACTGCTGTTTAACGCTGGCGTCTTCGTCACTGGGACTGATGGCACGGCGATAGCCTCTCTTCCGACCTCGACGCAACGGATCGGCGTCAATTACCTGGACCGGGATTTCATTGCCGCTGCCCTGGAGGGCAGGGCCTCAATCGGTCGGCCCGTCATCGGTCGGCAGTTGAAGTCTCCGATTGTTGTCATGGCGGTACCTATTCGCGATGCACAGGAAAAGGTCATCGGTGTCCTGTCCGGGGTAACCGACTTGGCGAAACCCAATTTTTTCGACCAAATCGCTCGGGGCCGTTACGGCAAGACCGGCGGCTATCTGCTGATCGCCCCGCAACACAAGCTGTTTGTCACCGCCTCCGACCAGAGCCGCATCATGCAGCCGGTGCCGGGACCCGGACTCAATGTCATGCACGACCGCTACATGCAGGGCTATGAAGGCTTTGGCCTGGCGGTCAGTTCACGCGGTGTGCTGGAGTTGTCAGCCGCCAAGAGCATTCCGATGGCGGGCTGGTTCTTGGTCGCCACGCTACCCGCCAAGGAAGCGTTTGCACCGGTTAAGGTCATGCCGCGGCGAATGCTTCTGATGACGCTCTTGCTGACGCTGCTGGCCGGGGTATCAACCTGGTGGGTTTTGCAGCGCCAGCTTGCACCGCTGGTGGTCACCGCGAGTGCGATGGTCGCCCTGGCCAATTCAAACCGGATTCCGCAGCCACTGCCCGTTACCAGTCAAGACGAAATCAGTCAACTGATCAGTGGCTTTAATCGCATTCTGGAGAGTTGGACGCAACGGGAAGGTGTGTTGCGCGCAAGCGAACAAAACCTCGCCATCACGCTGGACTCCATCGGCGATGCGGTCATTGCCACCGACCTGGCCGGTCGGGTCACCCGTATGAATCCAGCCGCGCAGCGTCTGTGTGGGTGGACGCTGGCCGATGCCACTGGCCACCCGCTGGCCGAGGTGTTTTGCATCGTCAATGCAGCGACACATGAACCGGTGGCAGACCCGGTGCAACGGGTGATGGCCCACGGCCAGATGATCAACTTCGCCAACTACACCGTGTTGCTGGCCCGTGATGGGCGGAAGTACCAAATCGTCGACAGCGCCTCTCCCATTCGCAATGCTGCGGGGGACATCGTTGGGGTGGTGCTGGTATTCAGTGATGTCACCGAGAAACACGCTGCGCAGGTGGCCTTCAACCAGTTCTTTGAGCAACCCTTAAATCTGCATGTGATCGCCACACTGGACGGCACGATCCAGCGGGTGAACAATGGCTGGGAGGTTTTGTTGGGATATGGCAAAGAGGACCTTGAAGGCACTAATTTTCTGGCTCTGGTTCATCCGGACGATCAAACATCGACCCTCGCAGGGATGGTCAAACTCGGTCAGGGAATAAGCACTTTTCATTTCGAAAATCGATACCGCCATAAAAACGGTGAGTTCCGACTGCTCGCCTGGTCCGCCAGTGTCGCCGATCAACTGCTCTATGCAGTGGCGGGTGACATCACCGAGCGCAAACAAGCCGAGGCAGCATTCATCGCCAGCGAAAAACGCTGGAAATTTGCTATTGAAGGCACCGACGTCGGCCTGTGGGACTGGAATCTCCAGACCGGCGAGGCCTTCTACTCGCCGCGCTACAAGGCCATGCTGGGCTTTGCCGAGGATGAAATCGGCGACACCGCAGACGAATGGACGAAGCGCATTCATCCCGACGACGCGCCCGGGGTGATGGCCGCCTTGCAGCCCTATATGGAGGGCAAGCCGGGCAGCGCCACGGTTGAGTTCCGCATGTTGTGCAAGGACGGTAGCTGGCAATGGACGCTGGGCCACGGCCTGGTGGTAGCGCACGATGCCGATGGCAAGCCGTTGCGCATGATCGGCACCAACAGTGATATCACCGCGATCAAGGAACACCAGAACCAGTTGGAGTACATCGCCCACTTTGATGCGCTGACCCATCTGCCCAACCGGGTGCTACTGGCTGACCGGCTGCAACAGGCGATGGCGCAGGAGCAGCGGCGCGGCCAGCAATTGGCGGTGGTCTACCTTGACCTCGATGGCTTCAAGGCCATCAATGACCACCACGGTCATGCCGCGGGTGACCAGGTGCTGATCACCCTGGCCGCGCGCATGAAACAGGCCTTGCGCGAGGGGGACACCCTGGCCCGGCTGGGCGGCGACGAGTTTGTCGCGGTGCTGATCGATCTGGAGGATAGGTCCGCGAGCCTGCCCATGCTCACCCGACTGCTGGCCGCTGCAGCGCAGCCGGTGCTGGTTGAAGACCGCACTCTTCAGGTCTCGGCCAGCCTGGGCGTTACCTTCTATCCACAGTCGCAGGACATTGATGCCGATCAACTGCTGCGTCAGGCCGATCAAGCCATGTACCAGGCCAAACTAACCGGTAAAAACCGCCACTACATCTTCGATGCTGAGCAAGACAGCCACCTGCGCGGCCACCATGAAAGCTTGGAACGCATCCGCCTGGCGCTGGAACACCATGAATTCGTGCTGTATTACCAGCCCAAGGTGAACATGCGCACCGGCAAAGTGATTGGGGCCGAGGCACTGATCCGCTGGCAGCACCCCGAACAAGGTCTGTTGCTACCGGCCGTGTTCTTGCCCCTGATCGAGGATCATGCGCTGGCCGTGGCCATTGGCGAGTGGGTGATTGACACCGCCCTGACGCAAATCGAGCGCTGGCGCGCCGCGGGGCTGGAAATGCCGGTCAGTGTCAACATCGGCGCACGCCAGTTGCAGCAGCGCGATTTTGTGGAGCGCCTGTGTGCCATTTTGGCGGCCCATCCGCAGGTGAATCCGAATCGCCTTGAGCTGGAAATACTGGAGACCAGTGCGTTGGAAGATATTGCGCAAGTTTCGCGGGTGATCGAAGCCTGCACCCAATTCGGAGTGACGTTTGCACTGGATGATTTTGGCACCGGCTATTCCTCGCTCACCTACCTCAAACGCTTGCACGTCACGCTGCTCAAGATCGATCAAAGTTTTGTACGCAATATGCTTGACGACCCGGATGACCTGGCTATTTTGCAGGGACTGATCGGCCTGGCCGCCGCTTTCAAACGTCAGGTGATCGCAGAAGGCGTGGAGACGGTGCCGCACGGTACCTTGCTGCTGCAACTGGGCTGCGAGTTGGCGCAAGGTTACGGCATCGCCCGACCCATGCCCGCCGAACAGTTGCCCCAGTGGTCGGCGACCTGGCGACCCGATCCCGCCTGGAGCGATGGTGTGGCGTTTTCTGGCTATTCTCAGTCTCCTCAGTCTCCTCAGAGTGGTTAATCGTCTATGTCCCTTATGGCTTCTCCTCTCCCACGCCGTTCCTGCATCGCCGTTCGAGTGGGTGCAGTCGCCATTGGTGGTGCTGCCCCAGTGGTTGTGCAGTCGATGACCAACACCGATACCGCCGATGTCGTAGCCACAGTCGCCCAGCTCGCTGAACTGGCGCGGGCCGGTTCGGAACTGGCGCGGATTACCGTGAATAACGAGGCCGCCGCTGCCGCCGTGCCGCTGATTCGTGACCGCTTGGCCGCACAAGGCATTACCGTGCCGCTCATCGGCGATTTCCATTTCAACGGCCACCGCCTGTTGACTCACTCTCCCGCCTGCGCCGAGGCTTTGGCTAAATACCGGATCAATCCCGGCAATGTCGGGCGCGGCAAGAAAAAGGATGAGCAGTTCACCGCCATTATTGAAATCGCCTGCCGCCATGACAAACCGGTGCGCATCGGAGTGAACTGGGGCAGTCTCGATCAGGAACTGGCGGCGCGATTAATGGACGACAACGCTCGCCAGCCGCACCCGCAAGCCGCCGCTGAAGTCATGCACGAGGCGATGATTCGATCCGCCCTGGAGAGTGCCTGCCGGGCTGAGGACATCGGGCTGGACCACGATAAAATCATCCTGTCGGTCAAAATGAGCGGGGTGCAGGACTTGATCGCGGTCTATCGCAAGCTGGCGACACGCTGTGATTATCCGCTGCACTTGGGCCTGACCGAAGCCGGGATGGGCAGCAAAGGCATCGTTGCGTCCAGCGCGGCGCTGGCGGTGCTGTTGCAGGAAGGCATCGGCGACACCCTCCGGGTTTCATTGACCCCGGAACCGGGCGGTAGCCGCACTCAGGAAGTGATCGTCGCCCAGGAAATCCTGCAAACTTTAGGGCTGCGTTCCTTTACTCCGGCAGTTACGGCCTGTCCCGGTTGCGGTCGCACCAGTAGCGACTATTTCCAGCGGCTGGCCCGGCAGATTCAGGACTACTTGCGCGAGCAGATGCCGGTCTGGCGCGACCGTTATCCCGGCGTGGAAGCGTTGAAGGTCGCGGTGATGGGCTGTGTGGTGAATGGCCCAGGCGAGAGCAAACAGGCCAACATCGGCATTAGCCTGCCGGGCGTTGGCGAGATTCCGGTCGCACCGGTGTATGTGGATGGCGAAAAAACCGTGACCTTGAAGGGTGAAAACATCGCCGCCGAGTTTCAGCAACGGGTGGCGGACTATGTGGCCCGGCGCTACGGGTGAAACAAGGCTAAAAGTTAAAGGCGGCGGATGTTCCGGATTGTGCTGATGGTTACCGGGTTCGTGGCGTTGCAGGGTTGCGCAGTGCGGAATGGTCTGCCCAGCGCGCCGACGATCAATGCCGGGCGCTCATGGGTTGATCAGCCGGTTTTAACGGCTGCTGATTCTGGCCCCGCCAAACGGGCTGATCCCGCCTTTATTGAGGAACGCGCCCGCCAAGCCTATGAAACCGGGCGCTGGGATGTGGCGGAAGGTTATTATTTGCAGCTGACCCGGCTGAAACCAAAGGACGCTGGCGCGTGGTTCCAGTTGGGTAATCTGTATGCCGGGCAGGGCCGGCTGGATTCCGCGGAACGCGCTTATCGGGAAGCGCTGCGCCGCCACGATGATCCCCGAACCTTGCATAATCTGGGGCTGATCCAGGTCAAACTGGGCATCGGTGCATTGCGAGAAGCGCAAACCCGTCTGCCGCCGACCGATGCGGCGCGGCGGGAAACCCGCGAACTGTTGCGGACGTTACTGGAAACGGCGTTGCCTTAGCCAATCACCTGGGAGTGAATGTCATGGCTTATCAACATGTGCTGGTTGCTGCTGATTTTTCCGAAGATGCCCTGCAAGTGGGCGAACGGGCCAAGGCAGTTGCCCGGCAATCCGGGGCGCGGTTGAGCCTGATTCATGTGGTCGAGGAGGTGAACATCGGCCTGGGTGGCGGTTATGAACTGCTGCCGGTGCTGGCCGAACTGCCTGAGGAGGCGCTGTTGCAGGAGGCGCGGGGGGCGCTGGGCGAGCTGGCGAGGCGTCTGGGGCTGGAGGATGCCGAAAAGTGGGTGGTCAATGCCATGTCCACCAAGGAAGGCATTCTCGGGGCTGCCAGAGAACATGGCGCGGACTTGATCGTGGTCGGCAGCCACGGTCGTCACGGTTTGGCGTTGTTGCTCGGTTCAACCGCTAACGCCGTGTTGCACGGCGCGCCCTGTGATGTCCTGGCGGTGCGGATTCGGTGAGTTTCGTCATCCGCTGCTTATAAGCTCACTACCGTCAGGGTTGGCGCTAACCGGATTGTAGCGCGTATGATTTCTACTCACATTTCTTGTCAGGAGAACCCCGTAGATGACCGCCACCCCCACCCTGTCCGGCCAGCGCTTGACGATTACCGGTATGCGGTGCGCCGGATGTGTCGCTGCGGTGGAAACTGCCCTGCGCGCAACGCCTGGCGTGGTTGAAGCGGGCGTGAATTTCGCGGACTGCACCGCCCAGATTACCGGCTCCGCCGATCTGGCCGCGCTGATCGGCGCGCTCCGGGAGGCGGGTTATGACGCTGCCGAGCTGCGTGATGAAGCCGCGGCTGAAACCGAGCGCGAAGCCGCGGATCGCGCCCATTTTCAGCGGCTGGTTCGCAACGCCGTCGCTGCCGGCGCACTCGCCGCCCCGCTGATGATCGCGGGAATGGCCGGCTGGCTGCCGGCGCTGGCGACCTCAGCCGGGCAATGGTTCTGGATCGCGGCAGGACTGCTCACCCTGGCGGCGATGATGTACAGCGGTGGCCGCTTTTTCACCGGTGCCTGGCAGCAATTTCGCCATCACAACGCCAATATGGATACCCTGATCGCATTGGGCACCGGCGCAGCCTGGGGTTACTCGATGCTGATCGCGCTGTTTCCCGCCAGCGTTCCGAGTCTGGCGCAACACGCCTACTTTGAGGCCGCAGTCACCATTATCGCCCTGATCAATCTCGGCTCGGCACTGGAAAGCCGGGCGCGGGGCAAAACCTCCGCCGCGATCCGCCGGTTGATTGGCCTGCAACCACAAACCGCCCGCCGGGTCGAGGGCGATCAGGAGCGGGATGTCCCGATAACAACCCTGGTTCCCGGAGTCCTGATCCGGGTGCGGCCCGGCGAAAAAATCCCGGTGGACGGTGAACTGGTCAGCGGTTCGTCAACCGTCGATGAGTCGATGCTCACCGGCGAACCGCTGCCCGTAACCAAGCAGCCGGGCGATCCTGTGACCGGCGGCGCACTGAACCAGACCGGCAGCTTCATTTTCCGCGCCACCCGGGTCGGTGCCGATACCGTGCTGGCGCACATCATCGACCGGGTGCGTCAGGCCCAGAACAGCAAACCGCCGATTGGCCGGCTGGCCGACCAGGTTGCCGCGGTGTTCGTTCCCTCGGTGCTGATCATTGCCGTCCTCACCGCGCTGGCCTGGTTTAACTTCGGGCCGGAACCCAAAGTCGGCTATATGCTGGTCACGACCCTGACCGTGCTGATCATCGCCTGTCCCTGCGCCCTGGGGCTGGCGACGCCGATTTCGATCATGGTCGGGGTCGGGAAAGCGGCTGAACACGGCATCCTGATCCGCAATGGCGCGGCGCTGCAACGGGCTGGGCAACTCACCACCATCGTGCTGGACAAAACCGGCACCGTGACCACTGGCCGACCGACCGTGACCGCCGTCATCGCCCTGCCCGGTTTCGATGAGGACGAAATTTTCCGGTTGGTCGCCGGGCTGGAGGCGAATTCCGAGCATCCGCTGGCCCAGGCGATTCTGGATGCCGTTTGCCAGCGCGGGCTGGGGGTGCCGGTTGCGGAACGGTTTGAAGCGGTGGCCGGTCAAGGGGTGACCGGTCATCTCGCTGGACTGCCGGCGCTGGCGGGCAACCGCCGCTTGCTGGAGAGTTACGGCATTGACACCACGCCGTTGCAGGCCGAGGCCGACCGACTGGCCGTCACCGGGCAAACTCCAGTGTTCATCGCCATACACGGCCACGTCGCCGGACTGGTGGCGGTCGCTGATCCGCTCAAGCCGGATTCGGTTGCCGCCATTCGCCGTCTGCGGGATTTGGGATTGCGGATGGTATTGCTGACTGGCGATCACGTTGCCGCCGCCCACGCTATCGCCGCCCAGGTGGGCATTGATGAGGTGTTTGCTGAAGTGTTGCCGGCGGCCAAGGCCGATGTCATCGCTCAGTTGCAGGCGCAAGGCGCGGTCGTGGGCATGGTCGGCGACGGGATCAACGATGCGCCGGCGCTGGCCCAGGCTGATGTGGGGCTGGCCATCGGGGCCGGCACGGATATTGCCATTGAGAGCGCCGGGATGACTCTGGTGGGCGGATCGCTGCATGGCATCGCCGATGCCATTGCCATTTCCCGCGCCACTGTGTCCAATATTCGGCAGAATCTGTTCGGCGCTTTCATTTACAACATCCTGGGAATCCCGCTGGCCGCCGGGGCGCTCTACCCCGCAACCGGGCTGTTGCTGAACCCGATGCTGGCGGGCGCGGCCATGGCGCTATCCTCGTTGACCGTGGTCAGCAACGCTAACCGGTTGCGCGGATTTCAACCGCCCGCCGCCCCCATTGTCCACTCGCCCGCCAGTCAAACCCACGGGAGAAACCTGGCATGATCACCGCTCTCATTAACTTCACCGGA
>CAIRMO010000100.1 GCA_903879705.1 uncultured Candidatus Competibacteraceae bacterium | reverse complement strand
CGGGGCCACCCCTCCTTACTCAAGGAGGGGAAAAAGCGATGTACTGTGCTGGTTTTATCCCCTCCTTGGATAAGGAGGGGTGGCGCGAAGCGCCGGGGTGGTTCGAAGCGGCAATTCCACAACTCAGGTCGGATTCCTATAGTTCAAACTGATCCCGTCAACCGCTGCTGGGCTTCCCGGTATTTGGCGACGGTGCGTTCGACGATCGCCGGCGGCAATTCCGGCCCCGGCGGTTGTTTGTTCCAGTCCAGCGTTTCCAGATAATCGCGCACAAACTGCTTGTCGAAACTGGGCGGATTAACGCCGGGCTGATACTGATCCGCCGGCCAGAACCGCGACGAATCCGGGGTGAGCGCCTCGTCCATCAGCGTCAGTTGTCCCTGTTCATCCAGCCCGAACTCGAACTTGGTGTCAGCGATGATGATGCCTCGGGTCAAGGCGTAATCCGCCGCTTCCCGGTACAGGTGCAAACTCACTTCCCGCACCTGCTCGGCCAAGGCCGAGCCGATCTGGTCAACAATGGCCGCAAAGCTGACATTCTCGTCATGGCTACCCAGTGCTGCTTTGGTGGAAGGCGTGAAGATCGGCTCCGGCAACCGCTCCGCCAGCCGCAGTCTATCCGGCAGACGAATTCCGCAGACTTCGCCCGTGCGTTGATAATCCTTCCAGCCGGAGCCGATCAGATAGCCGCGCACGATGGCTTCCACCGGCAACCCGTTAAGCCGCCGCGCGACCACTGCCCGCCCGGCGACCAACATCCGTTCCATCGGGTCGGGCAAGGCTTCTTCCAGTGTTTTTTCCGCTCGTTGCAAGTGATTGGCAATGATGGAGCGGCTCCGGGCAAACCAGAAGCTGGAAACCGCCGTCAATACTGCGCCCTTGCCAGGAATGGCCGTGGGCAAAATTACGTCAAAAGCGGATAGCCGGTTACTGGCGACCATTAATAGATGCCGGTCGTCTATGGCGTACAGATCGCGGACCTTGCCGCGATAAATCAGCGGCAAACTGGAAATTTCCGACGGGGCGGCGAGAACGGACATCAGGCAGTGACTCCTGGAGAGGAAAGGAAGCAGTGCGGGGCATTGTAAGCGGTCTGGCCGCCTGTAGCGGCCAGTGTTTCGGTCTGGCGCAATGAGGTAGCACAGGCATCCTGCCCGTGTTTAGCCCACGGGCAAGATGCCCGTGCTACGATAAATTCCACAACTCAAGGCGGATTCCTATATTGAAGATATCGAGAGGTTAGGAGTGGTCAGGTCAGCAGGGCAATGACTGCGCTAAACTCAACCGATTCACTATCATCTTCGTTTTCCAACCCGGAACCTTGCGATGTCTACTACTTTTACTACCCCGCCTGATCTGGTCGCCGACATTGGCGGCACCAACGCCCGGTTCGCGCTGATTGACGCCAACGGTCAGCTTTACGCCGAACAGACCCTGTCCTGCGCCACTTTTTCGGGCTTGACCGCCGCTGCTGAAGCCTATTTGGCGGCAGTCGGCGGACCGCGGCCAACCCAGGCTGCCGTCGCGATCGCCACCCCGATCAACGGCGACTGGATTCAGTTTACCAACAGCGCTTGGTCGTTTTCGATTGAAGCGGTGGGTCGGGAACTGGGTCTGGAACGGTTGCAGATTCTCAATGACTTCACTGCGCTGGCGCTGGCGTTACCGTTGCTGAATCCCGACGAACGGCGGGCCGTCGGCGGCGGAACGGCGATCGAGGAAGCGCCGATTGGCCTGCTTGGCCCCGGCACCGGGCTGGGCGTATCGGGGCTGGTGTGGTCGGGGCAATCCTGGATTCCGTTGCAAAGTGAAGGCGGCCACGTCACCTTTTCGCCGGTGGACGACCGGGAATGGGCAGTGGCTCAAGCTATCCAGCGGCGCTTCGGCCATACCTCGCCGGAACGACTGCTGTCCGGGCCGGGCTTGGTGAATCTGTATCTGGCGCTGGCTGAGGTAGAAGGCTGGCCCGCAGAGACGTTGGAAGCAGCCGCGATCACCGACCGGGCGCTGGCTGGAACCTGTCGCCATTGTCGGGACGCGCTGGAGATTTTCTGTGGGGCGTTGGGTACGGCAGCGGGTAATCTGGCGATCACGCTCGGCGCGCAGGGCGGTGTTTATATCGGCGGCGGCATCGTGCCCCGACTGGGAGATTTCTTCGACTGTTCGCCGTTCCGCGCCCGCTTTGAAGCCAAGGGCCGGTTTAGCGCTTATCTGGCGGCAGTGCCGACTTGGGTCATTACCGCCGCCAATCCGGCGTTGCGCGGGGTCGCGGCGGCGCTGGCCTGACGACGCTGGCGATAGGCCGGTTCGCCTATACTTTTCGCGTGTCCACTCGTGAACCCAACAGGAGCTTTTATGAAATCCGCTCTGACTCTTACCCTTGTCGCGTTGCTGTTGGCCGGTATCGCCCAGGCCCGGCAGGAATCCGCCGTCAAATCGCCGGATGCACTGCCGGAGGTCAAAGCCAGTCGCGTCGCCGCGCAACAATTTGGCGGCGCATTGAAAGAGGCGTTGCAACAGGCGATGCAAAATGGCGGGCCGGTCAATGGCATCGCGGTCTGCCACGACAAGGCAAAACAAATTGCTACTGATCAATCCTGGAAATCAGGCGTTTTGATCGGGCGGACCAGTCTTAAAATTCGCAATTCCGCCAATGCGCCTGATAATTGGGAATTGGCCGTACTCCGACAGTTCGAGGCTCGCAAAATCCAGGGCGAACCGGCAGACAAGCTGGAGTTTTTCGCGGTGATTGACGACGACAAGGGCCAGAAAACTTTCCGCTATATGAAAGCGATTCCCACTGTGGCGCTGTGTCTGAATTGCCACGGTGAAACTCTGAGTCCAGAAGTGGCCGCCAAGCTGAAAGAACTATACCCGAACGATCAGGCGCACGGCTTCAAGGAAGGTGATTTACGCGGCGCGTTCACGATTGCCAAGCCATTACCATAGGAAATCAGCGCATGGAATCCGGGGAATGGCTGCCGCGTCTAACCGTCGCCACCATTATTGAACGTGACGGGCAATTTTTGCTGGTAGAGGAATATGCCGACGGCGAGGAACTGGTTTATAACCAGCCCGCCGGTCATCTCGACGAACATGAAACGCTGGCGGCGGCGGCAATTCGGGAAACGCTGGAAGAAACCGCCTGGGAAGTAGAAGTCAACGCGATTGTCGGCGTGTATTACTGGACTCATCCTAAAGGCCACACCTTTGTCCGCACCTGCTTTGCCGGGATGGCGCTGTATTACCACCCCAATCAGCCGCTGGATGATGGCATTCAGCGGACGGTGTGGCTAACCCGAAATGAAATCGCGGCGCTGGGGCCAAAATTGCGGAGTCCGATGGTGTTGCGTTGCATTGATGACTATCTGGCGGGGAACCGCTATCCGCTGGAGTTGTTCAGCTATCTCTGATTCCCGCTACGCCCAAAAAATTGAGAAAAAAATCCGTGAACTTATCCGAAAACCGATTAAAAGCCTGCAGATTAATCCAGTCAACGCTCTGGTCAAAAAGTGACGGTATAAATGACGGGCATTTAAAAGGCGACCCCATCGGGCCGCCTTCAACGCTATCAAGCGTTCAGCTTAGATATTGCGGGTCCACAGTGAAGCCATCGACGGCCCTGTGCCGACGCACAGCGAAGCGCCGCCAGTGGTCTTGCCCAGCCGCTCCAGTTCATAGTACAGGCTCACCACGATCCGTAGCCCGGTGGAACCGACTGGATGTCCCAGGGCAATCCCGGAACCGTTGAAATTGCAGTTATCGGGGGTCAGGATCATGTTGTGGTCTTCCTTCAACATGCGCCCTACGCCCAGCCACTGCGCGGCAAACGCCTCGTTGACTTCCCAATAGTCGATGTCGGTGAATTTCAGGCCAGCCTGACTCAAACACCGGGGAATCGCCACTGCCGGACCCAGGCCCATGACTTCCGCGGCAACGCCAGCATTGCAAATGCCGACCAGCTTCATCAACGGTTTGAGGCCCAGCGCCTTGGCCTTGGCCAAGGACATGACCACCACCGCGCTGGCGCCATCATTGATGCTGGAGGCATTGGCCGCAGTTACCACGCCATCCTTCTTGAAGGCTGGCGACAACTTGGCGATTTTCTCCATGCTGGCGTCCGGGATGAAATTTTCGTCGGTGTCGAAGAAGGTCGAGCCTTTCTTGGACTTGAGTTCGACCGGGACAATCTCGCGCTTGAAAACGCCATTCTTGGTCGCCGTGGTGCAGCGGTTGTGGCTGATCAGCGCCAGTTCATCGCATTCCTGACGGGTAATGCCGTACTTGACTGCAACATTCTCTGCCGTCAGCGCCATGTGACCGGGCACCAGTTCGTCAAATAGCCCGTCATGGATCATGCTGTCTTCGATGTTGCCCTGCCCCATCCGGTAGCCCATGCGACCCTTCGGCAGCATGTAGGGGGCATTGGTCATGCTCTCGACGCCCACGGCCAGCCCGATTTCGGTCTGGCCCAGCATGATGTTGTGGCAAGCGATTTCCAGTGCCCGCATCCCGGACGTGCAGTTCTGGTTGACCGAAACCGCGCTGCTGCGATCCGGCAACCCGACCCGCTTGCCGACCTGCCGCGCGGGCAACGACCCTTGCATACCGCCGTACAATTGGCCCATGCAGATTTCGTCGATCTGGTCGGCAGGAACGCCAGACCGTTCAATCGCGCCCTTGGCGGCGGTCATCGCCAGTTCGCGCGCCGACACATCTTTAAGCGTGCCCATGAATTTGCCGATTGCAGTCCGTGCGGCGCTAACAATTACGACTTCTTGAAGAGCCATCTGTGATTCCTCGACTGTGCGTGGTTTGTGGTTGGAGAGGGTTGATCTATGGGTTTGGCCCGTCCCAGGCCAGTTGACAAGGGTCCCTGGATTTCCTGTATTCCCTGCGAGTGGGCCTGACTGCGCGGGTTGGCTTCGCAAAGTAAAGCCTATCTTTGGCGTCTGTCAATTTTTCTCCGGATCAAACTCGACGGTCTGCTCAGTCAAGAAGATGACGGTATCACTTGCCGGCATGGATAGCCCGGTTCAACTGCGCTATGGTTAACCTTTAAGGCCGCTTCAGCTCAATCTTATGAACCCTGCGATCATCGGCCCCAGCGGCTTTACGGATCTTATCGCGCTCCGCGCCGACAAACTTTTGCAAATCGCCCGGCTGCTGGCAGGGCGACAGACGTTCCCGGTGGCCCTGACCCGCCCGTTAGCCGGCGATCTGCTGTCCTGTGCGGTACAAATGGAAGAACTGCTGGATGCCTATGGAGCGCATAACAACCGCCAGTGGTCCCGATTCCGGTCGCTCACGGCAACGCTCAAGCTGTTCGCCGACATTGGCTACAAGCTGCTGCATATCCAGCATTCCCTGCCCTTTTACCGATTACCGCCCGTCGAGCGCGACTTTGCCGCAGCCACCCTCCACTGGCTGGAATCCACCAACGAGCTGCTGGCAAAGGCCTCAGCCGGGCTGATCACCCAAGCCACTCACCTGAATCTGCCGTTCTCCGCCGATCTGCTCCGTGACGAGGATTACGCTGAACCGCTGCCGATGGGCCGGCTGCCGCAAGATCGTCCGATGCGCAAGATCAAGAGCGCCGCGGAAATCATTACTTATGTGGCAACGGCTTATCTGAATCTGGCGGCGGAAAGCGAATTATTACATATCGTCAACCGGGTCAAGCCGTCGCAGTATTCCAGTTGTTTCCCGAATCCGCTCAGCGAAGACAGCATCCGTTATCTGAAATTCCGGTTTCACAGCTTGCAATCGCTTTACGACACCCATGTGTCCGAAACGGAAATCGAATCGCTGGATACCAGCTTGCCGGTCTTGCGCGGCCATATCAGCGTGGTTTATCACCTGCTGGAAATCGCCACGCATCTCGCTCATTATTATGAGCGCCATTTGAATGTCCAGACTGGTGATTCTTTATTGCGCCGCAAGCCCGTCGTTTCTACCAGGATGCTGCTGGCGATGCTGATGAATTACGCCATTGCTTACGCCGGGCAATACCTCGATCACGGTCAACGGCTCTGTCAGGTCATGCTCAAGCGTTACGCCGAGGTGGGCATCGTGGTAGTGCCGGTTCCGTCCTATCGGGGCTTCCATGTTCGTCCGGCTACCCTGGTCGCTAAAATCGTCCAGCATTATGGCAGCGACATCACTCTGGAACTGGACGGCCAGTCTTATGACGCCGGCTCGCCAATGGCGATTTTCCGGGCCAACGAAACGATCAACGCCCGCAAACGGCGCTGGCTGGCAACGGAAATTGCCCGAATCTCTCCGCCAAAGGATGATCTGAATGAGAGCCAAGTCCGGGCGGCGGTGCTGGATGTCGTACTTAAACTGGCTCAAGAAGGCAAGCTGGTTCTTTATCAGCAACCGTTGCGACTGGCGGAGGAGTTTAGCAATGAGGGCATCCTGCTGGAGAAAGTAACCGCTGAAATCGCCCGGCTTCAGGCGACCGGTCAAATCGATATCCGGGCTGATTTAACCATCTGTTTTGCTGGCGATCAGCGTGTGCTGGACGACCTGGAACTGCTGGCCCGGTATGGCTATGGCGAAGACAGTTTTGGCAACAACACTACCTTGCCCAAAGAACTGACCTATCTGCGTCGATAGGCCGTTCAGTGTACAAACGCCCGTTTGATTACAGGCGTCTGTTTTAAGGTCGCCGGTTTGCGGCGGGTCGGCGGCAATCAGCCGTTATAGCGTTTTCGCCGCTGGCGCCCACAACCGCTCCAGATAGGGCATGTCATCGCCGAGCAGTGGCCGCAGGTAGCTGCGGAAGGCATCGGTGACGTGGTTGCCGTCAGCGTTGATGAATTCATCAGGCATATGACGGGTTTTGGCGGCGATGTCTTCCAGCCGCGCCAGTTCATACTTTACTGCATAGTCGCCGGTGCGCTTAATCACCACCGAGCCGTCTACGTTGTGCCAACAGGCGTAATGCGCCGCTTTCTCGCCCACTTCGCGAGCCTCGCGGGCATCTACGTTCGACACCACGCCGGGGAACGAGCGTTGCAGATAGCCGAACGTGTCAGAACGCACCCGCTTGATGCCGAGGCGCTTCTGAACCACATCCGCCAGTTCGTCGGCCAATGCCCCACCGGAAAGCTGGATATTGCCGTGATCATCGACCTGCGGCTCCCGTCCGGCCTTGCCCATCAGATCAGCGGCCAGCGGTACTTCCTTGCCTTTATCATTGCGGGTGGCCCACACCCCTTCCGACAGCGCCACGATGCAGCGGCCATGCTGCTTGTAGACCCGGTCAATGTCGCCGAGATACTGCTCAATCGAAAACTGCCGCTCCGGCACATAGACCAGGTGCGGACCATCGTCGTCATGCTTGCGGGCCAGCGCGGCTGCGGCGGTCAGCCAACCGGCGTGCCGACCCATGATCACCGCGATGTAGACGCCGGGCAGCGCGGTGTTATCGGCATTGACCCCGCTGATCGCATTAGCGACAAAGCGGGCGGCGGAGGGATAACCGGGGCAATGATCATTGATCGGCAGATCGTTATCCACCGTTTTCGGGATGTGGATCGCCCGCAGTTCATAGCCTTCGCGGTCCGCGTGTTCATTGACGATCCGCACCGTATCCGAGGAATCGTTACCGCCAATGTAGAAGAAGTAGCGGACATCGCGCTTCTTGAACACGTTGAAAATGCGGTTGCAATACTCGGCATCCGGTTTGTCGCGGGTCGAACCGAGCGCCGAAGACGGAGTCTGGGCGACCAGTTCGAGGTTGTGGGTGGTGGCCTCGGACAGGTTGACGAAATTTTCGTTGACGATGCCCCGCACCCCGTGCAGCGCGCCCCACACATCGGTCACTTCCGGAAATTTGCGGGATTCCAGCACCGCCCCGACCAGACTTTGATTGATGACTGCGGTAGGACCGCCGCCCTGGGCGATCACGACTTTGCCTTTAAGCCGACTCATGGGATGTTCTCTCCTGACTGCAATGGTGGTTATGGGTATAACAGCGAATGCCGTTGCAATGAGGATAGCAAACCATCAGGAAATTCCACTGCTGAATCTGGATGAGGTCAGCACCGCGATGGATTCGACATGGGCGGTATGCGGAAACATATCGACCACGCCGGCGCATTCCAGCCGGTAGCCGCAGCGGTGGACCAGTTCGCCGACATCCCGCGCCAAGGTAGCGGGATGACAGGAAACGTAGACGATCCGCCGCGCACCCAGCGCCGCCACTTTGGGGATTAACTCCAGCGCCCCGGAACGCGGCGGATCGAGCAACACCCGGTCGTAGCCACCAGACAGCCACGGTTGCCCAGCCAAATCGCCAGCTAAATCAGCGGCATGGAACGCGACATTCTCGATCCCGTTCAACGCCGCGTTGCGCCTGGCCCACTCGACCAAACCGGTATCGCCTTCTACGCCGACCACTTCCCGCGCCCGTCGCGCCAGCGCCAGAGTGAAATTGCCCAATCCGCAGAACAGATCCAGCACCCGATCCTCCGGTCCGAGGTCCAGCAGTTCAGCCACCCGATCCACCAGTTGCCGGTTAATCGCTGCGTTGATCTGGATGAAATGCCAAGGTTGAAATTCCAGATTCAGCTCGAACGCCGGCAGCCGGTAATGCAACGCGCCCATCGCCTCTTGTGGCAGATTCGCCCCGAAATCCGCCAGCGCCCGCACGCTGTCCGGCCCGCCCGGTTGCAGATAGAGCGTCAGGCCATGCCGCTCGCCGAATTCATGCAGCCCCGCCAAATCAGCCTCGCTCGGCGGAGCCAGCACCCGGAAATTCAACCCCATCGCCTCATCGCCGCCGGCGACTTCAATCTGCGGGATGCGGTCGCGGATCGACAGGGTTTCAATCAATCCTGCCAGCGCCGCCAGCAAGCCGCCGATCCGCTCATCCAGCACCTCGCAGCGCCGCAGATCGGCGATGAACGCGCTGCGCCGCTCGCGGAAGCCGACCAGCACCCGCTCTTTTTTGGTCACATATTTGACACCCAGTCGCGCCCGCCGCCGGTAATGCCACAGTGGCCCGGTCAGCGGCTCCAGCACCCGTTCCGGCTGTACCTTGCCGATATGGGTCAGGCTGTCCAGCAACCAGCGTTGCTTAATCGCCAACTGCCGCTCGGGAACCAGATGTTGCAGGCTGCATCCGCCGCACAGCGCATAGTGACCGCAGCGTGGCTCGACCCGCTCCAGGGCCGAGGTCAGGATATTCACCGCCTGCGCCTCGTCGCGGCGGTTGCGGCGGACGGTGTAGACGCATTCCACGTCTTCTCCCGGCAAGCCGCCTTCGACAAACACGGCTTTGCCGTCGCGCCGGGCCACGCCCTGCCCCTCGTGGGTCAAATCGTCAATGTGGACGGTGAACAACTCCGTCGCCATCTTGCGTCGGGCTTCAGATCGTTTCATTGGGTAAATAATCCTGCGCGTAAATTTTCCTGTGATAACGGTGGATCGCGGGGGCAGCTAGACCATTGGGTTCTCTTAACCGATTGATATAGCGGGTTCGAGCATCGTGTGCATACCCGGCTTGGGAGCGGATCACAGGAAAATTTACACGAGAAAAAAGGCGGGGCAACATCAGATGATGTATTAACCCCGCCTTGCAATTCAGTGCATCAATTCTTGGTGGTATCTACCAAGCGGTTCGCCTTGATCCACGGCATCATCCCGCGCAGCTTTTCACCCACTTTTTCAACTGGATGTTCGCGGCTAATCCGGCGATTGGCCCGCAATACCGGAGCGCCCGCCTGATTCTCCAAAATAAATTCGCGGGCAAACTGGCCGGTTTGAATTTCCTTGAGAATCTTGCTCATCTCTGCCTTGGTTTGCTCGGTGATAATGCGCGGGCCGCGAGTAAAATCACCGTACTCAGCCGTATTTGAAATCGAGTAGCGCATATTGGCAATCCCGCCTTCGTAGATTAAATCCACGATGAGCTTGACTTCATGCAGACACTCGAAATAAGCCATTTCTGGCGCATAGCCTGCTTCGACCAGCGTTTCAAAGCCGGCTTGAATCAATGCCGTCAATCCGCCGCACAACACTACCTGTTCGCCAAACAAATCAGTTTCGCATTCTTCGCGGAAACTGGTTTCAATCACGCCCGCCCGTCCGCCGCCATTGGCCGAGGCATAAGACAACGCCAGTTCCTTGGCTCCGCCGGACGGATCTTGGGCCACTGCAATCAGACAGGGAACGCCGCCGCCTTGGGTATAAGTGGAGCGCACTAAATGCCCCGGCCCTTTCGGCGCAATCATGATGACATCCAGATCAGCACGCGGTACGACACCGCCGAAATGGATATTAAAGCCGTGGGCAAAAGCCAGTGCCGCACCTGGCTTTAAGCGGGATTCAATCTGCCGGTAAATCACACTCTGATGCTCGTCGGGGGCGAGAATCATGACGACATCAGCCGCCGCTGCCGCCTCTTCAACCGACTGGACAGTCAGACCGGCTTGTTCGGCCTTGACCGCCGAAGCTGAACCCGGCCGCAAGCCAACGATCACCTTGACCCCGGAATCACGCAGATTCAGGGCGTGGGCGTGACCTTGCGAGCCATAGCCAATAATTGCAACCGTTTTACCCTTGATCAGGGATAAATCAGCGTCTTTGTCGTAATAGATATTCATTATTTTTTGACCCGTATTTGCCGACTCGCGGCGCTCAATAAGAAATCCAATCCACCCAATAATTCGGGCAAATGGTCTATGGAAAAACTTTCGGGGTTTTTGGTAAAGAGACTATCCGTCAATTGCCCAAATTCCCAATACTTGCCATCGGTGACAATGCCATAAACGGGCGAAACCATGTCACTGTTCAGCTTTTGTGCGGCTACTAGCTCTGCCAGACATTGCCCCCAACCTTGCTCGAAATCGCTTTTTTTAGCTTCTACAACCAGCAGGAGCAGCAATTCAAGAACGGTTTTGCCTAATGGCGAACGAGTGGCAAACAAATAATCAGGGGTTCCGCTCAGTTTTTCATCATAGCGGATCGGTTTTTGAATCCATAATGAGGTATTTTCAGAAAATCTTTTGTAAATTTCGCGTAGAACCGGGAAAATTAGCAGTTCGCAGCGAGCAGCTTCCGAGGAGAAAACATCCATTGTTTTAATATTGAAATTAAACTCTATCAAGAATGAATCAGTCGGCGTAAGCGAGTGCTTGTCAATAAAAGTCGCTTCATCATATCTAATCTGATATTCCTGCTGAACTTGTGCCAGCATTTTATAATCACTGAATGACATTAATGGTTCATCCTTGTCAGTAAACTACATTCAGGCTGTTTCGGTAGCCATCGCCACCAGAATGCCGACGATTTTTGCCGGATTGCTGATATGGTATTCCTGTTGATCGATAAAAACATTATTTCCTTTGTATTTGAGAAATTTCCAGAGATTGCCAATCGTCACCGCACCATACAGCGTTGCCAATGGCTGCCCGGCGCGTTCATTAAACAACTTGGCGGCAATCATTTCCGCAATACATTGACCGATCCCGCTGGGGATGTTTTCATTCTTAGCTTCGACAATGGCAATCAGCGGCGCTTTAATGAAAAACTGTTCGGGCGATTTGCTGATCATGAAATCGCAATAGCCATTCAATCCCTGTTCCTTGTCAACATCCAGACTCACGCCAGAAAACAGGCTGATTTGCCCATTCAAGATTCTTTTCAGTTCAATGAGAATTTCGGAAATAATCAATTCTGACCGGGCTTTTTCGGTATTGATTGCCAACGCAATGGGAACCTTGAATTCCAGATTTTTCTTCAAAAGAGCACTGACAATAACTTCAGCGATTCCAAGGAATAAATCCTGATCCTCGATGATGTTAAACGCAAAGCTCTGCTGAACTTTTTCAAGAGTGAAATCGCTGTAGGACATCGGTTCATACCTTACTGAAAAACAAACCCCGCTCCAGTATCACCGAAGCGGGTAGATTAATTGATACAGGTTAACGCAAGCTGCTATCAGACGTGCAGCGCTTTCTGACCGCGAGCAATACCGGTTGCACCGGAACGCACGACTTCGAGAATGGCGTCCTTCTCAATCGCCCGCAGAAAGTTATCCAGTTGATTGCCGTCACCGGTCAACTCGATGGTGTAAGTCGCATCGGTCACATCGAGAATTCGCCCGCCGAAAATATCAGCCAGCCGTTTCATCTCAGCCCGTTGTTCACCGCTGGCCTTGGTCTTAACCAGCATCAGCTCGCGCTCAATAGCGTCGGTCTCGCTCAAGTCAATCAGCTTCACCACGTCAATCAGCTTGTTGAGCTGTTTGACGATCTGCTCGATCACCTGTTCATTGCCGCTGGTCGCTAAAGTCAGCCGCGACAAGGTCGGATCATCAGTCGGCGCGACGGTCAGGCTTTCAATGTTGTAGCCCCGCGCTGAAAACAGATTGGCAACCCGCGACAATGCGCCGGCTTCATTTTCCATCAGGATCGAAATCAAATGACGGTTATTGTTGTTCACAGCAGCACCATCCCATCGTCATGAGTCGAAACCATCTCGTCACGTTCTGCCAGCAGCATTTCATTCTGGCCGCCACCGGACGGAATCATCGGGAACACGTTTTCAGTCGGGTCGGTGGCAAAATCAAGGAAGACCGTGCGATCTTTCATGGCAAACGCCTCGCGCAATGCACCTTCCACATCGCCGGGTTTCTCAATCCGTATTCCGACATGCCCATAAGCCTCGGCCAACATCACGAAGTTCGGCAATGCCTCAAAATAGGTCATGGAATAACGCTTCTGGTAGAAAAACTCCTGCCATTGCCGCACCATGCCAAGATAACCATTATTCAGGCTGACGATTTTAACCGGCGTATTGTACTGCTTGATGGTCGCCAGTTCCTGCAACATCATCTGAATACTGCCATCGCCCGTCACACAGACCACGTCCTGATCCGGAAAAGCGAATTTGGCCCCCATCGCTGCTGGCAGCCCAAAACCCATCGTGCCCAGTCCGCCGGAGTTAATCCATTGTCGGGGCCGGTCAAAATGATAATACTGCGCCGCCCACATTTGATGCTGGCCAACATCGGAAGTAATAATTGCCTGGCCCTTGGTGACTTCATACAGCTTCTGAATCACGAACTGCGGCTTGATGACTTCATTGCTCTGGCGATAACTCAGCGAATTAATGCCGCGCCATTCATCAATTTGCCGCCACCATTTGCCCAATGCCTCAGCATCCGGCTTGAGCTTTTCATCGCGGATCACGCTGATCATCGCCCGCAGCACATTCGGCACCGAGCCGACAATCGGAATGTCAACCAGGACATTCTTGGAAATGGACGATGGATCAATATCGACGTGAACAATGCGGGCCGTCGGACAGAACTTTTCGATCTTGCCAGTCACCCGGTCATCAAAGCGGGCACCAATGGCAATCAGCACGTCGCAATCGTGCATCGCCATATTGGCTTCATAGGTCCCGTGCATTCCCAACATCCCGATAAACTGCTTATCGGTCGCCGGATAGGCACCCAACCCCATCAAGGTATTGGTGATCGGATAGCCGAGCAATTGCGTGAGTTCGATCAATTCCGGGGAGCCGTCGCTTAAAATCACTCCGCCGCCGGTATAAAGCATCGGGCGCTTGGCGGACAAAATTAGGTCCACCGCTTTGCGAATTTGCCCGGCGTGACCCTTAATCGTCGGGTTATAAGACCGTAGTTTGACCTTCTTGGGATAGTGGTACTCGGCCTTGGTAATGGTCACGTCTTTCGGCAGGTCGATCAATACCGGGCCGGGCCGGCCAGTAGTGGCGATGAAGAACGCCTTTTTGATCGTTTCAGCCAGGTTCTTGATGTCCCGAACCAGAAAATTATGTTTGACGCAGGGCCGGGTAATACCGACCGCGTCCACTTCCTGAAAGGCGTCATTACCGATCAGCGCAGTGGGCACCTGACCGGAAAACACCACCAGCGGCACCGAATCCATATAGGCATTGGCGATACCGGTGACCGCGTTGGTCAAGCCGGGGCCGGAAGTCACCAGCGCGACGCCGGGCTTGCCGCAGGCGCGGGAATAACCGTCGGCGGCGTGCAGAGCAGCCTGCTCATGGCGGACCAGAATGTGTTTGATGTCGTTCTGGACGTACAGGGCGTCATAAATATGCAGAACGGCGCCGCCGGGATAACCAAACAGATATTTGACGCCTTCTTCCTTGAGGCAGCGGACCATAATTTCAGCACCGGTGATGAGTTCCATCAGCGTTCACTCCTTCATGGCGAGTGGGGTGGGGAAAACAGGGATCAGCAAGACCTAATCATCGCCAAGGTACGGGCGGGTTATGCCGGGTCAGTGAGGTGGCGAGGCCGGGGCCGGGGCCGCGCTGGGCGAGATCATCACTACGCGGCGGGGGTAGCATCCGGCGGGCGCAACCCGTCATGAAAAACGTCAGTACCCGTAAGGCGCGGGTTTTGCGGACTGGCTATACTACCCAAACTTTATTTTGAAGCAAAATCCCGCTATGCCGCCGGGCCACGGGCATTGCCCGCCGGAACCGTTCCACCTTTTTCACTGGAGGCCCTATGTTGAAAAGAACGCTGTTTTGCTTGGTGCTGGTCAGCGGCTGCGGAATCGCAGCGCTCACATATGCTCAAACTCAAACTCAGCAAACGATTTTTAAGTGGACTGACGAACAGGGGCAGTTGCAGTATTCCGAGTTGGCACCGCCGACTGGAGTGGCCTACGAGGTGGTCCGCAAACCCTCCGGACCCAGTAGCGGGGTGATTCAAACCGCGCCTGATCCGGCCAAGGAGCAGGAGAAAAAGGCGGCGGAAGAAGCCGTCAAGCAGAAAGAACTGGCGGACCAGGCGCAAAAGGAATCCGAGGATGTGCGGACCAAAAACTGCGATGTGGCCAAGAAGAACGTCCAAGTGCTGCAAGGCGACAGCCCGGTGGTCAAGACCGACGCCAAGGGGAACAAGGCGGCGCTCGACGCCCAGCAGCGTGCCGCCGAGTTGAAGAAAGCCCAGAAAGACCAGGATTATTTCTGCAATCCCTAAACCGTTGCTGCTCATCGCCAAGGTCCCACCCATGCGTATCTCCCGCTTTCCGCTCTGCACCGTCAAGGAAACCCCGGCTGATGCCGAGGTGATCAGTCATCAACTCATGCTGCGGGCCGGGCTGATCCGCAAACTGGCCGCCGGTGTTTATAGTTGGTTGCCGCTAGGACTGCGGGTGCTGCGCCGGGTCGAGGCGGTGGTGCGCGAGGAGATGAACCGCGCTGGCGCGCTGGAATTGCTGATGCCGGCAGTGCAGCCAGCAGAATTGTGGCAGGAGTCCGGGCGCTGGCAACAGTACGGCCCGGAACTGCTGCGAATCAAAGATCGGCATGATCGCGAGTTCTGCTTCGGCCCGACTCACGAAGAAGTGATCACTGACCTGTTCCGCCGCGAGATCAAGAGTTACAAACAGTTACCGATCAATTTCTACCAGATTCAGACCAAGTTCCGTGACGAAATCCGGCCTCGCTTCGGCGTCATGCGGGCGCGGGAGTTTCTGATGAAGGACGCCTATTCCTTCCATGTCGATCCGGCGTCGCTACAGGAGACCTATGAGGTCATGTACAGCGCTTATTCGCGGATTTTCAACCGGTTGGGTCTAAAATTCCGGGCGGTGCTGGCTGACACCGGGGCCATCGGCGGTGCCCATTCGCACGAGTTCCATGTGCTGGCTGAGTCCGGTGAAGATGCCATCGCTTTCTCAACCGGCAGCGATTATGCCGCCAACCTTGAAATGGCCGAGGCGCTGGCTCCCACGAGCGAGCGGCCCGCGCCACTGGAAGTGCTGACCCGCATCCATACCCCCGGCATTAAAACTATCGCCGAACTGTGTGCGTTTCTGAAGATTTCCGCCGAGAGGACGGTGAAAGCGGTGGTAGTCGAGGGTGAGGCCGGGCCACCGGTGTTGCTGCTGGTGCGCGGCGATCACGAGGTCAACGCGGTCAAGGCCGCTAAATTGCCGCAGGTCAAAGCGCCGCTGCTGTTCGCCAGCACCGAGGCGATTCGTGCTGCATTTGGCACTGGTCCCGGTTCGCTCGGCGCGGTCGGTTTTCAAGGGACGGTGATTGCGGATCGGAATGTGGCGAAGCTGGCTGATTTCGTCGCCGGAGCCAATGAAGACGACTGGCATCTGACCGGGGTTAATTTTGGCCGTGACTGCCCGGAGCCGCTGATTGCCGATCTTCGTAACGTCGTCGTAGGCGATCCCAGTCCGGACGGTCAAGGAACGCTGGACATTGCCCGGGGCATCGAGGTCGGCCATGTTTTTCAACTGGGGCGCAAATACAGCGCCGCCTTGAATGCTGCTGTCCTCGGTGAAGATGGCCAGCCATTGATCGTGGCGATGGGCTGCTATGGGATTGGCGTATCGCGAGTCGTAGCGGCGGCGATTGAGCAGAATCACGACGAGCGCGGCATCATCTGGCCGGCGGCGATGGCTCCGTTTCAGGTGGCGGTGTTGCCGATTGGCGCGAGCCGTTCCGCCGCAGTGCGCGAGGCGGCAGAAACGCTCTATCAGGAGTTGCTGACCGCCGGCTTCGAGGCGCTGCTGGATGACCGCGATGCCCGGCCTGGCGTGATGTTCGCCGATATGGAACTGATCGGCATTCCGCATCGGCTGGTGATCAGCGAGCGTCACCTGACTAATGGGCAAGTAGAATATCGGGGCCGGTGTGATCCTGGGCCAACCCTGTTGGCGAGAGAGGGGCTGCTGGATGAGTTACGGGAACGGCTGAGGGCGGGAGGGGGCTAAATTCGCCGTGGGAGTTCTGCTGACCCATTGTTGACGTGGCGTGATAACCTGACACAACGACCAAGTAACCGCCGGCTAACCCGGCGCACCCCCTGATTTTCAAAGGAAATCGAACGGTTCGGAAAACAATGGTGGGTGTCGTTGGCCTACTGCCGTTTAGTGTTACCCCACCACAGCGTGCGACAACCGTTCCCGGCGACGGAGCAAAACGGAACCGGATTAGTCCTAATCCTTCAGTTAAATAGCAGTATTTCCGGTAATCTAACACCATGAATCGAGTCCATCTTGCTATCGCGGCCACCATGAATCAACCGGTTGCTGAGTCAGAATGTGCGGAATCCGCATTTACCGAGTGGCCGGATTGTGCCTATCAGGATAAAGAACAGGGGATACGAGTTTATCAGGGCAATTGTCTTGAATTACTGGACAGTATTGCAGATCGGTATCCTCAAGGCTGTTTTGACATGATTTTTGCTGATCCACCCTATTTTCTTTCCAATGGCGGCATCACCTGTCATGCCGGGAAAATGGTGAAGGTGGACAAAGGGGGTTGGGATCAGTCACAAGGGCCGGAACTGAATCATGAGTTTAACCGGGAATGGCTACGGCGCTGTCAGCGGGTATTAAAACAAAATGGCACGATCTGGATTACCGGCACTCATCATGTCATCTTTTCCATCGGCTACGCCATGCAGCAATTAGGCTACAAAATGCTGAATGATTTGGTCTGGCAGAAGCCGAACCCACCGCCTAATTTATCGTGTCGTTATTTCACTCATGCGACGGAAACCGTGTTGTGGGCTGCGAAAAATTCAGCCAGCAAGCATTACTTTAATTATGATTTAATGCGCGAAATTAACGACGGTAAACAGATGAAAACGGTATGGACGTTTACTGCACCGGGCCGGGAACAAAAAACTTTTGGCAAACATCCTACCCAAAAGCCGTTGGCATTGGTGGAACGCTGTTTGTTAGCGGCAACGCCTGAAAATGCGTTGGTTCTCGATCCGTTTCTGGGCAGCGGCACCACCGCAATTGCCTGTTTGCGGCAGCATCGGCACTGTGTCGGGATTGAACTGGATCCGGCGTTTATCCAACTGGCCATTGAGCGGATTCAGGCTGAACGAGGCGACCATCCATTAGCCATTTCTGCTGCCGCCTGAATAGAACCCGGTCAACCGGTTGGAGGAGTGAATCCATGAACAAATTGATCATTTTTGACACAACTCTGCGTGATGGTGAACAAAGTCCCGGCGCGTCGATGACCAAGGATGAAAAAGTCCGTATTGCAAAAATGCTGGAGCGGATGCGGGTGGATGTGATTGAAGCCGGCTTTCCCATTGCCAGCCCCGGTGATTTCGAGGCGGTACAAGCGGTGGCGCGGGCGATCAAGGACTGCACCGTTTGTGGACTGGCCCGTGCCGCCGATGCTGATATTGACCGGGTCGGTGAGGCGATTAAAGATGCCGCCTCCGGTCGGATTCACACCTTTATCGCCACCTCGCCGATCCACATGAAAATGAAGCTGCGACTGGAGCCGGAGCAGGTGCTGGAACGGGCAGTTGAAGCGGTGCGGCGCGCCCGGCGCTGGACCGATGATGTCGAATTTTCCGCAGAAGATGCGGGTCGTTCCGAACTCGATTTTCTCTGCCGGATCACCGAAGCAGTGATCGCCGCCGGTGCCCGCACCATTAATGTCCCCGACACGGTGGGCTACAACGTCCCCGAACAGTTCGCGCACACGATCCGCAGCCTGATTGAGCGGGTACCCAATGCGGATCAGGCGATTTTTTCAGTCCATTGCCATAACGATCTTGGCTTGGCGGTGGCTAATTCGCTGGCGGCCGTATTAGCCGGGGCACGGCAAGTGGAATGTACGATCAACGGCCTTGGTGAGCGGGCCGGCAATGCGTCGCTGGAAGAAATCGTAATGGCAGTGCGGACTCGGCACGATGTGTTCCAGCTTGAAACCAGGATTGATACCACCCAGATCGTCCCGGCTTCCCGGCTGGTTGCCAACATCACCGGCTTTCCGGTGCAGCCCAATAAAGCGATTGTCGGGGCCAATGCCTTTGCTCACGAATCCGGGATTCATCAGGACGGCGTTCTCAAGCACCGCGAAACCTACGAAATCATGCGGGCCGAAGATGTCGGCTGGAGCGCCAACCGGATGGTGATGGGCAAGCATTCCGGGCGTAACGCCTTCCGCACCCGGCTGGAGGAACTGGGCGTCAACTTCGCTTCCGAGGAAAAATTAAACGCCGCCTTTGCCCGATTCAAGGACTTGGCGGATAAGAAGCACGAGATTTACGACGAGGATTTACAGGCGCTGGTGACGGACGCCAATCTGGCGGCGGTCAACGAGCGGGTAAAATTGCGCTATCTGCGGGTCTGTTCCGAAACCGGCGAAACGCCGAATGCCCAAATTACCTTGGCGGTCGATGGCGTGGAACGCAACGCCTCGGCCAGCGGCGGCGGCCCAGTCGATGCCGCGTTCAAGGCGATTGAGAGCATTTTGCAAACCGGCGCAGAGTTGCTGCTGTACTCGGTCAACAACATCACCAGCGGCACCGATTCGCAAGGTGAAGTCACGGTGCGAGTGACGAAAGGTGGGCGGATGGTCAACGGTCAGGGTGCCGATACTGACATTGTGATCGCCTCGGCCAAAGCCTATGTGAACGCCCTGAACAAGATGTTGCTGCCCAGTGAGCGGGCGCACCCGCAGTTGCTGTGAGTGCCTGCCATGTCCGGCGACCGTCAACGTCAGGTTCTCGCTGATCTCGATATTCCGCTGTGGCTGCCGCGCCAGCCACTGGCGGGTGGGCCGCACCCGTCGGAATCCTTAAATATCCCCGATGTTTTACACCACGCCTCTTTATCCGGTGAGCCCGCGCCGGCAAGCCTTTCCGCCTCATCGATGCAACCTGAAGTATCAAACCACCCCGGCGCTTCGCCTCAGTCCGAACCCTTGAACCACCCCGGCGCTTCACCTCAGTCCGAACCCTTGAACCACCCCGGCGCTTCGCCTCAGTCCGAACCCTTGAACCACCCCGGCGCTTTGCCTCAGCCCGAACCCTTGAACCACCCCGGCGCTTCGCCTCAGCCCGAACCCTTGAACCACCCCGGCGCTTCGCGCCACCCCTCCTTATCCAAGGAGGGGAATATAGCCGCGCACTCTGACATTGATTTTGCCCCGGTTGCGCCTAATCGTCGGGCGGCGACGATTGCTCAAATGGATTGGGACACACTGGCGGCGGAAGTTCGGCAATGCACCGCCTGCGGCCTGTGTCAGACCCGAATTCAAACCGTGTTCGGGGTGGGCGACCGCCGGGCGGAATGGCTGGTGATTGGCGAAGCACCCGGCGCTGACGAAGATCGGCAGGGCGAGCCGTTCGTCGGGCGGGCCGGCAAATTGCTCAATCCGATGTTGCAGGCGGTGGGATTGAAACGCGAGCAGGTTTATATAGCCAATATATTGAAATGCCTAAGATATAATGCCTTGGTGAAGCTTGAGGATGGCTCGTGGGAAAGAATTGGCCGGCTGGTTCGCGCCCACTATGAAGGCAAGGTGATGTCCGTTGACCACCGGGGACAACTGGTACCGCGTAGGGTCATTGGTTGGCACGAATCGCCGTTGGGTGGCCGCCGCCTCTTCCGCATGAGCTACCAGACTGCTAAAAACGCTGGCGCTAGCCGGGTAGGGATTCAGCTAACCGGGGATCATGCAGTGCTGACCACCCGGGGTTATATTCCAGTGGAACAGCTCAAGGCCGATGATCGGATTGCGACTGGGCAGGGTTTAAGCCGGCTGGCTTTCGATGTCGTGTGCGGGACATTGCTGGGTGATGGAACACTCAATGCGAAAAGTGCGTATTTGGGATTTGGTCATTCAGCGCGACAACGAGACTACGCACTGTTTAAAGCGGGATTGCTTGCAGAATTGCACCCCCAGGTTCGGATGCTCTCAGTGGCGGCGACCGCTGGCGGGCCGAAGATCTATCCCACGGTGCATGTGCGAACCTTGGCCAGTCGTGCGCTACGCACCTTGAGGGCAGAATTCTATACGCCACGGAAGCAAGTGCCGGTCTGGATGGCAGACCGGCTTAACGAGCGGATGTTGGCGTTTTGGTTCATGGATGACGGCTACACCCGCATTCGGGAGCAGCGCAAACCGCAAGCCGAGATCGCTACCTCCGGGTTTTCCGATCACGATGTGCAGATTCTGCTCAGTGGTCTATCCCGCCTTGGTTTGGACGCTAAAGCGAGACGGGGATGCTTACATTTCGATGCCAAGGCGACCATAACCGTGTGCGAGCGGATTGCAGCGTATATCCCGCCGTCCATGCGCTACAAGCTACCGGCGGAAATTGCCGCTGGCATTCCTTTTGACGCCAATCGGTTCGACCCGGGACCAGCGGAGTGTTTCTTTGACGCGGTTGAAGTCGAGGAAATCACTGACCGCCCGCGTACTGACCAGACCTTTTTTTGCATTGATGTTGAAGATCATCACAATTTCGTAACGGCTGGTGGTGTAGTCCACAACTGTCGCCCGCCGGATAACCGCGATCCGGCTTCCGCCGAGGCCGCCAGTTGCCGGCCGTTTCTGGAGCGGCAAATCGCCTTGATTCGTCCGCGCCTCATTCTGGCAGTGGGCCGGATCGCCGCCCACAACCTGCTGGCGACGGATACCCCGATCGGTAAACTGCGCGGCCTGGTGCATCGTTTCGGGCCGGCCCGCATCCCGCTGGTCGTGGTCTATCACCCGGCTTACCTGCTGCGGTCGCCGCGGGAAAAGCGCAAAGCCTGGGATGATCTGCGGTTGGCGCGGCGGGCGTTGACCACCCATCCGCCGGCATCGGGCTGGAGATCGCCCGCGCCATGAATCCGCAGCGGGAACCCGGCACCGGCCAGTTTCGCCAGATGCTGCTGGCCGACGTGCGTGAAATTGCCCTGATCGAGCGGCGGGCTTACGCCTTTTTCTGGACAGAAGGCATCTTCCGCGACTGCATCCGCGCTGGCTATCATTGCCGGGTGCTGCAAGTCCCGCATGACCCGATTCAGGCGTACGGCATCTTGTCGGCGGCGGCGGGCGATGCCCACGTTCTTAATGTGTGTGTGCGCGAGGAATTGCAGGGGCATGGGCTGGCAAAGCAAATGCTGGATCATCTGTTGGATTTGGCGCGTTCCGTCCAGACTCAGACCGTGTTTCTGGAAGTTCGCGCCTCCAACCAGCGCGCCATCCGGCTTTATGCCACTGCCGGGTTTTGTGAAATCGGCCTGCGGTCAGGCTACTACCCGGCCACCAAAGGCAAGGAGGACGCGGTGGTGATGGCAAAGGAACTGCCGGTTCACCACGACAAGCCATCCGGAGGTCGAAACTTTTTCAATGGGCCGCGATAAATCAGCTTGCCCTGCTCAAGGTCTTCGCTTATATTAAACCGGCGCGTGATTGCCAAGTAGCGAATCTGTTCGTCATGTTCCCTGTCTTGACTCCCGTGCGGCTTGTTTGGGTTTCGACCCAATTGTTCTAATGCTTTCAGTTTCAGGAAATACATTGAGTATGGTTACTGGCACCGTGAAATGGTTTAACGAATCGAAAGGATTCGGTTTCATCACCCCCGATAACGGCGGCGATGATTTGTTTGCGCACTTCTCCGCCATTCAGGCGCGAGGCTT